>DATMCM010000078.1:0-3583 GCA_035558335.1 Blastocatellia bacterium | reverse complement strand
GCACCGGCAATGGTCGGCGACAAAGCTATAAGCACATGCCCTTGCCCCGCATGACCAACACTTTCATGCTCGCCGGCCAAGACACCAAGGAAGACATCATCCGCTCGGTCAAGCGAGGGATCTACGCGGTACAGTTTGGTGGCGGCCAGGTTGACATCACCAGCGGAGAGTTCGCATTTTCGGCTTCCGAAGCGTACCTGATCGAAGACGGCAAGGTGACGGCGCCAGTGAAGGGCGCAACACTTCGCGGCAACGGTCCCGAGTCGCTCAAACACGTGACCGCAGTCGGGAACGACCTGGAGCTCGACCCCGGCGTTGGAGTTTGCGGGAAAGACGGGCAGAGCATTCCAGTGGGCGTCGGCATTCCTACTATCAAAATAAGCGAGATGACGGTCGGTGGCACTCAAAGATGAGAGCGCGCGTTGGCTGGCATTCGCGATCCAACAATCGCCCGCGATCCTACAACTCAAAGAGCTGAATGAAACTTGATCTCACGAAAGAATCTGCCCTCGCCTTGGCCCATGAGGCCGTGAGACGCGGCGCAAGCGCAGCCGAAGTCATCATAAGGCATCGAACTGAGTTCTCGGTGGGCGTCAGGTTGGGTGAGATTGAGACGCTAAAGCAATCAAGCGATCAAGGGCTCGGTCTGCGAGTTCTGATTGGTGGCAAACAGGCTTCCGTGTCCGGTTCGGAGTTAAGGCGCGACACGGTGCTAGCATTGATAGACGAAGCGATCGAGCTGGCCCGGGCAACTTCGCCTGACGACACCGCGGGCCTTCCTGAACAAGACGAGCTCGCCACTTCGATCCAGGACCTTGATCTCTACGACGTTGCGATCGAGCAGCTGCCAACCGAAGAGAAAATCCAGCTCGCGTTGCGGGCCGAGCGCGCGGCAAAAGACTATAGCGATCTGATAATAAACTTTGACGGCGGCGGGTTCGACTCGGCTGCCGGGACGGCGATCCTCGCCAACTCGCTTGGCTTCGCAGGCGAGTACAGCGCGACTTCGTGTTCGCTGGTAGCAGTGCCGGTGGCAGCCGAGAGCGGAAAAATGCAGCGCGACTACTGGTACGACGTCCGCCGCAAGCTGTCGGAGCTCGAATCGCCCGAGGACATAGGCGTGATGGCGGCAAAACGCACGCTGCGGAAGCTCGGTGCGCGGCCGGTCCCCATTCAGAGCGTACCTGTGGTGTTCGAGCCTAACATCGCACGCGATCTTGTTGGCGATATCTTCAACGCGGTGTCGGGCGAGTCGATCTTTCGAAAATCCAGCTTCTTGGTTGGGCAGCTGGGCGAGCGCGTCGCCTCCAGGATGCTGACAGTCGTTGACGATGGCGCGAAGTCGGGGGCAATGGGCTCGCGACCCTTCGACGGAGAAGGACTGCCTACCCGCCGAACGAAGGTGATCGACCAAGGAGTGTTGGAAAGCTACTTGCTAAACACCTACACAGCGCGAAAGCTTGGGTTGAGATCCACCGGAAACGCCGGCCGCGGATTGGTGGGGGCGCCAAGCGTCGAGGCCGGAAATATGTACATCGAACCTGGCCAGCATTCGCCGGAGGACATAATCAAGTCCGTGTCGAAAGGCTTCTACGTAACTGAATTGATCGGTTTTGGCGTGAACATTGTGACGGGTGATTATTCACGCTCAGCTTCTGGGATCTGGATTGAAAATGGCGAGCTGACTTTTCCGGTTCAGGGCGTGACAATCGCAGGGAACCTCAAAGAGATGCTTAACGCAATAGAGATGATAGGGAACGACCTGGACTTCAGAGGGAGTGTCGTATCACCGACTCTACTTGTTGGGCGCATGACTATCGGAGCGTAACGGGATGTTCGAGCAACCTACTGGAAAAATAGAGAGAGACCGCTCGCGCTCGATAATGATATTGAGTGGCATCGCGGTAGCTGCTGTGATCGTATTGATCGTTGCGGTGACGCGGCTGAGGCCGGCGGCTAAAGTCGAGATGGAACCGGTCAGTCCCGTAAGTCGCGCTTATCCGGAATCGGATCCGGACTACAAAGAGATGACGTGTCCACCCCAAAACGTTACTCAAACTGAAGCGCAAGAATATGTACCGAATATACTGTTCAGAGACATTGACGCGAGAAGGGGCGAATACCCGACCTTGAACAGCAAATATGTGCGCATACTGTGCAGCATCAAGAACGCGGGAGAGCGAACGATTACGGGTCTACAGGTGCGAATGGCGCTGTTCGGATACAAGTGCGAAACGCTGAAAGAGAAAACAGTCGGAGTTATCCCTGACAAAAAAGCCGCTCTCGGTCCTGGCGAGTCCGTGAACATAGAGGTTTCGATTGATCGCACTCCGAGTTTTTCGGAAATAATGCATGCGAGAATCGAGCCCTGCGCGCTCAAGCTGAACTGAGAGAACCCCAGGGTTGCGGAACCTTGATCAGAGGTTCTTGTCGGAACGCAACGGTAGTCATTGCGCTTTCTTGACAATGACGCCTGGCGGCGGGATGAACTGGAACCGGTCGTCTGGGGCCACGTAGTCCTTCCGGACATTCGACAACAAGAAGTCCATTCGCGCCCCGCTTCGCTCAATGATGACCAGCCTGCGAACCTCGTAAGAAGCGGGCGAAAGCTCGACCAGCAACAGTTTGAATTCTTCCGGTGCGCGTTTTGGCACCAGCTTCAGGACCACGTTTCCCGCCTCGACGGGGCGCTCGCTGACGACAACCTCAATCCGGCTGAAGTCCCGCCGTAAGTTCCCTCTGCCGAGTAAGAAGAGAAACGGGATCTGAGGATCAACAGATTCTTTGATGGCTGATTTCGTCGCGTGCTTCTCGCCAAGGACATAGAAAAAAACGTTCTTGCCGTCTGAGACAAAGAGCTTCGGCTCCGGCTCGGAGTACTCCCAACGAGCCTTGCTCGGGCGCTTGAGCAGCAAATGGCCCGTCTCGCGGATCGTTCTTCCGTCATTTCCCCGATACATCTGAATAAAGTCGGCGGCAATGCCACGCATACGCGAGTAGTTATTTTGAAGACCATCGATGATCGCGCCAAGATCGGGCGCTTGAGACGTTGCGAGGTTGCCTTCAGCGCGGGAGGTGGGAGGCGCGCATGCTGCGCCACACCAAAATCCAATCGCCGCGATGGCGGCCAACAGTCCAGTGCGCCGCATGATCTTACCGAACGCAAGAGAGGGAAGGGAACTAAAGCTGCCGTTGACTATAGGTTTGGCTACCGACATCGCGCAACGAGTCAGCCCTGATGTTCGGAGCTGGAAAAGACATCTTCCAAAGAGCGACGCCTCGGGTTTATCGATAGAAGCTTGCCGCCACATCTGCGAATCGCCGCCAGAGCTTCATCAACGTCGGTTTCATCGGCAAGCACAAGGTGAACGCCGTTTGGTGTCGCGCGGGCGGCTTCGACTGAAGAAATCGATTCCGACAACTGGCGTACATCAGAGGCATCGACTCCAAGCGCGATCACTTCGACAGCCGAATCCTGTGCGCCGGCTAACTCATCAACGGTTCCGTACCGAACAAGCTTGCCTCGGCTCAGAATCGCGGCCCGATCGCACAGCGCTTCAACGTCCGAAAGAATGTGAGACGA
>DATMCM010000077.1:0-11150 GCA_035558335.1 Blastocatellia bacterium | reverse complement strand
AGATCCACGTAACTGACCGCGGTGCCTTCAAGCCGGTCATCACCGCAGTCGCAATCATCAGCGCGATTCGCCGCCTGTATCCGAATGACTTTGCGTGGAGGCAACCGCCTTATGAATACGTCTGCGACAAACTTCCCTTCGACGTTATCAACGGAAGCTCGCGGCTTCGCGAACAGATCGAAGCAGGAAGCCCGTTGACCGAAATAGAAAAGGGCTGGCAAGTTGATCTGAATGAGTTCGCCAAGCAACGCGAGCCTTTTCTTCTTTACGACTAGACCAATAGAACGCTGATGACGCGGATCCGACGAATGGCCACGGATAAGCGTAAACCCGTTCAATCCGCGGCATTCGTGGTCTATAATTGCGTTATGGAAACACTCGACGAGCTGCTCGTTCGAGCCGAGCATTCTCACGGGCATATGTGCGCAGGCCAGGTGCTGGGAGTAAGAATGGCGTTGCTCGGTTGTCGAGCGGTCGGCATCGAAGACCCTCTCGGCGCGGACCAAAAGAGACTTCTGGTTTTTGTCGAGATAGACCGCTGCGCCGCCGATGCGATCAACACAGTGACGGGCTGCAGGCTCGGAAAACGGACGCTCAAGTTTCACGACTACGGCAAGCTCGCCTCGACCTTCCTCAACACCAAAACCGGTGAAGCCGTCCGAGTAGTCGCGCTCGACACGTCTCGCGAAGCGGCCGACTGCGCCTTCCCTGAAATCGAGAACAAGTACCAACGCCAGCTCCAAGCCTATAAGCTTCTCCCCGACGAGCAACTGTTCAAGACAGAGCGCGTCAGAATCGCGGTCCCGCCACAAGATCAGCCTGGGAGACCGGTTTCGCGGGTTGCGTGTGAAGAGTGCGGCGAAGGAGTAAACGACCGTCGCGAGGTGCTTCGGGATGGGCGCACTCTCTGTCGCGCCTGTGGGGGAGAGGCGTACTATACTCGCGTCTAAATCACGGCTTGATCTTCACCGGCGTGCCCTTCGGAATCGCTTCAAACAGCTCCTTCATGTTTGCGTTGTCCAAAGCCACGCAACCAAGCGTCCAATCCGTTGCCGAGCCGTTTCCATGAATAAACACCTCACCGCCAAGCCTCGTGTTCCACGGCGGACACGCACGCGCGCTAATCGAGCGCAATATTTGATCGCGAACCGCCTTCGAAATCAGCTTGTCCCGTAGTCCGCGTTCGGCGTCTTCTTCGTTCGGATAGCTTAAACCGAGCGAGAGATAGTAGTTGCTCTTCGGGTTCTTAGAGCAAACAAAAAACTCGCCTTCAGGAGTGCGGCCGTCTCCCTGCACTGTCTTGTCGCCGTTAGGATTCGAACCGAGTCCGACCCGATAGACGCGAACGACCTTGCCCGCGGAGTAAAGCCTCAGCTCGCGTTTGCTCTTCGAGACTTCGATGCGCGGCTCGACCAGAGGAAGTTCTAGCGGCTTAATGTTCACATTGTTGGGATCGACGTTCGCAGCAGGCGCGGAAGTCTTTCCGCTGGCGACAACACCACTTTCTGGCTTCAACATCACGAGCGATCCGAGCCCGACTAACAAAACAAAGACAAGCAGCGAGACGGTGAGCTTCATCGTGGCTCCAACTCACTCAGCGAGCGCCGCATTCACCAGCGGCATGACTTCTTCGGCAAAGCGCTCCATCTCTTCCGTCATTGGGCTCATCTGCATCAGGAATATCTCGACGCCGGCTTTGCGAAACTCGACCATACGCTCGGCGATCTGCTCCGGGGTTCCGGTCAACCCGGTCCGCAAGCCCCGATTTGATACGCTGTAGTCCCGCAACGACAGCTCGCGCTCGAGCTGGCTCTGAGTAGTGAAATCCTTGAAGCCAAAATAGCCGGCTGTGTCTTTGACGTCGCAGATCCGGTCTATCTCTTTTTTCACCTCGGCCTCACTATTGCGACAAACGACGTAACCCGCAATCCCGTATGTCATCGGCTCCATGCCCATCGCGCGGCGGCGCTCTGCCATCTCGTCGACTTTCGGTTTCACATTCTCCGGAGGATCGCCGTGCATCAAGTAGCCGTCGCAGAACCGAGTAATCATCTGCCTGGCGTCTTCTGATTCGCCGCCCGCATAGAGCGTCGGCCAGGGCTTTCGCACGGGCTTTGGTTCGAGATGCGCCTTCTCGACTTTGTAGTATTTGCCCTCGTAGCTGAACTCCTGTTCGCTCCACATCCCGCGCATGACCTCGATGAACTCGCGCGTACGGTCGTAACGTTCGCCGTGAGCGACCCACTGGCCACCGTACTCGCGCATCTCCTGCTCCCACCACGCCGACACGATGTTCAAGCTGAAGCGGCCGTTCGAAATCTGATCGATGTTAGCGGCCATCTTCGCGACCACCGCGGGCAGGCGAAATCCGGGCCGAATCGCGTTCATTAACTCGAGGCTATCGGTGACCGAAGCGATTGCCGCCGCCGTCGTCCAGCATTCGAGCACCGGAGCCGTCGCGCCTTTGATATCGTTGAGGTTCAGTTCCGCAAGCAGGGCGATGTCGAAGCCGAGTTTCTCGGCGCGCTGCGCGAGCCGTTTGTTGTAATCGAACGTCGCGTGCATCTGTTCGTCTTCGACGTTGCGCAGCCACCCGCCGAATATCGGCATCCAGAATCCAAATCGGATTTTGTTCACAAGTTCTCCCGGTTCTGAATCTTCGTCGTCAGTTTCACGCAAAGCCGCAAAGAATCGCAAAGCAAAGGCTGTGAACAACGGCTAGACTGCATTCAAGCGCCTTTGCGAGCCTTTGCGCCTTTGCGTGAAACTCCTCGCGCCCTTTGCGTGAAACTCTCGCTCAACAAGCGCAATAGTAGCGCCGTTTCTCGAACAATCCTTCCATCATCCGCACAAACGGCGCAGGGTCATCTCTCGACAGAACCGCATCAACGATCTCCCCGCTTTTCTCGCCTGCGATCAACTCGAGCCAATCCTTCTCGCCCAAAGTCGTTTCATCAACCCCCACACTCGCCATTCGCAGCGCAATGTAGTCCTTCAAGTAAACCCACCGCATTCCTTCGCGCTGCCGCTCAGCGGTTTTTACCTTTCCGTAGACTGCATCCGCATAAGCAAGCCACGGCAGATCGACGCCAGCCGAGATAGGCAAGCCGATCCATTTCCACACCCGAGTGTTGATGTCCAGCAACTTGAACTCGCCGTCGCGCTCGTCCCTTAGAAACTCGACTTCGCTGATCCCGTGATAGCCGAACTCCCGAAGTATTTCAACTCCCCGCTCGACTATCTCACCAACGTAGCGCGAATCAACAAGACACGCAGTCCCGAAGTCCGGCGGATACTGTTCGAGCTTGCGCCCGACAAACACCCCCTTTGCTTCACCGTCATTCCCAACGTAGCTGCACAGCGAATAGAAACTGTCGACGCCCGAGCCCACGATCTCCTGAGCCAGAAGCGGGTGCCTCGCAGCCCGCTCGCACATCGCGAAAAACTGTTCGCGAGTCTCGACGCGAAATACCTTCTCGCCAAACTCGTTTGTGAACTCGCGTTGGAGCGCCGGCTTAACAATGCATGGGAACTCGATCTCGGAAGCGATTTGCTGCGGCGTCTGCTCGCCCACATAAAACGTCCGCGGAATAGGAATAGCAAGCGCCTCGCATTTGCGATACAGAAGGTTCTTGTCGAGCATTCGCTCGACGGTTTCAATCCCGGAGAACGGAATCAGGAAATACTCTTCGAGCTCGCGCCGGTGCCGCGCAACCGCGAACACCCACTCGTCCAGACACGGAAACAGCACGGCCTTTCTTTTCAACTCCGCGCCGATTTCGAGAAGCAAGTCGATAAAGGCGCGCTCATCATCGAGCGGGTACGGGCAGCGCCCGGCGACCGAGGTAAGCTTCGAGTGCAAGCCGTAGCCGTTTCCGTCCTGATCGAGCCCGACCACCGGCACACCGCGCTTACCGAGCGAACGCGCTACGGCGAGTCCGGTGATGTGGCAGTTGAACACCAGCGCCGCCGACATCTCGGCTGCGTTGGCTTTGTCGCGCACCGCGGCGATCAGTTCGCTTCGATCTTCGATCATTGGTTTGAAATGTTAGAAACAGGCCGGTGGACAAGGTTGTTAGCACCGCAGAACGCGCACTCCGTCACCATTTCAGTTTCTTCTCGATCATAGAAAATCGTGCACGAATCCTCGCCGCAGCCGCCGCAAGCCCATCTGACCGCCGGCAGCTCGCCGTGGATCATCTTGATCACTTCGCCCTCAGTTTCGTGATCGTAGCCCGTGCCGGTCATCGCCAGTTCTTACCTCGGTTTGGGAGTGTAGTACCGCTTGAGCCAACTGCTCAGCCCGTCAAGCCCGGGCATCAACACCCGCTCGGTTATGTTGGCCTGGTCCAGCTTGTCACGCACTTCCCACTTCAACTCTTTCGGGATGATGATCCGCCGGTACAACTCGGGGTGTTCTTCAAGCCACCGATCGAGCCTCGCAGTCGGGTTGGACATCATCGAGAACAACGCAAACTGATTCACGATTCGATCGTCGAGCGAAGGAGGCTCGAAGAACACGACGAACTCGTCGGGCGAGAGCTGATCGAACTTTGCGAGCGAGGCCGCTACCCGGCTGAGCATATCGACGGTGAACGCGTTCGAGCCCTCCTCGTGAAGCAGCCGTTTGAGGATGTCGGGAAGCAACTGATTGGTCTTCACGAAATCCACACACCAGATCGCGCCGTCAAAGTCGTAGTCCTGAAGCCGCACTGTCGCAAAGTGCATCGCCACGTAAGGCGAGAACGTCCAGTCGATCAAGCGCGTCGGCAATCCGTGATGCTGCGCGAGAGCGATCCAGTTCCACATCGAATCGTCCGGGACCGAGTCTCGCGGCGCGTACTTGCGATAGTTTCTGAGCAGGTGGCCTTCGAGTCTCTCGGCGCCGCCCAATCTGATCAACCCGGTCTTCAGATCGTACAGAGAGTTTCCCAGTCCGCGAAACGCCAGGTTGGACCGAAACCGCGCAAGCGGCTCTTCCCACGAGCTCTCGTACAGCCGCTCGTTAAGTTCGTTCCAGCTCGACACGCGAATGTCTTCCATCTCGGCTAAACCACAAAGCCACTAAGCCGCAAAGAGGAAGAGGCCACTGCCGACAGTCATAGTTCTCCTCTTAGTGTCTTTGTGCCTTTGTGGCGAACTCTCTCTTTTCATCGCAACAGGATCGAGTTCTTTGTCACGATGTCGTTGTAGTTGTCGCACTCGCCGGTTCCAGCTCGAAACGCGAATGTCTTCCATCTCGGCTAAACCACAAAGCCACTAAGCCACAAAGAGGAAGAGGCAACTGCCGACAGTCATAGTTCTCCTCTTAGTGTCTTTGTGCCTTCGTGGTGAACCCTCTCTCTTTCATCGCAGCAGGATCGAGTTCTTTGTCACGATGTCGTTGTAGTTGTCGCACTCGCCGGTTGCACATTGCTTCAATAAGTCTTCGATTCGTTCGAGCAACTGGGTGCTGAAGTGATTGGGCTCGGCCTGGGGATGCGACGGCGCGTAATAGTTGAAGTAGCTCCGAATGATCATGCTCCGGCTGTCGATCGGAAGGGACCTGAGGTTATCGACGAACTTGTCAAAAGTTCCTTGCCGCGCCAGATAGAACTCCACGTTCGACAAGTAGAACGCTGAGACCCTTTCCTTCTGCTCGGCGATGAATTGCCCGATCGCCTTCAGTGCTTGCGGGCCCGACAAATCGCCGACCGCCGGAATGATCATGTCCTGCTCTTCAAGCCTCTTCAGGAACTGAAAGTCATCCTCGCGGGCAAAATAGTTCTGCTGTTGCCCAGCGAGGTCCGTCTCCAGGAGCAGGTCGCGATACGTCGGATAGATCGAGCGCGGCGGCCGATGATAGCTCGAGTATCGAATCTCCAACCCCGCGCTGTAGAACGCGCGTTGGATCTTGCCGATGGTTTCGATGTCCGACGCGGATAACGGAATGCCGTATTTCTGAACTTCCTGGCGGACGGTACTCACAGTTTTTTCAAACAGCTTCGAATCCGACGTCGCGCCGTCGATATACTCGACCAGATCCTTGATGCCGCGGCCGTCCCAACCCTTGGTCTTTGGAAAAGGCTTGCCGAAGAACAGACATAGGTATTCGATGCGATTGCGCGCGCGGCCAAACAGCGCCTTGTAGAGCAAGTGCTGAAGAAGATTGTCGCGGCGAATGTCTATCATGATCGCCATCCTGGGGCGAATCTTTGCTATGTAAGAAAAACTCTGGTCCG
Source organism: Blastocatellia bacterium (assembly GCA_035558335.1). Taxonomy (GTDB): domain Bacteria; phylum Acidobacteriota; class Blastocatellia; order UBA7656; family UBA7656; genus Onstottus_B. Next base: position 4,929 of record DATMCM010000077.1, on the reverse strand, counting down.
GTCCGACGCCGATGTAGACGCCGCCAGTGATGCCCAGCTCCTTGAGCTTTGGCATCACGTGAAGGTAGGACGTTTCGTTTGAGATCAGATTGTCGGAATCGAAGTAGCCGCCCTGCTCAGAAAGCCTCGCCGAGGCGGCGGCAAACGACTTGTGATCGGTTCTCGCTGGAGAGGCGGCGGTGGCCGACGCGATCATCAGGACCGCTGACATCACGCCGGAAACAACGAAACGAACAAACGATAAGTATCCGTTGCTCATCCAAATCATCCTCAGCTTTCTATATCAGTCACTTATAGGGGCGCTTAGTCTTGCTCAACATTCACTAACTGCTTGCGTATCTCACGGCTTGTTGGGTGAACGCATCGAAAGCCGCCGATAATAATCCTCGATCATTTTGCGATAGCGATCGGGCGCGTCTCCATCTCCGAGCGCGCCGGGCCCATTATTGCCCAGCTTTGCCTGGAGCCTGCGCGCAAGCTCGATTTCAAGCTGCCTCAACGGGTCGATCACTTCGCTCTTGAGCAAGGCCAACTGAGCCGGATCGCTGAACGCATTCGGGTTGATGCGCTTCAGTTGTTCGATCGCGCGATTCAAGTCGCGAGCAAGATCGCTGTTCGGTCCTAGCGCCCGTCGCAACTCTTCAGCCTCGCCGACCCTTTGACGCAACTCGCTTTCCAGTTGGCGCTGCCCGCCGCGAGGCGGACCTCCCCCAGCGGTGGTCGCATCCTGGGCGGTGCCCATCGAAGGCCGATCGCCCTGTTGGTTGCCTTGCTGACCCTGACCTTGTTGCTGACCTTGACCCTGTTGCTGGCCCTGTCCCTGTTGCTGGCCCTGACCCGGTTGCTGGCCCTGACCCTGTTGTTGTCCTTGTCCCTGTTGCTGGCCCTGACCTTGTTGCTGGCCCTTGCCTTGTTGCTGGCCCTGACCTTGTTGCTGGCCCTTGCCTTGTTGTTGGCCCTGACCTTGTTGCTGGCCCTTGCCTTGTTGTTGGCCCTTGCCTTGTTGCTGGCCCTTGCCTTGTTGTTGGCCTTGCTGCCCCTGCTGTCCTTGTTGTTGACCTTGCTGTCCTTGTTGTCCGCTTTGCTGGCTCTGTTGTCCCTGTTGTCCTTGTTGCCCGTTCTGCTGATTACCTGACTGCTGACCCGATTGCTGCTCGCCAGACTCCATCTTTCGCTTCAAGGACTCCAAACTATCAGCAAGCTCGCGTGCTCGATTAAGAGCATCTTCCATGCTCTCACCCGACGTCTTCTTCGAAGCGTTTCCTTCCGCCGCTTGAAGATCCTTTAGCACTTCTTCCAGATTGCCGCGGATTATCTTCTCGCGGTCACGCGCTTGTTCGTACCAGCCGTTCTCGATCAACTGATTGTTCTGCCGAATGCGTTCAGGAATTCGGTTCTGGCGAATGGAGCCTGCCGCGTCACGCAATTTTTCGCCCGCCTTCTGCCGATCCCCGCTCATCCCACGCGCCGTTTGATCTATGTCTCGCTCGAGCCCGGCAACCTGGTCCGCAAGCCCCTGCTTGCGCTCGGCAAGCTGTGCGGCCTTTTGCTCGGAGCCGTTGGCTCCCTTGGTTTTCGCGAGGTCATCGACGCCGCGGGTGATCTCGTCCTGCCGCTTGATCGCTTCTTCGGTTTGGTGTCGAAGCCGCTGCACGTCCTTTTGTCCGCCATCGCGTTGAGATGAGTCCATCAGCTTGCGAGCCTGCTCCATTCGTTCGAGCGCGCGAAGCTGCCGAGCGGTCGCCTCGGTGCTCTGTGAGCCGGCGCCCTGAGATGAAGAAGACTGAGACTGAGAAGACGCTGCTTGCGCTCGCTTCATTTCGTCGGCCGATTGTTGAAGCTGGCGCGCAGCCTCTTCGAGTTTCGGATCTCGCCGGTCACGAGACAATCGCTCTAGCTCACGCGCCATCTTCTGCGCTTCGTCGATCATCTCCTGCTGCTGCCGCTGCGAGCCGCCTCCTCCCCCGCCTTGTTGCGACTGTTGCGGGCGCGACTGCTGCTCGAGCTGCTGTTGTTGTCTGCGTGCAAGCTCCGCAAGCCGCCGCGCAAGCTCGTCCTGCTGCTGGTTTTGATTCGCCTTCTGTTCGCGCTGAATCGTTTCGTACTGGTTCTTCATTTTGTCGAGCTGGAGCTCGAACAGATCGGCCAGTTCCTGATTCTCCTCGCTCTTGCTTTGGCCTTGCCCGCCTCCGCGCGCAACTTGAATGTCACGGAAGATTGCTTCCGCGCGAAGCAGTTGTTGCAGGGATCGCTGCTCGGGTGGCATTGCTTCCTTGGTCTTGCGAGCGCGCAATTCGACGGTCGCCGCATCCATTTCTTTTGAAGCCTGCACCAGGCATTCGACCAGCTTGGCAAAATCAGGCTCCGAGCCGAGTTGATCGCCCAGCCGCCGGCGTATGCGCTCTGCCAGCGCATCGGCGTCGGTCTTTAGCTTCTCCTGGCTCAACGTAACCGCGCCGAAGTTCTCTTCCTTCTCCTGAGGAGTGTACTTGGCCTGCTCGCGCTGGACGCGGAAGGTCGCTGCAATTATCTCGCGCTGCCGGCGAGTCAGCGCGTTCTGGTCTTGGTCGCCTTCGCCACCCTGTTGTTGAGCCTGGCGGAATTGGCGGTCAAACGGCCGAACTTCCATGAAGTAGATGTCGCTTGTTGCCTCCTGGCTGTTGTCGCGCGCCTTGGCGTAGTAAGAAATAAAATCGCCGGGCTTCAGAGCGTATTCTTCCAGAAAGAAAGTGTGGGCACCCGATAGCGAGTGCGCGGCTTCACTCTTCAAGTCCTGCAACTGGACATGCCGCTCCTCGCCGCCGTTTACCGAATAGAAGAGTTCGATCGAGCTGACCCCGTAGTCGTCCTCCGCGCGGACTTGTGTGAAGACTTCCTGGATGCTGCTGACCTTCATATCGCGGCCGGGCTTGTCGATTAGCACTGTCGGCGCGTTGTCTTCAATCAACGTAATGTCGAAGTCATTCGAGCCGTTATACCGCTCGCCGTCGTCACTGGTAATCTCGATCTTGTAAGTCCCGTTTTGCTTGACGTCGAACGGCGCGGTGTAAAGGTTCTCAGCCACGCTGTTCATCTCGACTTTGGTTCCATCGCTGATCACTATGCGAGCGGACTTCACCGGGCCGCTCAGATGAGCGAAGACCTGAACAACGGTTCCTTTGAGCGCCGCCACCTCGCCCCCGTTTTCGATCTTCTTGCTCGGCAAGTGAGTGTATGCCGGGAAGTTCAGCAGCAGGTCGATCTGTTTGACAAACGCAAGGTCCGCGACTTCGAGCGCGAACTCCGGCGAGCGAATGTCCTTTGACTCAATGTAGTAAGTCACCGAGTCTTGAATGTTGAAGATGACGTGCTGGAACTCGCCGTCGTTCTTGGCGGGCTCCATTGGCTGGGCCACCCAGTTGTCGGCGCCCTGCTTGCGGACAAACACTTGTGCAAGCTCGGAGCTGAAACCTGAAAGCGTTGCTTTTATTTGCAGGTCGGAGCCGCGAGGCACGCGGGCGGTTCCCGGGTTTACGCTTATGAACATAGCGCTGGCCGACACCGCATCAGGGTCCGCGTAAAGCTCCGCGATACCTTTCGCTAAAGGCTTCGGTCCAAGAAACACCGCCGCGATCATCCCGATCGCAATCAACGCTGCGCCGGCTCCGTAGGCGTAAGCGTGTCGTCGGTCTATTACCTCATCGAGACTGATCGTGGCGCAGCGCTCGGCAGTGTCCTCATTGAGCCGCGAAAGGATCGCTGGCGAAGCGTCGCGGGGAGCTTCGCTGTACTCGACAGATGTCACGAGCCGATCCGCAAGCCCGCACTTCTCCTCGATCAGCCGCGCGATCACGTTGTTGGCAAGTCTTGTCCGCAGCGGTCTGAGGATAAAGAGCGCCGCGGCCACAAGCGTCAGCACGATTGGCAATACTCGCAGCAACACAAATGCGCCCCGCTTGTGAGTGATGTGCCCCGCCGCATACGCGGCGAGCAACAGCGAGCAGGCCGCGACCGCCAGCGTTATGAGTACACCGCGCAACAGCGCGCGAGTCGTAAATCGCGCTCGCACTTGTTTGATTACTTCTTCGAAGCTCTTAACCCGAGGACTCATACCGCGATCCTCCCGATGAGAGTCAGTATAATGCTGAATCAAGCTCGCCACCAAGACCCTAAGACTCAAAGATGCACAAAGTTATCTTCGCGCGGCTTTGTGTCAGTGTGCCTTCGTGGCGATGTCCCCTTCCTAGCCGCTAACCGACTAACCTTGCAATACGGATCCGTCTCGCAAGAACTGCCTCCGAGACGAACACGAGTAACGCAGCAATGAGCAGCGGAAGCCACAAGCGCTGTTTCGCTTCGGTTTCTTCCGCAGTGAGGCGAGGTGATTGCGAAGGTTGAACGCTTTGATCGGATTCGCCTCGAGAAATCGCCACCATGAACTCGCCGACATTCATCTTCGCCAGATCCGACTCCTTTGTGTCCAGATTTACCGCCGCGTACTCGTTGCGATCGCGATAACGAAGTCTGTAGAAGCCGACCTCAACGGCGTCGACTGATTGGTCGCTCGAAGGGTTGGCTCGCGCATCGTCGATGCGTTTTCCGCTGGGACTGTCGATAGCAGGCATCGAGCCGTCCGGATCGGCGGGCGCGTTGAACATCTGCCCAACCATGCACGCGGAAGCTTTCGCGCGTCCGTCGAGGTACTCGAGCATCTGTCGCACCAGCGGCAAGAACATCGGCGTCAGCGGTAGATCATTCCAGGTCGTGTCCAAAGTGGTGGTGACCAGCAGGACCTTCCCTCGTCCAGCCGAGCCCTCGACAACGATGGGGCTTGCGTCGTCCAGCGCTGCGATCGTCAAAGTCCCCTCGTGCGGCGTCGCCCGGTGATAAGCGTAAACGCGCGTCGAGGTCAACCGACCGCTTCCCGAAAAGGCGTTGAAGATCGGATGG
>DATMCM010000076.1:0-9273 GCA_035558335.1 Blastocatellia bacterium | reverse complement strand
GTGATAGTCATCACCGCCGGGCGCGCCCCTAAAGGCTTTGAAGTTCTGTCCGCCGTCCGTTGAACGCCAGGTCACGACATCGGCGCTGTAAACGATATCAGGATTCTTCGGGTCAACCTTCACTTCCGCGAAGTCGCTGCCTCGTCCCCACGGCCGCGGGTCGCTGCTAACCCTTCGCCAGCTTTCGCCTGCGTCGTCAGAACGGTAAACGCCGCCGAGCTGCGGCGACGCATCAACGGTTGCGTATATCCGCTTGGAATCGCTCGGCGCAACGCAGAATCCGATGCGCCCCAAGCCTTGCTCAATAGTCGGAAGACCTTTAGTGAGTTGGCGCCAGGTCGAGCCGCCGTCGGTTGATTTAAACAATCCGCTTCCCGGGCCTTGCCACGCGCCGTTCTCCCAGGGCCCTTGTCGTGCCGACCACAGATCGGCGTAGACGGTCTGCGGGTGCGAAGGATCAAACGCAAGCGCAATCGCGCCCGTGTTCTCGTCTTTGTAGAGAACTTTCTGAAATGTCTCGCCGCCGTCAGTTGAGCGATACACGCCGCGTTCTTCGTTGGCTCCATAGGGATGACCGAGCACTGCCACCAACAAGCGGTTCGGGTCGCGCGGATCGACTATGATCGCGCCGATCTGTTGACCTTCGCGAAGTCCCAGATGCCTCCAGGTTTTGCCCGCATCGGTCGACTTGTAAATGCCGTCGCCGGTTGAAAGGTCCGGCCGCTGCAGCCCTTCCCCGCTACCGACGTAGATGACGTCGGGGTTGGAGGGGGCAACGGCGAGCGCTCCGATCGAGCCGGTCGGTTGATCGTCAAAGATCGGCTTCCAGATGCGCCCGTAGTCATTGGTCTTCCACACGCCGCCGTTGTTGACGCCGATGTAGAAAACGTTAGGCTGGCCGGGCACGCCGGTCGCTCCAACGGTTCGTCCACCGCGATGGGGCCCGATGCATCGCCATTTCATGCTTTGGTAGAGCGTGGGACTGACGTGCTGCGCAAAGGCGCCGCCAGCTAAAAGACTAAGCAAGAGCGACGACAACAAGACCGGACGCTTTATCACGCTTTCCTCTCCTGTGAGACAGTTCGCCCAATCGGTTTAATTCCTTTGTGGCGACTTTCTCGGTTGCTTATGACTCTCTTGATCGCTTCGAGGATCTCGCTAATCACGAGGTGGAAATGAAACCACCTTCAATGCTAAAACTCAAGAGGCGACCCAAAACAAAGTCATAGACAACCAAGCTGTCGATGATGAAGCTCCCGCGAGGAAGGAGAAAACGTGAGCAAAGAGACTTTAACAGTGATCGACAACCGAACCGGGAAGCAGTACGAACTTCCAATTGAAGAAGGCGCGATTCATGCGACGGATCTCCGGAAGATAAAGGCGTCTGATGACGATGTCGGGCTGGTGAGCTATGACCCGGCGTTCATGAACACCGCCGCCTGCAAAAGCCTTATCACTTACATCGACGGAGATCGGGGAATCTTGCGCTATCGAGGGTATCCAATCGAGCAGCTTGCCGAGCGAAGCAGCTATCTCGAGGTGGCCTACCTGCTGTTGAACGGCGAGCTTCCGACAACCGCGCAGCTCGACGAGTGGCGCTTCGATATCACTCATCACACTTTCATCCACGAAAACATAAAGAAGGTTATGGACGGGTTTCATTGGGACGCGCATCCGATGGGGATGCTGGTTGGAACCGTTGGGGCGCTGTCGACCTTCTACCCTGATGCGAAGCATATCTTCGATGCCGAGTCGCGAAAGAAACAGATCGAACGGTTGATCGCGAAGATGCCGACGCTCGCGGCGTTTGCCTATCGTCACAGCATAGGAATGCCTTACGTTTATCCCGACAACGATCTCAGCTACACCGGTAACTTCCTGAGCATGATGTCCAGGATGACCGAGACCAAGTTCTTCGCAAACCCTGCGCTCGAACACGCGCTGGATGTGCTGTTCATCCTGCACGCAGACCACGAACAAAACTGCAGTACGAACGCGATGCGGAGCATAGGCAGCTCGCACGTCGATCCGTTTTCGGCGATTGCCGGCGCTGCTGCGGCTTTGTATGGCCCGCTTCATGGTGGCGCCAACGAAGCGGTGCTGCGGATGCTGAACGAGATCGGCTCAAAAGACCACATTCCTGAGTACATCAAAAAAGTAAAAGCGGGAGAAGTTCGACTGATGGGCTTCGGGCACAGGGTTTACAAGAACTACGATCCGCGCGCCCGAATCATCAAGCAGGTCGCCGACGAAGTCTTCGAGGTAACCGGCAAGAACCCGATCCTCGACATCGCGCTCGAGCTTGAGCGAATTGCGCTCGAAGACGACTACTTCGTAAGCCGCAAGCTCTATCCAAACGTGGACTTCTACTCTGGGATCATTTATCAGGCGATGAACTTCCCGGTCGATATGTTCCCGGTATTGTTCGCGATCCCGCGGACTTCAGGTTGGCTTGCGCAGTGGGAAGAGATGCTATTGGACCCCGAACAGAAGATCGCGCGGCCGAGGCAGATTTACCTGGGCTCAGACGCCCGCGATTATGTGGAGATTGAAAAGCGGAAGCCTCTTTAGGCCGCCGCAAATCGCTGCTGAGTCCGGCTGCGGCCTCGCCGACCAACCTGGTTCCCAAGGCGAAAGCGGAAGCATCATTGGCCTTTGCTTGCCGACTCCGAGCGTGGGAGGGCGTGGCCCTTCTTCACCGCGAGATTCAAGTTCTCGTCCACCGACTCCCAGAAGATTCGCCCTTGCATCATCTCGTCAGTAGTCTTCTCTCCCCAGTGCACTACTTTAGTCGGATCGGGATTGAACTTGTTGGCCGAGCTGTTGTCGTATGTACCAATGAATTCGACTGCCGTGCCTTTTGGTACGCGCATCGGCTCTACAAGCGTGTAGACCCTCTGCCAGTTGAAATCGTAGCGCGGCACCTCCAGCACCGTCTCAACGCGGCCGTCGGGATAGGTGAAGCGCATCGCGTAGGACCTTCCACGCAAGTGCATATGGACGTGGAAGAACCGGATCACACCATCGGTGTCGAAGCTTTTCTTCGCAACCAGCGAGTAGTTCGCTTCGCCGGCCGGTATCTCGACGTCCTTGCGGTCGCCAAAAAGCACCCGAAGATTCTTCCTCACAACTCCATCCGCGAAGTAAATCCCAACCGAAGTCTGATCGACGCGCTCCTGCTCCGAAGGCGCATAGTGAATCTGAATGCCAAGTCGCATTCCTTTGGGAATTCGCACTGCAGTGCCTTCCGGGAGTATTACCGAGTCGACGCCCGGCGCCCAACCCGAGAGCATAATGGTGCCTCGCGCTGTCGGATCGAAGTCACCGGCAACGAAGCCTTCGGGCGGCGCCTTCACACCGGGAGGAACGACGTGGGTGTTGGCATGATGAACCGCTCGCGGGTTGCCGGGCCGTGTGGCCACGCCTTTGATCCAGGTGTCTTCGGGAAACACATAGTCGAAAAAGAAGAAGACGTACTGATCCTTACCGCTGGGTTGGAGGGTGTAGGGGTGTTGGACTTTTACGATCAGGTCCGGCTCGCCGTGCGCCCATTCGCTCGTCCACGTTCGCGGGGCCGGCATATCTTTCAGGTTCCCTTTCGGCGCGCCGGCATCAACCCATCTCGTCACCACTGCAATCTCGGCGTCGGTTAGCCTTGGGTCGTTGACATAACGCCCGACCTGTCCTGCTGCGTGAAACGGGGGCATCTCGCGCTTGACGACTTTTTCTTTGATTGAGCGAGCCCACGGGCGCGTCTCTTCATAGGTCACGAGCGGCATCGGCGCGATTCCGCCCTGATGGTGGCACTCCGCGCAACGCTTCTGAAGGATCGGCGCGACATCTTTGGCAAAGGTTGCTGAGCTTTTATCAATCATCGCGTCAACACTGTTCGAGAAACTCCCAACAACAGAGACCGCCATACAAAACCCCAAAAGTGCAGAAATTGCCGTAACCTTCTTTATCATCTTGGTTCCTTCCTTCGAGAAGCCGGCGGCCAAAGGTGAACGGACCGCACAACTAGCCAGCATCAAATCACTTTCAGTGACAAAACTCAAGCAGCCAAGTTTCGGATGGTTGGGGATTGGACATGCGCTGGTGGGGTAGTGCTTGCGAGCTTAAGCGGCGCCTTCGTGTGCGCCAAGGCCGCGCTCATAAATCTCTTCGATCAAGTCTCGCATCGCTGCGCCGTCGATCGGCTTTGACAACAGGTAGCCTTGGACCAAATCGCAGTTTAGACCGGTGAGTTGGATTATCTGCTCGCGCGTTTCGACTCCCTCTGCAATCACGCTAAGTCCCAGATTCCCGGCTAGCGTAACAATCGTCCGCACGATCTCGGAATTCTTCGGCGAGTTCATCCGCGACACGAACGAGCGGTCGATCTTGATCGTGTCGATCGGGAACCGATGCAAATAGCTGAGGGAAGAATAGCCGGTGCCGAAATCATCGAGCGACAGGCGGATTCCGAGAGTCTTAAGCTGCCTGAGGATTAACGTGGCCGAGTCGATGTTCTCGATGATCGCGCTTTCGGTTATCTCGATTTCAAGGCTGCTCGCCTGAAGTCCTGTTTCGGTCAGTATCTCTTCGATCCTCTCGATCAGGTCCGATTGCAGAAATTGCTTCCCTGAGAGGTTTACGCTGATGCTCAAGGGCGGGTCTGAGGGGAATTGTTCCTGCCATGCTCGCGCTTGGCGGCAAGCCTCTCGCAATACCCATTGGCCGATCGGGATGATCAGTCCGGTCTCTTCCGCAAGCGGAATAAAAGTCAACGGCGAAATAATGCCGTGCTCCGGGTGTTGCCATCTCAGCAGCGCTTCGAAGCCGCTTATTCGCCAGGTCTCGATCGAAATGATGGGTTGATAGTGAAGACGAAACTCCTCGCGCCCCAGCGCCCGTCTCAAATCTGTTTCGAGATGCATCAGCGCGACGGCGCGCGCATGCATACCTTTTTCAAACAGCTCATAGCACGCACGTCCGCGATCCTTAGCACGATACATCGCGGTGTCCGCGTTTCGAAGAATATCTTCCGGTAAATCGCAGGGAGTCAGGTTGAGGGCAATCCCGATGCTGGCGGCTGCGAACACCTCGTGCCCGCTCAAGGTGAACGGCGTACCGAGCTCCTCCTGAATCCGCTCGGCGGCCTGGGTCGCGTCGCTTACATTCTTGATGTGGTCTACGATGATGGCGAACTCGTCGCCGCCCAGGCGCGCTACCATATCCCCGGGCCGCAAACAGCCTTCAAGCCTTCGAGCCATTGCGATCAGAAGCTGGTCTCCGATCTGATGTCCCAGACTGTCATTTACCACTTTGAAGCGATCCACATCCAGGAACAGGACCGCAAACAAATAGTCGTCGCGATTCTTCGCTCGATTCAGCGAGCGTTTGAGCCGATCCATGAACAGCGCTCGATTTGGCAAGCCGGTGAGCACGTCATGAAAGGCGTTGTGTAGGAGTTGCTTCTCAGTTTCCCGCTGATCGGTCACATCGGTGACTGATCCCGACATCCGGTAGACGTGTCGATTTGAATCCCACACCGCCAGCCCGCGGCTCAGCATCCAGCGATAGTGACCGTCGTGATCGCGGACTCGATGCTCTTTCTGAAAGTGTGGGCTCAATCCCATCAGGTGAGAGGTCAGCTCGGTCTGAAGCGATTCTATATCGTCTGGGTGAACTCTGGAAAACCACTCGTCCGGGCGCCCGCCGATTTCGTCTTCCTCATAGCCAAGCATAGCTTTCCAGCGCGGGCAGAAGTGAATTTCATTTGTTTCGAGGTCCCAGTCCCACAGTCCGTCGTTGGCGCTTCGGACAACCAGCGCGTACCGTTCCTCGCTGGCTTTCAGCGATTCCAGCGCTCTGTCGAGCTCCAGCGTCGAATGCTCAAGATCTTGCGTCTTACGCCCAAGCTCGAGATGAGTCATCGCCGCAGCCGCGAAGGCAGCCAGCGCCTTCAACTGAGCGGCGTCCAGCTCGCGGGGCTGGCGGTCCATGACCTCGAGAGCTCCAATCGCATGGCCATCCAGCGTCCGCAACGGCGCGCCAGCATAGAACTGGACACCATCGCCGACTGCCACGAGCGGTGAGTCCTTGAATCTCGCGTCCTTTGATGAGTTGGATACAACAAACGGGCCGGGCTCGAGAATGGCCCAAGCGGTAAACGAGCCGTCTCGCGAACTCTCACTCAACAAGGTACCGACCCGAACTCGATGACGCACGCGCTTGGCTTCCACAAAGCTGAGGAGTGCTATAGGCGCCGCGCAAATACCGGCTGCGGCTTGAGCCAGCTCCTTAAGTGAGCTTGCCGAATGCTCGAGGTCGTCGTAGCGGCCGAGCGCTTCGATTCTTGCGGAATCACCCTCTGGTTTTGGCGCGTTCATTGATGAAATTCGAGCTATGAAGCCTGCTGCCCAGTCGAAGAGGCGAGTCACATTGAGTTGAGGCGAACCAGCAACTCGATGAGCCCGACTGCGAAGCCGTCGCAGAGCAACTGCACGGGCAGAGTCAAGCCTCCACAACGTTGGGCAAGGGCGATGCCAGTCCAGAGGTTTACGTTTTTGGCGAAGGGCACGGAATCGCTTCCCCAGAAACAGGAAGCCACGAACGTGACAATGACCGATCTCATTCACAAGGTCGCATCATTGTGATTGACGAAGACGAGCGAGATTGACAATGTGATGTCGGATGATATTGACGCAAGATGCCGCAAGTCGAGATCCGTCGTCATTGGTTCTTTGATTTGCGACGCATCGAGGATCCGATCCCGCCACTCATTGACTCAGGATTGTCCGGGTTTGTTGACTTCCTCGGTTGCTTCAAGCCTGCGGGAACGAGCTGAGCCGTACTCGATCAGCCAGTCGACGTCGCTCTTGACGCGACGTCCCCAGTTGTAAATGCCGCGTACCGCTTCAAGCTGTTCCGGCCCAAGCGCGCCATAGGAACCCTGTTCCAGCATTTCGGCCAGGCCCAAAACTGATTGAAGTGACGCATCAATTTCGCGGCCAGCGCTCACGATGAACTCGCTCTTCAGCCGATTGATTTCCAGCAACTGCTGCGCGGATTTTCTCGCGCGCACGCAATCGGCGGCCAGACGCTCGCCTTCGTGTCGAGCTTCGGCCTCGGCCTGTCGCGCGGTATCCGCTTCGTTGCGCGCCTTTGCCTCCAGTCCGGAGGCGTGAGCCAGCATTGTTCGCGCTTGATTCTCTCCGCTTCGAGCGGATGCGATCGCGCGCTCAAGCTCATCGATTTTCTTCTGAAGCTCCTCAGCGGTGGCTGCCTTCAGCCGGGCCTGTCGAGCGTCCTCGCGGGCGGCTAGAGACTGAGTGTTTGCAGCTTCAAAGGCTCGAGCGTTGGCCAGAGAAAGCCCCAACTGCCGTGCCACTCGATCAGCAAATTCGACTTCGTCGCCCCTCCATTCTCTGAGTCGGTCGGATTGGTGCAGATAGACAACCGCGCAAGTTTCGCCTTCGACTCTTACAGGCAGGGCTAGTTCCGAAAGGATTTGAAACTCAGCAGCGGCCTCCACTCCCGCAAGCGGATGCTCACGCGAGTCCCCAATCGCGATGGGCTCACTGCCAGAGGCGTTGACCCGTTCTGCAAAGCCGGGCGCGAATACCGCACCTAAGGCGGACTTCACTGAATCGAGCCGGTATTCCTGCTTAACCGGCTTCACCTCTCCCTGATCCCCGAACTCAACGATCAGAGCCCGCGAGACGCCGAGAGCGTGCCCGAGCACCTCGGCCACCGCTTCCAAGACCTCGTCTCGCGACCGTAATCGCTGAAGCGCCTCAGACAAACCCAAATAAGCGCTTTCAACCCTGAGCCGATCGCCCCGCGCGTCGGTGCTCTTCACAAGTTGAGCGATGATGGCCGCCGCCGCCTCCAGTGCTTGTCGTTGGTCGTCCTGCCAGTCATGAGGTTCGGAGGTGTGAGCTTCGACAACCGCGATGATGTTGCCGTCCGACTTGACGGGCGCGCCGAGGTACGACGCAATACCACTCTCGCGAGCTTCGCGTGGAAAGATGCATCGCGGATCGGCGGGCGCGTTTTCGATCGCCAGCAAGTCGCCGCTCTCGGCCACTGTTCCTGCAAGCCCCTGACCCACAGGCAACGGTAGGAACTCCGCGGACCGCAATCCGTGCGAAGCAGCCATTCGAATCATTGGTGAGCCTTGCTCCAGCCGCCAGAGTGCGGCGCTATCCGCGCCGACCAATCGCGCTACCTCACGCGAGATTGAGACCAGTGGCGCCGGCTCATCCAGGCAAGAAATAAGCGAGCGCGCAAACTCCACCACACGAGATACGCTCTCGTCCCGCGCCTGTAGTCTCTGGCTCTCCGTTTCGATCTCAAGCGCCGCTGCAAGTCTGTCGGTCAAGCCTCCCATCGACGAACGAAACCGTTCGAGTGTTTCGAACGTGACGCCCGCTTGTGTGCCGGCGACGATCAGCCCACCCCAGTTGAAGGGTCCGCGCCAGGGCAGTATCCAAACCTTGGGTTGCGCTGCGACGCGTTGAGACGATTGAGTCGCAAGATCGTCCTCTTGACCAGAAACCTCTTCCGAAGCTTCCGCATGGGGTTGTGGTACGGCCTCGGCAGTCTGTTCTTTGGCCCTCTCCGCAGACGTTGTTGTAAGATCAACACCCTCCTGCGGAGCTATCGCGGTTGAAGCCTGCTCGGACCGTTCGGAGGCTAGGAATGGACTTGTATCGAAAGTCGCCAGCGTCGGCCGCGAATAGGGTTTCGCCGCTGACGAATCCAAAAACGGCGGCAAGGGGTGCGTGTTTTTCGCTTCGGTCGCCGGAGTTCTGAGAGTGTTGACGAGCTTGGTGTCTCCATGGCGTCCTGCGTAGACCGCTAACACGGGTAACCAGAGATGCTCCAGCAAGACGTTCGCAAGGCTATCGGCAGCTTCAGCAGCGGTTCTGAAGTGGGGTGTGTGGTCGACCGCCAGGCTGAATTCTAGAACCTGCTCCTCCGCCGCTTGCTGGTCGCGAGCGCGGGTCTCGTCTCCCTGCTGGCGCGAGCGACTTCGCAGATACGCGAAAACGATCGCAGCAATCACGACAATCGAGATCAGGGCGATTAGGGCAGTCATTGTGTTGGCGTGAGGAGTAGCGCGATAGGTGCGTGAGGCATCCTTTATCCTCGAATAATACTGGAACGGCCCCCTTCTCCTTTGCGCATCGATTCTTGTTGTTACGCTTTCCCGTTCTAGTCCACACTAGGCCCGAAGAGTCTAGTCGGAAAGAGAGCGCTCGCGCAATGTGAATCGAATATACACAA
>DATMCM010000075.1:0-12099 GCA_035558335.1 Blastocatellia bacterium | reverse complement strand
ACACAATGAAGAGACTGACTATCATTTCTCTCCTGCAAGCGACGCTGCTTATCACGCTGCTCGCCCCCATGACAATTGCGCAGAACGGCGCCACCAAGCCTCCGGTCGCCAAGAAAGTACCGCATATGACCGAGATTCACGGATACACGCTCAAGGATGATTACTTCTGGCTTCGTGAGAAGAAGAATCCTGAAGTCATCAAATACCTCGAACAGGAAAACGCCTACACCGAAGAGGTGATGAAACCTACCAAGGAACTGCGAGAGACTCTTTACAAGGAGATGCTCGGGCACATCAAGCAGACCGATTTGAGCGTGCCGTCGCGCATCGGCGATTACTACTACTATTCGCGCACCCAAGAGGGGAAACAGTATCCGTACATGTGCCGGAAGAAGGGCAGCCTCGACGCCGCGGAAGAAGTTCTGCTCGATTTGAACAAATTGGCCGAAGGAAACAGCTTCCTGGGACTTGGCGCATACCGTACGAGCGATGACGGAAACCTGTTAGCCTATTCGACAGACACCACCGGCTATCGTCAGTTTACATTGCATGTAAAAGACTTGCGGACCGGCCAGATCCTGATTGAGAACATCGAGCGCACCGGCTCAGTCGTGTGGGCGAATGACAACAAAACGCTCTTCTACACAACCGAGGATGCCGTTTCGAAGCGATCGAACAAGTTCTGGCGGCACGTAGTCGGCAGCGACAAGAACGATCTGCTCTTCGAGGAGAAGGACGAACTGTTTGATGTGGGCGCCAGCCGCTCGCTGGACAAGAAGATCATCTTTCTCGCTTCGTTCGCTAAGACTTCGCGAGAGTTCCGCTTTGTGTCTGCCGACAATCCAACCGGCGAGTTCAAAATCATTCTGCCGCGCCAGGATGGACACGAGTACGATGTTGATCACTACAAGGGTCTGTTCTACATCACGACCAATAAGGACGCGAAGAATTTCCGCGTTGTAACCGCGCCGATAAGCGATTCGTCCGAAAAGAACTGGACGCCGTTTATTCCCCACAATCCGAAAGTGAAGATCGACGGCTTGACCACGTTTGCCAATTATTTTGTCGTATCCGAGAAGGAAGGCGGTCTCAATTACCTGCGTGTAATAGATATGAAGACCAACGGGTCGTACCGAATCACGACCGATGAGTCTGACTACGCGCTTTTCTTGAGTCAGAATCCTGAGTTCAACACGGATACCGTGCGGTTCTCCTATCAGTCGATGGTCACGCCTTCTACTGTGTATGACTATGACATGGGTACCCGTCAGCGGAAGCTCCTCAAGCAGCAGGAAGTCTTGGGCGGATACGATCCGAAGAACTACGAAGCCAGGCGCATCTGGTCAGTCTCGCGCGACGGGACGAAGGTGCCGATGTCGATTGTTCACAAGAAAGGAGTGAAACTCGACGGCACGGCGCCGCTGCTGCTCAACGCTTATGGTTCTTACGGTGCGTCGGGCGCGCCGACTTTCTCCTCGAATCGACTGGCGCTGCTTGATCGAGGCGCGATTTTCGCACAGGCCTACATTCGTGGCGGCGGCGAATTGGGCGAAGAATGGCGCGAGCACGGCCGAATGATGAATAAGTTGAATACGTTTTACGACTTCATCGATTGTGCCGAATACCTGGTGAAGAACAAGTACACTTCGTCGGATCGTCTGGTTATTCAAGGCGGCAGCGCGGGCGGGCTGCTGATGGGCGCAGTGACGAACATGCGGCCAGACCTGTTCAAGGCGGTCGTCGCGGCGGTTCCGTTCGTCGATGTGATAAACACAATGCTTGACGCTTCGCTGCCGCTCACGACCAGCGAGTACATCGAATGGGGCAATCCCAATGAGAAGGCCGCGTTCGACTACATGATCAAGTATTCGCCTTATGACAACATCGCGGCGAAGAACTACCCGGCCTTGCTGGTTCAAGTCTCGTTGAACGACAGCCAGGTGCCGTACTGGGAGGGCACCAAGTTCGTCGCAAAACTGCGAGCGACCAAGACGGACAAGAACCCGCTGTTGCTAAAGGTCAATATGGGCGCAGGTCACGGCGGTTCATCGGGTCGCTACGATGCCTTGAAGGAAACTGCTTTCACCTACTCCTTTATGCTCTGGCAGATGGGGATCGCGAAACAGGACAGGCCGGATTCGGCCAGCCGATAGGTCGCTTGTGGTTGTGTGGCGAGACGGCTCGCCACACAACCGCCAGTCGGATATGAACCCCGCTGCCTGTCATCGTCAGCGAAGAATCATGAAGAGGCTCTCAAGTTATATAAGAAGGTGCTGCAATCGGGAGTAGTCCGTTTAGGAACAAATTGAGACGGTCGGTTCACTCGCGAGGCTAGGCAGAGAGTTAGATGGATCAGTCTTCAAAGCAGTTCACTACTCCAAGCGCTTTTGATCGATTCGTCAATCGAACATTCGGGTTCTTTGTGAAGATCGGCCTGGGGTTGTCGCACAACTATCTGCTCGAAGTGAGGGGTCGAAAGAGCGGGCGCATCTACTCAACGCCGGTCAACGTTTTGGAGGTGAACGGAAATCGCTACCTGGTGGCGCCTCGAGGATACACCGAGTGGGTTAAGAACGTACTGGCCGGTTCTGAGGCGAGTCTGGCTAAGGGAAGCCATCGAGAGCAGCTCCACTTGCAGGCGCTTCCTGATGGCGAAAAGCCGGCGATACTAAAAGCCTATCTCGACAACTTCAAGACAACCGTGCAGCGCTACTTTCCGATCCCGGCCGGTTCGCCGGTCGAATCTTTTCAACTCCTCGCCGAGCGATATCCGGTTTTTCTGATCAATCCAAAACCGTGAGTACGCGCCTGACCGTACCGTCCGCAAGAACCGGATAGATTCGGGGCGGAGCATTGGTCTATCATCCGAAGCGATGAACTCCGACACAGATTCCTTTCCCATCACAAAAGAAGAAACGCTCGACCCGAAAGATTGGGGCGAGCTGCGAACCTTGGGGCACAAGATGATCGACGATATGTTTGATCACTTCGCGTCGCTCCGCGATCAGCCCGTGTGGCAGCCGATGCCCGATCGAGTCCTCGGCGCTTTTTCGACTCCGCTTCCTCTTGAATCACAACCCGCCGAAGCGGTCTATCAGGAGTTCATCGACAACATCCTGCCTTTTACGAACGGCAACCGGCATCCGCGGTTCTGGGGCTGGGTTCAGGGAACAGGGACGCCGCTGGCGATGCTTGCCGATATGCTAGCGTCGGGCATAAATCCGCACTTGGCCGGCTTCAATCAAGCGCCGGCGCTTGTCGAGCATCAAGTGCTTCGCTGGCTTACCCAGTTGATGGGAATGTCGGAAAGCTCGACTGGAGTGCTCGGCAGCGGCGGCACGATGGCTAACATCGTGGGTCTGGTCTCAGCTCGCCATGCAAAAGCCGGCTTCGACGTGAGGGAGGAAGGCCTTCAAAGCACGAGTCACCCAAGCCTTGTCGTTTACGGTTCGAGCGAGACTCATGGTTGGGCGCAGAAGGCTGTCGAGCTTCTGGGGCTTGGAAATCAATCGCTTCGAAGAATCCCGGTGGATACCGAGTATCGAATCGACCTGTCGAGGCTTCGCGAAGCAATTCACGCTGATCGACGCGCAGGCCGTCGTCCGTTTTGTATTATCGCGAACGCCGGCACGGTGAACACCGGCGCTATCGACGACCTCGAGGCTCTCGCGGCAATCTGCCGCGAGGAAGACTTGTGGTTTCACGTAGACGGCGCGTTTGGGGCGCTCGCGCGGCTGTCACCTCAGCTTTCGCCGCTTGTCGCAGGAATGGAGCATGCTGACTCGCTGGCATTTGATCTTCACAAGTGGATGTACCTTCCGTTCGAGATCGCGTGCACGTTGGTTCGGGACGCCGCTGTTCATCGCGATGCGTTTGCGCTTGGCGCAAGCTATCTCGCCGAGACTACTCGTGGAGTTATCGCAGGCGGCTTGCCCTTCGCCGACCGCGGCATCGAGCTCACCCGCGGCTTCAAGGCGCTGAAGGTGTGGATGTCATTGAAGACTCACGGCACGCAGGCGTTTGCCAGATTGATCGAGCAGAACGTCAATCAGGCACGGTACCTGGCTGAGATGGTCCGCGTCCACTCGGAACTTGAGCTGCTGGCGCCGGTTCCGTTGAACATAGTCTGCTTTCGGTATGCGCCGAAGGGTTTGTCTGAAGCGCGCCTCAATGCAGTGAATGAGGAAGTGCTTTTGCGCGTGCAGGAGTCGGGGCTCGCAGTGCCGTCGGGAACGGTACTAAACGGGCGCTACGCAATCCGAGTCGCGATAACAAATCACCGCAGCCGCTCGGAAGACTTCGAGACGCTGGTGGAAGCGGTGACTCGGATCGGAGCAGAACTGAGGCGCTAGATACTCGCCGCAACGCTGGCTGGAACTATAATCCTAAAAGACTCTGCGATTGCCTGCAGCGAGCTTCTCAAGCGCAAGCAGAACCTTGACCGTCATTGAAGATGTGAACCGCTGAGGGGGGCTAGTGACTGATGCCTACCTGCTTCTTCATTCGACCGTTCGTTGCCGCCAGAGCTGGAAACGAAGATCCCGCAGTCTTCGATACGGTCTGTCGTGCGGTCGAGGCGGCGGCCGAACACGCCGGTGTTCGCCTGATCGACCCGGCAGCGGATCAGCGAGCCGGCGTGATCATGGACCAGGTGCGGGCTGGAATCGATGACGCCGACGTGATTGTGGCGCTGGTCACGGGCGAGAACCCGAACGTGTTCTACGAGCTCGGCTGGGCCAGGCGGGAAGCCATCATCCTGGTTCGGTCGGGCGACAACATTCCGTTCGACATTCGGGGCCACAGGTACTGGGCATATGGTGGGCTCAGTCATAGCGAGCTCCTGGCGCAGCTTAGCGAGGCCATCGAGCAGACTCTGCACAAGGTTCCGGCGACTCGGCAAGAGCGACTAAAGAATCAAATCGAGCATTTCTTCGCAACGCCGCTTCCCAAGGTGAACGAGGCGAATGTCTTCGATCTTCTTGGTGTCTGGCGCTCGCCTGAGGCCCCAGTCGGCAGGCCGGACCCCCCGTACGTCGCTCGCGACTGCGACGCCGGGCTGGAGCGGGTGATCGCGAGCGCGAAGTTCACCCTTGTCCATGGCCCAGCCAAGGCGGGAAAGAGCCGGTCTGCGGCGCAGGCGCTCCGTTCGGTCGCCCGCGACTGTTCGCTCCTTGTGCCTCGCCCGGGCAGGTCGGATTCGCTGGCAGCGTTTACAAGGCTAGCGTTGACGGTGGCGGCCGATGCGCCGGAGCTATCGTTCGTTCTCTGGCTCGACGACCTGGACAACTACCTGAAGGCCTCGGCGCTGGAGCATTCCGACATCCAGCGCCTTGTCTCGTGCGACACGCTCTCCCTGGTTGCAACCATTCGAACTCCCGCGTTGGATGCGTTGCGTGCGGCAGACGATGAGCGTGCCCGGTTGGCTCAGCTCCTGCTGGCGCGTGCAGAGCTGGTCGAAGTGCCCGGCGTGTTGAGTGAGAGCGAGCGACTTCTTGCGGAGAACTGCTATCCAGATCTTCCACTTGGTCCTAGCCTCGGCGAGTCGTTCGTCGCCGCTCCCCAGTTGCGCGCTCGCCTGGATGCCGTAGACCTCGGAGCGGTTGCGAGCGTGGCGATCGCCAGGGCGGCCATCGACATCCAGCGTCTGGGCGTCTTACGCTCGATCAAACCAGACGAGCTGCGTACGCTTCATCGCGCCTACGTCATCCACCTGGATCCTCAGAGCATTTACGAGGCAACCGCATTCGACCAGGGCCTTCGAGAAGTCCTCGAGCCGATTGCCCGTCATAGCGCTCTGCTTCTGCGCGATACGTCGGAGTGGAAGGAGGATCGGTTCTTCGTACAGGACTTCCTGGTCGAGCACGTCGAGACACGCGGCGACGCCATCCTCCCTGCGGTATGGTCTTGGGCCGTCGACCGACTCGACTCGGGATCGACGGCCTGGTCGCTGGCCGACGAGGCCGGTCGACGCCACGAAGACGAGTGGAGAACGGAGGCTCTGCGCAAGGGCGGGGAGTTCAATCACGGGCTGTGCTTGTTCAGGCTGGGGCTCGCCGCTGAGAAGAGCGAGGACTCGCAGGCCGCCGAGCGGTATCTGAGGCGAGCTGCCGACGTGGGTCTTCGTCGCGCGCCTCTTGCACTCGCTGGTCTCTACAGAAACATCGGACGGACGAAAAATGCCATTGACGTCCTCGAGCAGGAAGCAGGGACGGGTTCGCTTCGGGCGGCCGTCCTGCTCTGCTCATACTTCGACGCCGACGGGCGGCCAGCGGACTACGAGAGGACCTGTCGCCAGGCCATCAAATCCGGCTCGGCCTGGCATGCGCACGAGTTGGGCCGGAGACTGGCACAGCAGAAAGCGACCGACGAAGCACGCGCGATTTGGAGCGAAGGGATCGATCTCTGTATCGCGAACTTCGACCGCGAGTTGGGCGACCTTTCGGACTTCGGGGCAGACTTCGCGACGCGGGCCGATGAGGCATTGGGGCTCATGGAAGAGGACCAGTTCAGAGGTAATCTCGATCTTGCGTTTCGCCTGGCTCGCTCGCTCGAAGGAATCGGCGCGACAAACGGCGCAGAGCGCGCATATCGATTCCTGCACGCCAGGGGGAGCGTGGTAGGGTCTCTACATCTGGCTGCTTTGCTTTGGAACGAAGGCAAGCGGGAAGAGGCCGGAACCCTTGCGCGCGACCTTGCAGCTGATCCGACGATCATCGAACGTCTCTCGAGCGGCGAGGTCGTTCCACGCTCGCAGCCCAAGCTGAACGGACTGACCGTGCTCACCCTTCCGAATCGGAATCAGGAGGTGATCCAGTCAACGTTGCTCTTCGCGGGGCAGGTCCTGTCCCGGCTTGGGCAGCGGGAAGTGGCGCTTGCCTTATGGCAGGCCGGTGCCGATCGTAGCTCGGCCGAATGTGCGTGGGAGCTGGCGCAGTTCAGTGCAGAAGAAGGATCGGCCGACTACGAGACAGCGCTGCGCAGGGCCGCTGCGCTTGGTTCCGCCCGCGCGACTTGGACCCTTGGCGTGCTGCTCCTGGAGAAAGGTGATCACGAACGGGCCGAGGCACTCTTACGACAGGCTTCTCAGTCCGATGATCCAGAGGTTGTCGTCAACGTCCGGCTTCATCTGGGCACCTTTTACCATCGGCAGCGAAGGCTTGAGGACGCGGAGAATGAGTATCGCTGGATCGTTGAGAACGCCCGGGAAGATGCGACAGCGGCGAAAGCCGCGGCAAACCTCGGGATCATGCTCGAGCACTTTACCGGGCGCTTCAACGACGCCGCCGATGCGTATTTCGAAGCGATCGACAGGGGTGACGTGAATTGCGCAGACGAATGCAGACAGAGACTCGCCGACCTGTACGAACGCTTGTTCCCGGCCCTGGCGAACGAAGATGGCAACGGTCTCCTGTCGTTGGCCTCGAAGCTGAATGTACGGGAAATCGCAACGCCTCGAGTGCTGGCAGGCATCGTTCTCGGCAACGCACTTGTCGGCAAGTTCGACACTGGCAGGAGCGTACTAAACCAGCTCGAGGGTCTCGAGCCATCGCGCCTGAATGAGGTCAAAATGATACTCGAGTCGGAGGTTGCTGCAGACTCGGTGGCCGGGAGGGCGCTTCAGGCGATGCGCGAGAGCGGCGAACCCCACGCGGAGAGATCATAGGTCGATCTGCTTGCCCTTGTAGAAAAACCTCCCAGCCGCGATTCTGATTTCTCCGTTGTCGCAGGGCAGATAGGTGAAATTACCACAGGACTCGCATTGGGCCCACTGGAAGCACTTCGCCTTGGGGGTCAGCGCAAGAATGGCTCTGCCAATCTGCTTGAGGTTCACCTCCGGCATCCCCGCGCCGTTCTCTATCTCCTGATCCAGAATAAGTTTGTACTGGTGCTCGTGCTCCATCGCTCGCCTCCGAAAACACGTAGTGGGTCTTGCTCTACAGCGCCGACGAACAGCGAGATTAGACGACCTTTGGCTTATCATCAATCTATCGCCGAGCAGGCGAGTGAGTCAATTGCATCGAAGGGCGAAATAAAAACCTGGCAGTTGGTTAGGCTGGGCGATGAAGTCTTACCTTGCGGTGCTCCTTCGGCATCGTGCGCCATTCTAATCTGGTCAATCGTCACGTTAGGAAAAACGCCGCCTGACAATGCAGCCGAGCGCGGGCAGTGCCCTTCATGTTCCTTGACTAACCGCTCCCGCAATGACTGCTCTTGTGCGTTAGACGGCTGTATGCCGCTCCCTTTTAAGCTCGATCGAAAGCGACAACTGGCTACTGATCTCCCGCCTTGTTAGAATCGATTGCTGAAACCTCACAAAGCCTTAGGCGTTTGAACTGGCAGACGGGCGCATTCTGTCGGCTTCGACTTCAACCGCGAGAGGATTGATATGAGAAACCGTTTGATTTGTTCGAGCTTTCTGATCCTGTTAACAGCTCTGACTCTCTCCCCTGCAGCCAAAGGGCAAGGCGGGGGCGACGTTCGCCGCAGGACGATCGCTATCACTTACTACAAAGACCCGATCGAGATTCCCTTTGCCGGCACCACGCTCAGGCCGACCGCGAAAGCCGAAGCCACCGTCGAGCGCTGGCGAAAGCGGAACGAAAGCGAGATCGATATCAAGATCGAGAACATGATTCCGGCGTACAACTATGGCGCCGACTATACGACTTACGTGTTGTGGGCGATCACGCCGGCAGGTCAGGTTGACAACCTCGGCGAGTTCCGATTGTCCGGCAGTTCGGCTCGTTTGAAAGCGGCGACTCCGCATCAAACCTTCGCGATGATCATTACCGCGGAGCCCCACTTTCTGGTCAAACTGCCATCGTCTCAAGTAATTCTGGAAAACGTCGCGCCGAACACCGATAAGGTTTCAATCCAGAGCTCGAACATCTACTTCACCGGAGACTCCGGGCAATACTACAAAGACACGACACTGCCTCAAATAGTTGGACGAGACTACAACAAGATTCCGATGGAGTTGTTGCAAGCTCGACGCGCTATCCAGATCGCGCGGCTCGCGGACGGCGAGCGTTATGACCCCGAAGACTTTACCAAGGCTGCCAGCTTGTTGAACCAGGCGGAGGCAGCGTATCGCGGAGGCGAGCACGTTCACGAAGTCGGTCGCATTTCCCGCGACTCGATAGCGCTTGCGGTGCGGGTGCGCGACATCTCGGAGGAACGCGCCATCGCCGCCGCTCGGCGCGCGGAAATCTCGAGACGTGATGCAGAGGTTCGCCGAGCGACTGAAAACGCCGAAGACCTCGGCGCGCGGCTCCAGGAGAGTGAAGCGCGAGTGAAGGCCGCCGACATGACTCGCGCGGCCATCGGAGAACAACTCGACCGCGCGCTTCGCGAGGGCGCCGACGCGCGAGCCGAAAACCGCCAGCTCAAGTCTGAGAACCAGCGGCTTCGAGAAGGATTCGATCAGGTGAATCGAGACCTGACGGAGGCGCGTGCGACTATAGCTCAATTGCAGTCTCAGAACTCGTCTGCATCAGCCCGGCTGACAGAGATCGAACGAGCGGACCGCGAACGGCAACAGGTCGAAGGTCGCCGCCGCGACTTCGAAGCATTCCGCGCGGCGGTTGCGACCATCGTACGAATAAAGCCGAGCGGGAGCGGCTTTATCGCGACGCTGCCCGACAGTTTCTTCGTACCCAATCAGGCTTCCCTGGCGCTGCGGGTTAAAGCAAAGGTCGATGAACTGGCGAGAGTGATCGCCGGCCATCCCGACGCGGCGTTCACGATCGAAGGGCATTCCGACACCCGGCCCAACGCAGAGGCCTTTGCGCTAGGCCGAGCGCAGGCGGTTGCCGAATACATAGGCGCGCTCGGAGTCTCACGAACTAACTTCAGAGTCGAATCGCGCGGGGCTGCAGTTCCGATTTCAACCGCCCGCACACTGGCGGCGAAAGCTTCGAACCGCCGAGTCGAGATCGTGTTTGTCGGCCCTCAATAAGAAGCCAACGAGGTGCGGCAAATGACCTTCCATCGAGTTCGGGGACTCTTTAAGATGAGCATCATCGCTTGCTCTCTTCTCGCTGCCCCGGTGACCGCGGCGATAATCCAACAGCAAGAAACTGCCGAGCAGTTTATCGAAAGAACGAAGAAGGCCATCGAACGCGATGAATGGGACCGCGCCAGAAGCGGAGTCAGACACGCTGTGGCCTTGAACCCGGAGTCACCTGAAGCGCAGTTTCTTGCGGCGCAGGTATACGCACACGAAGGCGCCCGATCGATGGCGATCGAATCTCTTGAAAAGGCAATAGCGAATAAGCCTGACTTCCCTGAAGCTCACTTGCTGCTCGCGAGTTGCCTCCGCGACGCCGGCAAGACGTCCAGGGCTCGCGAGGAAGTGAATACAGCGATAGCTCAAGGCACACCGCTCTTTCCTGCCTATGTCCTTGTTGGAGAAATAGACTCAGCGGAGAACAAATTCGAGGCGGCAGCCGCGTCGTTTGAAGCTGCACTTCGAGTTTCGGAAAGCGGCACTCAAGAAGAGGCGGCGAAGCTCCGAGTCCAACGCGACAATTTGCTTGATGTGATTGAAGTTCTTAAGCGAGTCGCGGGTTTGGAAGTGGCGCAGAGCGGGCCCGGTACCATCGGCCCGGTCCTGGTGAATAATCCGGTGCCCCGCTATCCGGAGGAAGCTCGCAAGCTGAAAATTCAGGGCGCAGTTTCAATGTTCGTCTTTATCACCGAGAATGGTGAAGTTAAATCAGTTCTGCTCTTTCGCAAGTTGGTGCCCGGCCTGGATGAGCAAGCGCTCGAGGCAGCTCGCCAACTGAAGTTCACGCCTGCAAGCCGGAACGGCCAGCCAATTCCGTGTTGGAAGAAGGTCCAGATAGAGTTCCATCTGAGGTGAGAGCGAGCTGTTGCCAGGCGCATCGAGCGGGCGAGTGGCTGCTGTGCGCGTCAGCATCTCGCGCCTCGAACCAGCGCCCGGCCCCCGGCACCTTCCAGCCGCGTTCACGCGGCCTTCCGTAGGCAAATAGGCCAGTCGTTTACGGCTGGTTCACAGCGAGGCGGCTGCTGTTGAGCCCGTTTCAACGAGCTTCTCATTCGGGCTTGAGCAACCGCGTTGAAGGCTAAAGCTGTCCGCACGCAAGCGGTCTAAAGCGCGCTGCCGTGCTTCGTCGCGGCGCGTCACCAGCCCTAAAAGGGCTGGCCTACTTGTTCACCGGACAAGCCCGATGGATCGGGCTTGTCGCCTCCGCGAAATCGTGACCTGCAGCAGTGCCGGCCTTCCTATTGAATACCTCGTGTTAAGAGTCTATTCTTGCGAGTACGAATCGAGGTGACCCGATGTACTGCCCGACTTGCGCAACCCAAAACAGCGACGGAACAAAATACTGTCGCGCGTGCGGAACTAATTTGAGTCTGGTCCCGCAAGCGATCACGGGACGCTTACCCGAAGCGCCGCGTGGACGCCGGCATCGTGGTGGCGGGCTGGTACGCGGCGGGCCGCCGGGCCTCGCTGGCGGGATCACGAGTGTCTTTATGGGGTTGGGCTTTGTGATGGTGGCCCTCGCACTGGCAGTCAGCGGTAGCGGAAGAGGCTGGTGGTTCTGGATGCTGATCCCGGCTTTCTCGCTGCTTGGCAAAGGAGTCGCAAACATCGTCACTACGTTGCAGGCCCAGCGCGCGAACCCTGGCCCTACCTACACGGCGATGCCGCCGGCGGTAAACACTACAGGGCTCCCGCCCCAGCCCGACTTCGAAACGCTGCCGCCTCCGAGCGTAACGGAAACCACGACGCGACATCTGGATGCCAAGACAGATAACTACAACGAGAGACGGTGAGTCCCAAGACCAACATTTTTGTCCGACGCAGTTCCTTCCAGAGTCAACCGCATGCTCAACGACTCATCCGCGAATGAACCTGCATCATTGATCCCGATTCTCGTAAAGAAATGCGAACACGCATTGCAATCCGGCTTGTCGCTTGCAGAGATCAGATCGAGCGTGTTGCCGGAAGAGATTCAGAAACTGATGACGGAAGCTGCACCGAGAAGTTTTCTGCAGTGGATTAAAGAAGATCGCGTGTACTCATCTTACTACTACGAGGCCCAGCAAAGCGGCGTGTGCGCCAAGCCTGGC
>DATMCM010000074.1:0-2060 GCA_035558335.1 Blastocatellia bacterium | reverse complement strand
TCAAATCGCGTTAAGGTATACGGGCGGGAGAAGATTGCATCGATAAACTCCTGCCGTGTTAGTTTTCGGTCGGGAGTTTGGACGTATAAATCCGGAGCCAGCATCCTCTCGATTGTGTTCTTGTCCATCGCCACACGCGCTTGAATCGCTTTTCGCGCTTCTGCCGAACTGACGGCAGGAGCACTTTGCGCCCAGGCTGCAGCCGTTACGATTACCGCCAGTAACGTGGAGACCGGAATGCGCCCCCTCAGATTCATGTACAGAAAGCTAGAGCGTATTGAAGTTGCCAATCTCGATTTCATTCGCTTCTTCTCCTCTTGTAGGCCCTGTCGGCCACAGCGTCATCCCAAGGCCTATACGTTCTTGGCGATGCTCCTGCTCACGGAACAATGTGCCGCGAAGAACCAGTGTTTGCGTCATCAGGCTACCAGCGACCGCGAACCTTGCGATTGTCGCTGCGCTAATCCAAATTCCGCGCATAAGGACCCAATTCTCTCTTTCCGGCTTTCCGTCCTGCCCGCCTGTTACCAGGTTGCGTTGGATGCGAAGGCTCGTTATCGCATCGGCGGCGGCCAGATCACCCCGCGGGGCGCTCCTACTTAGACCAGGGCGGAACCACGCCGTTGCTGCGCGCGTACGCGATCGACTGCCCCAGATGCTCGTGTTGATCTTCGAGAATCAGCATCAGCGCGCCCTGCTTCGTCATGTCTCTTCCGAACAGTTTCACCGGCGCCTGCAGGTCGTTGTCGGAAAGTCCCGTAATCGCTTTTTGCAGATTGACGTAAGAAGCCTTCAGAGCTTCCTGCA
Source organism: Blastocatellia bacterium (assembly GCA_035558335.1). Lineage (GTDB taxonomy): Bacteria > Acidobacteriota > Blastocatellia > UBA7656 > UBA7656 > Onstottus_B. The sequence goes on along the minus strand of DATMCM010000074.1, from coordinate 1,253 downwards.
ATTTCTCCGGATCGGTGATGGGCGCGGGCTGTGCCCCCGTATTCGGTGTGCCCGAGAGCACGCCGACGAGCATGCCGTTCTCCTTAACGATCAGGTTGAACACGTCGCCGACTGAGCGAACGCCCTGGCCGGGCTTCCAGTCGTACTTGCCCGACATGACGCGCGCGAGTCCGGTGAATTTGTCGGAAAGCGTTCCGGCATCTTTTGCGAAGGCGGCCTGCATTCCTGCCGACTGCGCCTGCGCCAACGGCACCATCAGAGCGACCGCCAGCGCAAGCGCTCCGTACTTAGTCAGAATCTTCTTCATGTGGAACTCCTCTCCATAACTTTGAACGACTCGTGCTGCTCGTTTTTTCAAAAACTAAGCGAAGGGCTCACACACCGTCGATCAAAACCGTAGTGATGGACCTGCTTACGGAGCAGGCGCGCTCCGCTTGTTTAGTTGCCGATCGAAGTACACATCCGCCGCATTGAACAACATCATCCACGATGAGTAGCGTGCCATGTCATGAATCTCGTTCGGAATCATGATCACGTCATGGTCGATGTTGTGCGACCGCAAGCCTTCGATGAGTTCGGCGGCCTGCTGGGAGGGTACAACGCCGTCGTTGTCTGCCTGCACAAGCAGCACGGGTGACTGCCACTTATCGATGGTCGCGATCGGGGAGGATTCCACCGCCTGGCGGTTCGCATCGCGTCCGTCGATTGGGTCGCCCACCGAGGACAGGAACGTCGACCAGTTATGTATGCCCGCATAATCGACGCCGGCCGCGAATGCATCTGAGGCGCGCGCGAGACCAAGGGCCGTCATGAGTCCCCCATAGCTTGGTCCCCAGATGCCTAATCTATGGGAGTCGACGTCCTGTCGGCCTCGCAGATAGGTGATGGCGCCGACCAGGTCATTGAGCTCGCTGCTGCCGCCGGGGCCGAGGTTGTCGGCCTCTCTGTAGTCAAGGCCATAGCCGGTACCGCCGCGATAGTTGACTGACAGCACGATGTAGCCCTCGGCGACGAGGTACTGATTGAATGCGTATATCCGGCTATACGAACGGTGGGTATTGAACCCCAGAAACATCTGTCTTTGAGGGCCGCCGTGGAAGAACAGAATCGCCGGGTGCGGCTTGGAGGTGGTTTCGCGTGGTAGGAACAGTTGCGCGTGCGTTTCCTGGCCATCCTTCGCCGTAAAGGTCACGGCCTGGGGCATGACGAGCTTGGAACTCGGGAAGGAGGACGGGATGGCTTCCGGAGCGAGC
>DATMCM010000073.1:0-11687 GCA_035558335.1 Blastocatellia bacterium | reverse complement strand
GCTTTATCTTGCCGGGAGCTCGACGCATCCCGGACAGTGGGTGAGCTTCTGCGCAATATCTGGGATCCTGGCAGCCGGCAAGATCTGCGAGGACTTAGCATAGTGCTCGAATCGAACTTTGAGATTCTGGAAGACGGCAGGCGGCTCCGTGTGGCTCGGGTTGGGAGCGGTCCGCCGTTGGTCTTGCTTCATGGTTATCCCGACAATCTGCAAATCTGGAGCGAGTTGGCCCCGAAGCTGGCGGACCGATTTGAAGTGATCGCCTTCGACTGGCCGGGCATGGGTTACAGCGATGCATGGCCCGGCGGGGCTTCGCCGTTTCAGATGGCTAACCGATTACTTAGCTTGCTTGACCGCTGGGGAATCGAAAAAGCGACGGTGGCTGGCATAGATATGGGCGGTCAGCCGGCGCTCGTCTTCGCCGCGCAACACCCTGAAAGAACATCCGCTCTGGCGGTGATGAACTCGCTGGTGTTGTGGGATGAAGTCACTTCGTGGGAGATTGCGCTCCTTCGAAAGTTCCAATTGAATCGGCTCATTATCCGCCGCTTTCCGCGCCTTGTCTTCAATCGTGCGGAGCGAACTTTTTTGCCGCCCGGAACATCGCTTTCGCATGAATTGCGAAGTGACTTGTGGGAGGCTTTCAACCGGACAGAAGTGCGGAAGTTTATCTCACGAATGTGCGCCGGATATCAGGGAACTCTGCCTCGACTGCCGGAGTTTTACTCCAGGATAAACTGCCCGACCCTGATTCTCTGGGGCGAGAACGACAAGCACTTTCCACCGGCCCATGCAGAGCGCCTTCACCGCGCGATCTCCGGCTCGCAGCTCTCGATTGTTCCGGACGGCGAGCACTGGATGGTGTGGTACCTCGCCCAAAAGGTCGCGACGGCGCTCAAAGCATTTCAGAATTGGACACGGTGGCCTACCTAATATCTCCGCGTTTGCCTCTACGGCTCCGCGTCTCCGCGGCTAGTCAGCCTTGAAACCCTTGCTAACCGCAGAGACGCAGAGCCGCAGAGGTTACGCGGAGAAGACTTGAATCGTGGGCGCTTCGAGGATTGTCGAACAGGTACTCTAATCCGACAATCCGGTCTCCCTCGTCTTGACAGCTTGCGCGACGCTGACAAGAATCGAAAGCAGTCTTTAGAGAAAGCGAAATGAAATCAACAGCCGAAACTGACCTCAAATCGAAAGCGAAGAACTCGCGCGAAGCCCTGGATGCCTGGGTTCGCGAGATCGTCAATTGGCATTTCAATCCGGATACCGGTTGTCCGTTTTGGCTCGACTACGCGAAGAGCCTCGATTGGGACCCGCGCCGGGAGATTCGCGGCTATGACGATCTTGATCGGTTTGGTGGCTTTCAAGACGAATGGCTGCGCGGTGGTCCGGTGCGACGGTGGGTGCCAAAAGCCTTTGCCGATCGGCCCATTTACACCTTTGAGACCGGCGGCAGCACGGGAGTGCCCAAGTCAAGGATCAACATAGAGGACTTTCGCATCGACTACGAGGCGTTCAGCGACACGCTTCCAGACGAGTCCTTTCCGCAAGGCTCAGACTGGCTGATGGTTGGTCCGACTGGACCGCGGAGGCTCCGGCTTGGAGTCGAACACCTTGCTCAGCACCGCGGCGGCATCTGTTTCATGGTGGATCTCGACCCGCGTTGGGTCGTTAACCTTATCAAGAACGGCAAGAGCGAGATGGCCGAGAAGTACAAGCAGCATGTGATCGAGCAAGCGCTGACTCTGTTGAAGGCTCACGACAATATCCGTTGTTTGTTCACTACGCCGAAGTTGCTTGAAGCGCTTTGCGATAAAGTATCTTTGAAAAGAGTGGGCATCACCGGCGTGTTCTGCGCCGGAACCGAGATGACTCCGCAGTTCTATCGCTTCGCTGTGGAAGAGTTGCTGGACGGCGTTTATTTCGCGCCGACCTATGGGAACACGCTGATGGGGCTTGCGGTTCACAAGCCGCGCGTGCCTGAAGACGGCTACGCGGTGATCTATTATCCGCCGGCGCCGCGCGCGATGCTTGAAGTGGTTGACCCGGACGAACCGAACAGGATTGTCGAGTACGGCGAGAGTGGCCGGGTGCGGCTCACGACGCTGACTCGCGAGTTCTTCATGCCGCGATTTCTCGAACGGGACGAAGCGGAGCGCGAGCCGCCTTGTGATCTGTATCCGTGGGACGGAGTTCGCAACGTCCGGCCGTTTTCCCGGTTCCGAGGGAGTGTTATTGAGGGAGTGTACTGAGTTCCGGTTGGTCTAGAGTTCCGGGTTCAGCGTTCCGGGTTGTGCCCCATTGAGCGCTGGAACTCGGAACCACGAACCCTGAACCCTGAACTCAATGCGCAATCATGAAAATCCTCTCCATCACAGCGGGCGCGGCTGGAATGTACTGCGGCAGTTGTCTTAGGGACAACGCGCTGGCGGCCGAGCTGTTGAGACAGGGGCACGACGTTTTGTTAGTTCCGATCTACACGCCGACCCTGACTGATGAAGAAAACGTGAGCCAGCACCGAGTCTTCTTCGGCGGAATAAGCGTCTATCTCGAACAGCATGTCCCGCTATTCAGACACACGCCGAAACTTCTCGACAGGTTGTGGGATTCCGAGGCGGCATTGGGCTTTGTCGCGCGGCGATCATTAGCAGTCGATCCAAAGTCGCTCGCTGAGCTGACCATTTCGATGTTGAAAGGCGAAGACGGATATCAACGCAAAGAACTCGACAATCTTATCGACTGGCTAATGACCGAAGCGTCACCCGACGTGGTGAACCTGCCTAACTCGCTGTTGATCGCACTGGCCGGACCGATAAAACGAGAGCTGAATCTTCCGGTCGTGTGCACGCTGCAGGGCGAAGATCTGTTCATCGACGGTCTCGGTGAACCTTATCGAAGCGAAGCTCTGGGGTTGATCCGGTCGAATGTCGAATTCGTAGACGGCTTCCTTTCGGTCAGCGACTTCTATGCGAAGAGAATGTGCCGCGACCTCGGCATTCCGGAAAGCAAGATGCACGTCGTGCCGCTTGGCATTACCTTCGACGGCTTTGGGAAGAGAGAACGTCAAAAGTCGGATGAGTTCGTCGTCGGCTACTTTGCGAGGGTCGCGCCTGAGAAAGGCCTGCATGTTCTCTGCGAGGCTTATCGACTGCTGAGACAAAGAACGCCCGAGCGGCAAATCCGACTGGAAGTCGCCGGCTATCTTGCGCCGGAGCACCACGACTATCTCGCCGGAATCGAACGTCAGATGAACGACTGGGGACTAGGCGGAGAGTTTAAGTATCGTGGCGTGCTCGATCGTGAAAAGAAGATCGAGTTTTTGAATGGCGTCGACGTGTTGTCGGTGCCGGCGACTTATGATGAACCGAAGGGGATGTCTTTGCTCGAAGCGATGGCGGCGGGCGTGCCTGTCGTCCAGCCGCGCCGCGGTTCGTTCACCGAGATCATCGAGCGAACCGGAGGCGGGCTCCTGGTGGACGGCTTCGACGCTGAGAGTCTCGCGTCAGGGTTGATGACAGTGATTGAAAGCCCGTCGCTCGCCGCCGGACTAGGTGAGAAGGCGTTCGCTGGCGTGCGAGAACATTACGGGGTGTCGAATATGGCAAGACTTGCGATCAAAGCGTACGCTTCGCTGGCGGGTTACGCTCCTAACCCGGGACTTAGCTCATCTGTCGAGATTGTGCGCGGATAATGCTTCGAATAAGGAGTAAACAAAGCCAGAATGAGTGTTGCCTCAAAAGATTTATTTCTCAAAGCCCAACGAGAAAAAACCCAACTCGACGCCCACGTGCGCGACATCGTCGAGTGGCATTTCAACCCCAAGACCGGATGCCCCTTCTGGCTGGATTTCGCTTCCAAGCTCGACTGGGATCCGAGGCGCGAGATCAATTCCTTCGAGGACCTCAGGAGGTTTCCGCCCTTCGAAGACGAGTGGTTGCGCGGCGGGCCAGTGCGACGATGGCTGCCAAAGGGACTAGAAGGCAAGCCGCTCTTCACCTTTGAAACCGGGGGAACGACGGGCGTTCCCAAGAGCCGCCTCCAGATCGAAGACTTCAGAACAGACTACGAGATGTTCAGCGAGACGCTTCCGGATGAGTATTTTCCGCGAGGCGCCAACTGGCTGATGCTTGGTCCTTCGGGTCCGCGAAGACTGCGTTTGGCTGTGGAACATTTATGCCAGTATCGAGGCGGCATTTGTTTCTGCATTGACCTCGACCCGCGCTGGGTCATCAAGCTGATCAAGTGGGGCGAGTCGGAAGCGCTCGACGAGTACAAAGCGCACGTGATCGATCAGGCGATAACGGTTCTCGAAGCCGGCCACGATATCAAATGCATGTTTACCACGCCGAAGCTGCTCGAATCTCTTGCCGAAGAGCTGGCGAACCGTGGAACGAGCATCAAGCAGTCGGGCATCACCGGGATCTTTGCCGGCGGAACCGAGTTCACTCCGCAGTACACACGTTTCGCGACGGAGGAACTGCTGGGCCCGGGCGTGTACCTGACGCCTACTTACGGCAATACGCTGATGGGGCTGGCCTGCTCCAAGCCGGTGACTCCGGAGGACGGCTACAAGATTGCGTATTATGCGCCCCAGCCTCGCGCTGTCATCGAAGTGGTCTCATTCGACGATCGCGACCATGTCGTCGGCTACGGCGAAACCGGACGAGTGCGATTGACGACGCTGACTCGCGAGACGTTCATACCCGGGTTCCTGGAAAGAGACGAAGGCGAGCGCGAGAAGCCTTGCGACAAGTATCCGTGGGACGGTGTCAGCGGAGTCCGTCCGTTCCGCAAACTCGCGGCGCAGACGACGGTGGGAGTTTACTAGTAACCCGCACCAGGCAACCCTGGAGATCGAACAAATCCGTGCAAATCCGTCAACTCCGTGTCATCCGCGGTCTATCTTGTTTCAGCGGAGATCGACCACTGATCACACGGATTTAGCGGATTTACACGGATTCCCGGACCGATTGATTACTGAAGAATCTATGAGGAAGCGATGGCAATACTAAACATTCCGATTCTCAGATGGGGGCAGCCCTACACCAGCCTCGACACTGACGACGTCGTCCACTTCATCACCGGAGAGACTCTGGCGCGAGTCAGCCAGGCGAACACCGGTCTGCTCGGGCGCGACATGCGTTTGGCTCAACGCGCAAGAGAACTGCTCACCGAGATTCCAGTTTCGGACTTGATCGCGACGATGAAAAAGGCGGCGGATCTTTATCTGAATGCAACGCTTCCAATGGGCGATGGTGCGCAAACACCGGATGATTTCGCCCGCCAGCAGTCGGCGAGCACCGGCCTTCCAGAGCATATGTGCAAGGCCAACATGAGCAAGAACCATTTCGTGTTGTCGAATATGGATAGGATTCTCGACGCGCTTACCAGGGGATTGGATCTGAACATCCTGACTCGCGGCTACGGGATCGAGTCTCGCGGAGTGACCGTTAGCTATCAAGCCCAGGCGCCTGTCCTCGGACTCGTGCTGCCGTCGAACTCGCCAGGCGTCCACACACTGTGGCTGCCGGTGATTCCGATGCAAATTGGGTTGCTGCTCAAGCCTGGACCCCAAGAGCCCTGGACCCCTTATCGAATGACCGCGGCGTTCACCGAAGCTGGCGTGCCCAAAGAAGCGATTGCAGTCTATCCGGGCGGCGGCGAGATGGGAGCCGAAGTCGTCCGACGATCGAACCGGACGATGATCTTCGGCGGCACTCCGACGGTTGAGCGCTATCGCGGCGACGCTCGTGTCCAAGTGCACGGGCCGGGGTTTACAAAGATCATGTTGGGCGACGACGTTGTCGACGATTGGGAGAAGTATCTCGACGTGATGGTCGACAGCGTGTTTTTGAACAGCGGCCGCGGTTGTATCAATTGCTCGGGCGTGTGGGCTTCGAGACACACGAAAGAGATCGCAGAAGCTCTTGCCGAGCGGATGGGTCCCGTAGAAGTAAAGCCACCCGAAGACCCACAAGCGAGCCTCGCCGCATTCACAGTACCTGGCGCGGCGAAAGCGATCTGGAAGAGCATTGAATCGGGTTTGCACGAAGCGGGAGTCGAACATGTCACGGCTAAGTTTGGCTCGCGGCTGGTCGAGAAGGAGCGCTGCGGGTATTTGAGGCCGGTGGTGATCCATTGCGACTCGCCGGACCGTAAGCTGGCCAACACCGAGTTCATGTTCCCGTTTGTGAGCGTGGTCAGATGCCCACAAGACGAGATGCTGAGGCGAATCGGTGGGACCCTCGTGGGCAGCGCGATCACTTATGATGAGAAGTTTCAGAGAGAGCTGGTGGATGCTACACACATCGACCGATTAAACCTGGGACCCGTGCCTACGATTCAGCTCGATTGGCTGCAGCCGCACGAAGGAAACATCGTAGAGTTCCTGTTCCGCCCGAGAGCTTTTCAGGCAAGGCTTGAGCGGGTGGCAGTGTAAGTAAGAGCGTGGTGGGGCCGATAGTTAGATGATCGTCTGTCAGTTCGGTCTATGAGATTCATTTTCTTTCTCCTGCTCTCCGTCCCAACACTCGCCCAGGACTGGCCCGAGTTCAGAGGCCCAACGGGACAAGGTATCTCGGATGAACACGGACTTCCTCTGACCTGGAGTGAAACCAGGAATGTGAAGTGGAAGGTTGCGATTCCGGGAAGGGGATGGTCTTCGCCGGCGATTCTTGGAAATCGCATCTGGCTCACGACTGCGACCGAAGAAGGAAAATCACTGCGCGCGATCTGCGTAGACCGCAACAGCGGTGCAATCCTGCAAAACGTCGAAGTGTTTCGCCTAAAGCAAGGCGCGCTAAAGAACGCAAAGAACAGCCAGGCCTCTCCGACTCCGGTGCTCGAAGGCGATCGCATCTACTTGCACTTCGGCGCTCACGGAACTGCGTGCATGACTCAGTCCGGTGAAATCGTTTGGAAAACACGCCTCGAGTACGATAACGGCCAGCACGGCACCGGCGGGTCGCCGGTGATCTATGACAATTTGCTTATCGTGAGCTGCGACGGTCAGGACGTTCAATATGTCGTGGCGCTCGAAAAGCTGACCGGCAAGGTCCGCTGGAAAAAGTTCCGCCAAGGATATCAGGCGTACACCACGCCGCTGATTGTGAAGCTTCCAACAGGTGATCAAATCATCAGTCCGGGTGCTTATCGAGCCATCGCCTACGAACCATTGACTGGCAAGGAGATATGGCAGGTCAGGTACGGCGACGGGTTTTCGAACGTTCCGAGGCCCGTTTATGGGAACGGGTTGGTCTTCATCTGCACCGGATTCCAGCAACCGTCTCTTCTTGCGGTTCGATTGGACGGTCGCGGCGACGTGACAAAGAAACAAATCGCGTGGACTCTCACCCGTGGAGCGCCGCTGACGCCTTCGCCGCTTTTGGTTGGTGAGGAGTTGTACGTGATTACTGACAATGGCATCGCGACTTGTGTCGATGCGAAGACCGGAAAAGAGTATTGGCGAGCGAGGCTGGGAGGGAACCACTCAGCCTCTCCGATTTATGCCGACGGTCGGATTTACTTCCTGAGCGAGGAGGGCGAGTCGGTTGTAATTGCGCCGGGGAAAGAGTTGAAGGTCCTTGCGAAGAACGAATTGGATGGAGAAACACTCGCATCGATGGCAGTCTCGGGCGGCTCGATATTCGTTCGAAGCCGGACTCACCTCTACCGGCTGGGCAACTAGACGAATAGTAGATCCGCCCACCCGGTCTCCAGGTTCCAACCTATCATTTAAATGATATAATTCTGCCATCCAGAACGGAGGTTTAGAATGCCGGTAATCAAACCTATCTCTGACTTGAGGAACAAGGCTAATGAGATCTCGAATCTCGCCCATGAGTCTAACGAGCCAATCTTCATCACGCGAAACGGTGAGGGCGATATGGTCGTGATGTCAATGGCCTCCTATAGCAAGCTTCAACTTAAGCTGGAACTCTTCGGCAAGCTTGCCGTTGCTCAAGCTCAGCGAGCGAGTGGGGATAGAGGCAGAACAGTCTCGCAAGTAATGAAGGATCTGCGAAAGAGAATACGTGAAACGGCCTGAATACACCGTCCGGCTCTTGCGCGTGGCAGAGGATGACTTCATTGAGATTGTCTCCTACGTCTCGGCGGAGAGCCCCGAAGCCGCTGAGGCGTTAGCTGAAAAGATCGAAAGGAACCTTGGGTTGCTCGCGACCAACCCTAGTCTTGGACGGGTTCCTGAGGATGACGCGCTAATTAATCTCGGTTATCGTTATCTTGTCGTCCAGAACTATTTGATCTTCTATGTTGTCGAGAATCGAACAATCTTTATTCATCGGATCATTCACGGCGCTCGAGACTATATTGGTCTGTTCTAAACGCCTGTGATTGGCGTACGTTGCAGGGAGAGACCTACCACTATGGGCCCAGCAGAGGATCTCGTTAACGAGCTTGTCGTATTGCGAGGTCTCGTTTGCTAGAAGTCATAAACCTCTCAAAAGATTACCAAACGCCGCGCGGGCCATTGACGGTACTCGCTGGTATCTCATTACGTCTCTCCGTTGGCGATGCCGTCGCCATAACAGGGCCTTCCGGAAGCGGAAAGAGCACGCTGCTGCACATTCTGGGCGCCCTCGACACTCCCAGCTCGGGCAGCGTCACCCTCGACGGCGCCAATCCGTTCGAACTTGATGAGAAGGCGCTTGCCGCTTTCAGGAACGAGAAGGTGGGCTTTGTCTTTCAAGATCATTGTCTGCTGCCGCAGTGTTCCGTGCTTGAGAATGTCCTGACTCCAACTCTTGTTTCGCGATCCAACAGTGACCGCGCCGATCACGCAAGAGCGCTGCTTGAACAGGTTGGACTGACCGAGCGAATAGAGCACAGGCCGGCTGAGCTGTCCGGAGGCGAGAAACAACGCGTAGCTCTGGCGCGAGCACTGATCAACGAGCCCGTCCTGCTGTTGTGCGATGAGCCGACTGGCAACCTCGATCACAAGTCAGCCGAAACAGTCGCTTCGCTGCTGCTGGAGCTGCACGCTCGCCAGAAGACGATCCTGGTCGTGGTGACTCATAGCACTGAGCTTGCCGCGAGGTTTCCTGTTCGCTACGAGATGGTCGAGCAGACTATCAGGCAGGTATGATGCAAACCTCCACGCTCGTCTCTCGAAACCTCATTTACTACTGGCGCAGCAACATAGCCGTCGTGCTTGGAGTCGCGACCGCCGTGGCCGTTCTTTCAGGCGCGTTGCTGGTCGGGGATTCAGTGCGTGGGAGCCTGCGCGATCTATTCGTGCAGCGGCTGGGCAAGACTGACGAGGTGATCGCTTCAACGAGTTTCTTCAGGGAGAAACTCGTTGATGAGCTCCAAGCCGATACGCGTTTCGTTGAGATCTCTAACGGAGCGTGTCCTCTGATTGTGCTGAGCGGGGTTGTAACCGACGAGCAGAGCGGGCGGCGAGCTTCAGGAGTTCAGGTCTACGGGGTCGACGATCGCTTTTTCCGGTTTCACGAAGTTGATGTGAATGCGCCAGGCGACCGCGATGTCCTTCTGAGTCCTGATTTGGCGCGCGAGTTGGGCAGCAAAGCCGGACAAACGACTCTACTGCGCATCGAGAAGCCCTCGGCGATTCCAGCCGGCTCGTTGCATGGCCGTAAGGAGGACCTGGGTCGAACGATTCGGCTGACTGCGCGCGAACCGCTCCCGGCATCCCGGCTTGGCGAGTTTTCGCTTCGCCCCGGCCATGGCGCAGTGCGGGCTGCATTCGTCTCACTCAATCGTCTGCAAAAAGATCTCGAACAAAGCGGCAAGGTCAACACCGTTTTGGTGGCACGGAAGCTTGCAACCGGGAACCAAAGCACGATAACCCCCGCGGATATCGCGAAGATTCTGAAGGACACCTATTCACTTGAAGACCTCGGCGTGAAGCTGCGCATCCTGGACAAGCAACGCGGCGTAGCGCTCGAAAGCGACAGCGCGATCATCAGCGACACTCTTTACGAAACCGCCGTGGGAGCCGCGGCAAAGAACAATCTGGACGCTCTGCCGATCCTGAGCTACCTGGCCAACAGCATTCGCCTCGGCGAACGCGAAGTGCCTTACTCAGTTGTAACCGCCGTCGACTCGGAGGCTTTCGATGTCATAAGCCCACGCCATCGCGGTGGTCCTGTTGAAGAGCTACTTCCCGAGGAAACACCGGAGTTGCCGCGAATTGTGTTGAACGAGTGGGCCGCCTCGGACCTGAGCGCCAGGCGCGGGGATCTGATCACGCTCGAGTATTACGTCTGGGAGGATGAGGGCAGACTCAGGACCGATAGCGCGCAGTTCAGGCTTAGTGCGATTGTGCCGCTTGATGACAACGCGGTCGATCGTGATCTCGTGCCCGACTACCCGGGTCTAACCGAGACGGAAAGCATCGCCGACTGGGATCCGCCTTTCCCGGTCGATCTCAAAAAGGTGCGCCCGAAAGACGAGGACTACTGGCACAAGTATCGAACGACGCCCAAGGCATTCATTCCGCTCGAGACCGGCGTCAAGCTCTGGCAGTCGCGCCACGGCAAATTCACATCGCTTCGCTTGCGCACGTCCGACGGCAGCGATCCGGCGTCGCGTTTAGCATCGTTTAAGCAAAGTCTCCGCGAAGCATTGGAACCGGCGGAGATGGGTCTTTCGATTCAGCCGGTGAGGATCGAAGGGCTGGAAGCATCGCACGGCGCGACCGACTTTGGCGAGTACTTCGTCTACTTCAGCTTTTTCCTGGTTATGGGCGCGCTGCTGCTTGCGAGTCTCTTCTTCAAGCTGGGCATCGAGCAGCGGCTGCGAGAGATCGGCACTCTTCGAGCCGTCGGCTTTTCCGGCTCAGTAGTGCGGTCGCTTTTTCTGAGAGAGGGTGTTGTTCTTGCAAGCGTTGGCAGCTTACTCGGAATTATCGGCGCGGTCGGCTACGGCGAGCTGATGATGTACGGGTTGCGCACCTGGTGGATGGGTGCAGTTGGCACCACCATGCTCAATCTGCACGTCTCCTGGCTATCGCTTGCGATAGGCGGCGTGGGCGGCATCGTCATCGCGCTGTTGTGCATCGTCTGGACGCTGAAAGGGCTCGCTCTCGCGTCTCCGCGCAGTCTGCTGAGTGGTAGCCTGGATGCCGCCACCGATGATTCCTTGCGCCGCAAATCGAGATCGCCGCGCATTGTCGCTATCACTTGCGCCATTGCTGCGCTCTTGTTGTTGATTGGTGCCTCGCTGAACCTGATTGGAAAGACCGTGGGATTCTTCGGAGCCGGAACGCTGCTGCTGACCGCGTTGTTGTGTTGCGAGTACGGCTGGCTCAGGCGCAACGCGAGGAGCGCGATCAAGGGCAGAGGATCGTGGCCTGTTTCAAAACTGGGGTTCAGAAACGCGTCGTATCGCCCCGGCAGGAGCGTGCTTTGCATCGCGCTGATCGCTTCGGCAGCCTTCATCATCGTTGCAGTGGATGCCTTCAAGCGAGGCGGCGCGGATTCGACCGCCGACAAGAAGTCAGGCGCTGGAGGGTTCCCGTTATTAGCTGAGTCGCTGTTGCCTCTCTATCACGACCCGAACACCAGTGAAGGCAGAGACGCGTTGAACATCGCGCCTCAAAAAGGATTCGACCCCGGTAGCATTAGCTTCACCGGATTCAGGGTTCGGCCGGGCGACGATGCGAGCTGCTTGAACCTTTACGAACCGCGCAATCCAAGAATACTCGG
>DATMCM010000072.1:0-12973 GCA_035558335.1 Blastocatellia bacterium | reverse complement strand
AAAAGGAGACTGCCGACGCGTGGTACGCACGCGAAGCAGAATATCTGCTGCCCGAGGGCTTTTTGTGCCCGAAATGCAACGGTTCGAGCTTCACCAAGGAAACCGACATTCTGGACGTGTGGTTCGATTCGGGCTCGTCATCGGTTGCGGTGCTTGAAGCGGAGCGGGATCTGCCGTGGCCTGCCGACGTCTACCTTGAAGGCCCGGATCAGTATCGAGGCTGGTTCAACTCGTCGCTGATGGTTGGCCTTGCAGCTCACGATCGAGCTCCGTACAAGACGGTCATCACCCACGGGTGGACGGTCGACGGCGAAGGCAAAGCCATGCACAAGTCTACGGGCAATGCGATGCCGCCCGAGGAAATCATCGGCAAGCACGGCGCTGAGATACTTCGATTGTGGGTTGCCTCGTCCGACTTCAAAGAGGACGTGCGAATCTCGAACGAAATACTGATGCGCCTGGTCGACGCATATCGAAAGCTACGCAACACAGCCCGTTATGCGCTCGGGAACATCGGAGACTTTGATCCTGAGCGGGACGGCGTTACCGAAAGCGAGATGGTCGAGATCGACCGCTGGGCGCTTGCGATGACCCGTGATGTCACCCGCAAGGTGGTCGAGGCTTATGCGCGCTTTGACTACTCGACGGTGTATCATTCGCTTTACAACTTTGCGACCGTGACTCTGTCGAACATCTACATCGACATCTTGAAGGACAGATTGTACACATTCGCGCCAAAGTCTGTGGGCAGGCGAAGCGCTCAAAGCGCTTTGTACCAGATCGTCGACACGCTTGCTCGCCTGCTCTCGCCGATCCTGGTCTTTACTGCTGATGAGATATGGGAGAGTCTTCCCGGCAAGCGAGAAGCTTCGGTCCACGTTGCGGAGTTTCCCGCCTTGCAAGCGCGCGAGGACGATGACGACCTGGTGGAGACCTGGGATCGATTACTCCAGGTGAGGTCGGCGGTGCAAAAGGCATTGGAAGAGAAACGCAATGAAAAAACAATCGGTGCGTCGTTGGAGGCGCGCGTAGTCGTCACAGCGAGCGGCGAAACGAGGCAGTTGCTCGATCGATACGCGGATCAGTTGGCTTCGCTGTTTATCGTCTCGCAGGTTGAGCTTGTTAACGGCGAGAACGCCGATCTGATTGTTGACGTCCAGCGCGCGGAAGGCGCCAAGTGCGAGCGTTGTTGGAACTGGTCGACTTCAGTCGGCGAAGATATTCGCTATCCGACTCTGGACGCGCGATGCGTTCGCCAGGTTGAGGAAGGGTGGGGAGGAATTACAATCCCATGAGCTCTGAAGCCGTTCCTGCAAACATCGGCTCGACCAAGATCCGGTACCTGTTTGTCACCGCGGTCGTGTTGATGATCGATCAGTTCACAAAGTACTGGGTTTCGATCAACCTTCGCGAAGGTGACGAGGTTCAGGTCATACCAGGCTTTTTCAAGTTCAGCTACACGGAGAACCCCGGCATTGCCTTTGGAATGCTGAACAACAGCAATGTGAAATGGGCGCTGGTAGCCGTTTCGCTGGGAGCGATCCTGGTCGTCGTGTATTACATAACTCGAACGGCCAGTTCGAATCGCCTGCTGCTCTGGTCGCTTGCGCTGTTGGCGGCCGGGATTTCGGGGAACCTGATCGACCGCGTTCGGATGGGCAGGGTGATTGACTTCATCCTCATCTACTATAAACACTATGAATGGCCGGTGTTCAACATAGCAGATACGGCTATCACGATCGGCGCGGCATTGATGGCCATCGAATTGTTCCTCCCGCCTCAGCACGAACGGACGCCGGCCCCGGAGCCGATTGAGCCAACCCCCGTGGAGGGAACTCAGGAGTAACCAGTGTTTCCGGAGCTTTTCAGAATACCCGGACTCGGAATACCAATCGCGACTTATGGGCTCCTCCTCGCGATTTCATTCATCACCGCGCTCTGGTTGACTGCGCGGCTCGCCGAGCGCGACGGCTTGCCCAGAAATCGAATCTACGATCTCGGCCTTTATATCCTCGCTTCTTCGCTGATCGGCTCGAAGCTGTTGATGGTCATCGTCGAGTGGCGCGATTTCTCCGGCGACTGGCGCCGAATCTTTTCGTTTGATCTGTTGCGATCGGCGGGAGTTTACTACGGCGGATTTCTCATCGCGCTGCTGGTAAGCGTGATCCTGATGCGTCGTTGGAAACTCCCGTGGCGAAAGACATCGGACGCGTTCGCGCCGGGTGTCGCGTTAGGTCACGCGATCGGCCGGTTGGGATGTTTTTCGGCAGGTTGTTGTTGGGGCAAGCCTACGACGTCCTGGATAGGCGTCCGATTCACCGCAAAGGCAAACGAGCTCACCGGCGTTCCGATAGACTCCGCCCTTGTGCCGACCCAATTGTTCGAGGCAGCGGCGAACCTTCTGATCTTCGCTTTTCTGTTGTGGCTTCGGAAGCGGCGCTCATTTGATGGCCAGATCATTTACGCTTACCTGATGAGCTATTCAGTGGCGAGATTTGTGATCGAGTTCTGGCGCGACGACGAGCGCGGTCGCGTGCTCGGACTTTCGACTTCTCAATTCATCGCAGTCCTGTTGTTCGCGCTTGGACTTGGCCTGACGCTCTATGAGAGGCGCCGCAAAGCTGCGCAACTAATCGCTCGAGGTCGAGATGTTGCCGCTCCCGTCTCTTAGGAGACTTGTACGGGCGGCCCTCCGTCGCCGCCCCTCATCGCGGTTGCTGGCCTTCGTGCCGAGTATGGCGGCCACGCAGGCCGCCCCTACAGGCTTTCCGTGAGTGTTGAGGCTGTACTAATAACAATCGGCGATGACGCGGCGGGCGCGCGCCTGGATTCCTTCCTTTCCTCTCATCTGAGTCAGATCAGCCGAACGCGCATTCAACGAGCCATAGAAGACGGCGACATCCTGGTCAACGATCGCGTCGTGAAAGCGAGCTATCGCGCGCGAAAAGGCGATCATATCGAAATAGATTTGCCGGAGCCGCCGCCCGTCGAGCTCACGCCTGAGCCCATTCCGTTGAGCGTGATTTACGAAGATGACGACCTAATTGTGGTCGACAAGCCTGCCGGACTGGTAGTGCATCCCGGAGCGGGCATCGAGTCCGGCACGCTTGCCAATGCGCTAGTGCACCATTTCAATGAGTTATCAGGCAACGCCGGCCGCATACGACCCGGCATCGTTCATCGAATAGACAAGGAAACTTCAGGTTTGCTGGTCGTCGCCAAGAACGACCCGACGCACGAAGGCTTGTCGAACCAGTTTCGCGACCGGCAGGTATTCAAAAGCTACGTTGCGTTGGTGTACGGACGAGTCGCCCAAGAACGCGGTGAGATCGAAGCTCGCATCGGACGTAGTCGTAGCAACCGCACGCGGATGGCGGTGCTTCGAGGAGGAGCTGGAAGGAGCGCGCATACGATCTTCGAAGTCGCACAGAGGTTCAACGGATTTACATTGTTGAATGTCCAGATCAAAACGGGGCGGACCCATCAGATACGGGTTCACTTATCTGACGCTGGTCATCCGGTTGTTGGCGACTCAGCTTACGGCGGTGGACGCGAGAACTCGATTCGCGATTCGGAGACCAAACGTCAGGTAGCGCGGCTTGGACGGCATTTCTTGCATTCTGCTCAATTGGCTTTCACCCATCCCCGAACGAGCGAGCGATTGGATTTCGCGTCGAAGCTGCCGGAGGAGCTCGCGAGTCTATTGGAGCAATTGAGTTCACACGAAGCCCTCTGATGTATGGCAGCGCGGTAGTGGTTTAGTTTCAGCCAGACGAATGCGGCGCCTCGTGCTGCAACAAGCCCGATTCATCGGGCTTTCCAGGAGGCCGCATAGGCCAGTCCTTTAGGGCTGGTAACGCGATGCGCCGACCGCCGGCAGCGCGCTTCAGCGCGCTTATCCTGGCCGGCTTAAGCCCGATGACGTGCGTTGGCTAAATCCGAACGAGAGACCCGTTGAAACGGCTCAACCCGACAAGCCCCGCGCGAACCAGCCGTAAACGGCTGGCCTATTTGCTTGGGGGAAGCCGCGTGAACGCGGCTGGAAAGCTGCGCGCTGCGTGCCTCTTCAACTGTTGTCTGAAACTGAACCACAACCGGCAGCGCCGGCTCGCTTGTCACTTCAACGGCCAGCCTCCTATAATTCTTCTGGTTGAAAGCATCGCTGATATTTCTCCCGTGCATCAGACCAGCAGGTTCGGAGGTTCCCCGACAGAAATGAAACGCTCGACGGCGCTTGCGGTTTCGGCCCTATTGGTATTTGTGTTGACCTGCGCGCTGGGATTCGCGCAGAAGCCTGCTGCGCCAAAGCAACCGCAGCAGACCAAGGACGATCCACCACAAAGGATCGGCGTTCTCGAGGTGCGGCTGCCGGTGTCGGTCAAACAGAAGAACAAGTTCGTTCCCGGCCTGACCGAGCGCAACTTCGAGGTTTACGAGGACGGCAAGAGACAGCAGATACAGAAGTTCATTTCGCCGAGTCAGTTGCCTTTGAGGATCGGGTTGCTAATGGATACCAGCAACAGCGTGAAGTTGAAGCTGCCGTTCGAGAAGGACTCGGCTGAGGACTTCTCCGCGACCGTCGTTACGTTTCGGCGCAAGGACAAGATGTTGTTTGCGACCTTCGATTCCGAAGTAAAGCTTCACGTGGACTTCACCGACGATCTGAAGGGCCTGGTGGATGCGATCAGGAAGGTGAAAGCAGGCGGCTATACCAGGATGTACGACGCGGTCTACCGAGTGACCGAAGAGAAGATGGCTACGCTCCAGGACACGGACGCGCGCCGAATCGTGGTAGTCCTGTCGGACGGAGAAGACACGGCAAGCGAGCGAACTCTGAAAGAAGCGATCGATATCGCGCAGCGCTACGACGTGACGATCTTCGGGATCAGCACCAAGAACTTTAAGGGCGTCGACTCGGGCATGGTTGAGAGCGCGGACGACAAGGAGCTGCGAAGGCTATGTGAGGATACGGGCGGTCAGATTTTTTTGCCTTCCCAGAAGACGGAACTGTTTCGCGCGTTCACCCAGGTCGAGAAAGATCTGAGGCAGGAGTACGTGCTCTTCTACACGCCGCAGGATCAGACCAAAACCGGAAAGAAGCGCGAGATACGAGTCAAACTTGTGGCGGCGGATGGGCATCCATATCACAAACAAGGGTATTCGTACTAGTTTCGGGTTTAGGGTTCCGGGTTTCCGGTTCGTCACCGGCTGACAATCGGGAACGGAAATACTGAATAAGCTAAACTGTAAACCTTGAACTCTGAACCCTGAACCCCGATCGAGAAGCCGATGTACTTAAAAAGAATCATCATCGCAGTGATAACTCTCTGGGCGCTGCTGGTTTCAGTCAGCGCTTTGCAGAAGCCTGCGCCCGCGCGCAAGCCGCCGCAACAATCATCCCGTGTTCCACAAAAGCCCAATCCTGAATCAAAACAAGACGACGGTGATATTCCTTCCAGCGACGAAGCCGTTCGCCTGGGCACAGACCTGGTCAACCTGCTTTTCACAGCGGTGGATCGCAACAACCGCTCGATCAGCGATATTCGGCAGGACGAAATCACCGTGCTTGAAGACGGACGCCCTCAGCAGATTTTCACCTTTAAGCGCGAGACGACTCTTCCGATAAATATCGCGATCCTGATGGACCTGTCAGGCAGCCAGGAGTACACGTTCCCGCAGGAGAAGCTCGCAGCCGGCGAGTTTCTCCGCTCGATCATCCGGCCCGGGAAAGACTCGGCTTCGATTCTTACGTTTCAAGATGACGTCGATCTGGTGCAAGGGCTCACCTCGCGAGTCGAGACGTTGCAGCGCGCGTTCGACGAGATACAATATGCAAGGCGCTTCGCGCCGACGACGACCCGGCGACAGGCAACCGCTCTTTACGACGCGGTCTATATTACGGCTGACGAAGTATTGAGCCGCGATCACGACCGGCGCTCGGTTAATGATGTTGCGACCACACGCCGGGCGATCATTCTGCTGACCGACGGCGTGGACAACGCAAGCGTCAGAAAGCTCGATGAAACGATCGACAGGGCCTGGAGATCGGGCGTGATCATCTATTCTGTGGGCATTGGGGACCGTTTCAGATTCGAAGGCATTCGTGAGGATGTGTTGAGGAGATTGAGCGACGAAACCGGCGGGCGCGCTTACTTCCCGCGCGGGCCCGAGGAGTTGCTCGAGAACTTTCGCCAGATTGAAAATGAACTGCGGAGCCAATACCTGGTAGCGTATTCGCCGTCGAATCCGGCACACGACGGCAGGTTTCGCCGCATAGAAGTCCGGGTCGCCGGCCGGGGCGACGCCCGCATTATTCATCGACGCGGCTATTATGCCGCCGTGGAAGAAGTAAAGAAATGAAGCTCAAAAGAATCTCCTTAGCTGCAGTTTTGATTTGCGCGGTGGCGCTTGCGTTCCTTCCGTCGATTGTTGTCCAGGCTCAGCAATCCAAACCGCAGGAGAAGCGCGGGCAGCAGAAGACCGACAAGAACAAGAAGCCGTCCGAGGCAGAAGACAATCAAGACGATCAGGCCATCAAGCTTGGCGCACAACTCGTCACTGTTCCTTTCAACGTCACCGACAAAAAGAACCGGTACATAAACGACCTGACGAAGAACGACATCGAGGTACTCGAGGACGGCAAGCCTCAGGACGTGTTTTCGTTCGAGCGTCAGACAGACCTGCCGATAACCATCGCGATGCTTATCGACATATCCGGGAGCCAGGAGTACACGTTACCCGAGGAAAAAGCCGCGGGACAGCGGTTCTTCAAACGTGTGCTACGGCCGAAGAAGGACCTCGGCGCGGTGGTGACTTTTGAGCATGAGTCGGTGCTCGTTCAGGACTTGACCTCGGACGTCGGAAAGCTCCAGCGCGCGCTTGACGATGTTCGCATAAGCGTGCCCACAGCGCTCGCGGGCCAGGTGGGCACTACTCCTCCGATCAACAACTCCGGCGTCGGCTCGACCTCTATGTATGATTCGATCTACTCGGTCGCGTCTGATTTGCTCAGACGGGAAGCAGGCCGCAGGGTTATTATTCTCGTCACAGACGGGGAGGATACTTCGAGCAGCGTGAAGATGCGTGACGCAATAGAGAGAACATGGCGCAGCGAGATAATCGTTTACTCGATCGGCATCGGCGGACCGATGGGTGTGGATTCGGGAACGCTCAAGAAGATTGCAGCCGAGACTGGTGGGCGCGCCTTCTTTCCTCGCAACGAAGCGGACCTCGACACGGCCTACGCGCAGATTGATGAGGATTTGCGCTCGCAGTACATTACGGCTTACACACCGGCGAATAGCGCGAGAGACGGCTCATTCCGCACTATCCAGGTAAGGGTCAAAAATCAAAAGGACCTAAACGTGCGTTATCGCCGAGGTTATTTCGCGCCCAAAGCCAGCTAACCCCCGGCTTGTGGACTTCCTCTATAGTTCCGGAAACGTCGATCGGGTGCACTTCTATCTGTCTTCGGGCAACTCTCTCACCCAGACGTTTCGATAGCGAACCGGATCGCCGTGATCCTGCAGCGACAGCGGAAGCTTGTCGGCATGCTGCTTGTATGAGGGACGCTCTTTGTGAGCGGTTGGTCCGGTCAACACGACATCGTCTTGGACCAAAACGCCGTTGTGCAGAACGGTCATTCTCGCAGGCTGCAGAACCTTGCCACTCGGATCGAATCGAGGTCGATGAAAGATCACGTCGTAGGTCTGCCACTGACCAGGCGGCCGCGAAGCGTTCACCAACGGCGGGTATTGACCGTAAACTGCGGCGGCTTGTCCGTCGGGATACGTTTTGTTGTTGTACGAATCAAGCACCTGCAGCTCATACAACCCCATCAAGAATACGCCGCTGTTGCCGCGTTCCTGACCTTCGCCGCTCGCAGGCACGGGAGCCCGCCACTCGACGTGCAACTGACAATCGCCAAAGACTTGCTTGGTTGAAATACCCCCGACGCCCTTAACCACTTCCATGTACCCGTCCGCAACTTTCCACTTGGCCGCGGCACCGTCTCCGCCGCGCCATTTTGACAGATCCTTGCCATCGAATAAGACCAGGGCATCAGACGGCGGTGCGCCTGGCGCGGAATCGCCGCTCGACCCGCCCGGATCGACCACAGGCGGTTGCGGGCGGTCGAGATCGTGAATCTTCCAGTGAGCCGGATTGTTATCCATTTGTTTGTTCTGGGCGTCGACCGCGCCACAAACAGCAACGCAAAGCGCCCAGCCTGCCAGGCAGCGAGCGACGTTGGCCTTCAGCATATTGCCAGATCTCCTTGTCGCGCCTTATGTCGCGCATCGATCTTCTCGCAAGACAATCAATTGCTATTGGGCTCCTATCCGTCCGACAACCGAGAGCAGGCGGCCAGTGCCGGACGGGTGGGCCTTGCCTTCGCGCCGGTATGAAAAGAAAAGCTCGTTGTGATGCATCGTGCAAACGTCGGCGACGTGGATGCGATCCTCGTCGAAGCCGCAGAACTTTAACTGCTGAACGTTTGCCGCGCGAACGTCGAGATGCGCCTTGGGGCCTTCCTTGAAGTTTACGAACAGCTTGCGCCAGTAGCCAAACTCTTTCTTGTATCTCTCGATCACGTCTTCGCCCACTTCGTAGCACTCGACGCAGGCCGCGGGTCCCAGGGCTGCGATGCAATCGCGAGGATTGGCTCCGTGCAACAACATTAAGTCTGCGACTGTCCGCTCGGTGATGCGGCCGGCCGTCCCGCGCCAACCGGCGTGAATCGCGGTCATCGCGCCGGACTTCGGGTCGGCGATTAGCACCGGCAGGCAATCGGCAGTTTGGATGGCAAGCAGCGCACCGGTCAGCTTAGTAGTCATCGAATCGCAATTGGGTTGTGAGCCGCGCGCCTGCTCGTCCGTTTCGATAAAGCACCGGTCAATGGAGTGAGTCTGCCGCGCGGTGACGACGGTTGCAGTTTCGGCGGCGATCGCCTTGAGAAAGCGGCGACGATTTTCGACGACGTTCTCTTTGTCGTCTGCCTTTACGAAAGCGAGATTGAGCGCATTCGTAGGTAGCCTGCTAACACCACCCAGCCGAGTGCTGAAGGCATTGGCGAACCCCGCCTGTTCTAACTGCTTGCAGACCAAAAAGGAAATTCGCGCTGTTCCGTCTGTTGTCTCGATTTCGCGCTCGCGCATTGCGATGCCGGTCGCGGTGTACGTTTGCGGCGTGGCGTCTTGCATAGTTGAGTTTGAATGTTATCGAGAAGCCGGGACTCGACGCAAGCATAGTCCCTCGACGAACACTGGATTTTTCGTGCGGAACCAACTCTCACTCTGGTAGAGTTAGGGCTGTATGGATGTAGGAGGCTGCGATGGTTAACTCCAAG
This sequence comes from Blastocatellia bacterium, assembly GCA_035558335.1. GTDB lineage: Bacteria > Acidobacteriota > Blastocatellia > UBA7656 > UBA7656 > Onstottus_B. The sequence goes on along the minus strand of DATMCM010000072.1, from coordinate 3,627 downwards.
AAGACCCTTATCAACCTCGCGATCGTGCTCAGCATCTCCGCGGTAGGAGCGTTTTTGATGACCGGACTGGATTTTGGTGGCACGCGATGGATCAAATTCGTTGGCTACTCGATCTTCTTCGCCTCGATCGTCTCACCGTCAGTTCTGTTCCCCAGCTCAAGTTGCTCATTCATGAGCAGCTTGCGTCGGCGGAGTTGAGTTCCTCGTTGAACCGCGTTTGTAAAAACCCTCAACTTTAACTCCCGGTCTGTACTGAGGACGGGCCCCGGCGCGCTGATTGACGCTTGTGCGACGCGCGGCTAGGCTATCGTTTTCTCTTTTGTGTGCGAAAGGTGATAAAGATGCTCGACATTAATTTTGTTCGCGACAACCTCGATCTCGTCAAAGCAAAGCTCGACGAACGCGGCTTTCCCGCAGAAACCCTCGCTCGCTTTAGCGAGCTTGATGAACGTCGCCGCAGACTCATCAGCCTTCGCGATGATTTGAATGCGACGCGGAATCGCGAAAGCCAGGAAATCGGAATGTTGATGAAGGCCGGCCAAAAGGATCAGGCGGAATCGCGCCGTCAGGCCGTCAGGGAACTTGGCGAGAAGATCGCCGTTACCGGAGAAGAATTGAGTGCGGTTGAAGAAGAGCTGACCAGACTGATGACGTCGTTGCCCAATCTGCACCACGGCAGCGTCCCAGTTGGCATAGATGAATCGGCCAATCAGGAGATCAAACGTTGGGGCTCGCCGCCGAAGTTCGACTTCGAGCCACTCGATCACGTGGACTTGGGGGCTTCGCTGGGGATACTCGACCTCGACCGGGCGGCGAAGATTACGGGCTCGCGCTTCTCGATCCTCACCGGCGCGGGCGCGCGGCTCGAACGAGCGTTGATCAACTTCTGTCTCGATCTTCAAACAAAGCGGCACGGCTACACCGAAGTAGTGCCGCCGTTCATCGTGAATGCAAATGCCCTATTTGGCACAGGGCAGCTTCCCAAGTTTGAAGACGATCTTTTCAAGCTGACCGACGAGCGCAATTTGTATTTGATACCGACCGCCGAAGTGCCGCTAACCAACATGTATGGCGGCGAGATACTGGACTCCGAACAATTGCCGATCAAGATGGCAGCGTACACACCGTGTTTTCGTTCGGAGGCGGGCAGCTACGGCAAAGACACGCGTGGTTTGATTCGGCAACACCAATTCGACAAAGTCGAACTGGTAAAGATTACCAGGCCCGAAGACTCCTACGAAGAGCTGGAAAAGCTAACCAGCGATGCGGAAGCTGTGCTTGAAGCGCTCGGTCTCCCGTATCGTAGAATGGCGCTTTCGACGGGGGACATCGGCTTCTCGGCCGCTAAGACTTACGACATCGAGGTCTGGCTGCCGAGCCAGAACACCTATCGCGAGATTTCGTCGTGCTCGAACTGCGAGGCATTTCAGGCGCGCCGCGCACAAATCAGATTTCGGCGCGGACCGAAAGCGAAGCCCGAGTTCGCGCACACGCTCAACGGTTCGGGGCTTGCGATTGGGCGCACGTGGCTTGCGTTGCTTGAGAACCATCAACAACGGGATGGCAGTGTGGTTATTCCTAGAGCGCTTCGGCCGTACATGGATGACATGGAGAAGATCGAAAAGCAGGTTTAGAACGAAAGCGGGCCGATGCACGCCAGAGCCAGAAGTCGCAGAGAGAGGGTTCTGACTCGATTTAAATGTGCAAGCGCGTCGTGCTGCCATCAACCGATTAGGCAGTGAGGACCTGAGCGGTCCGGAAGATGGTAGCTCTCCGCGACTCGCGACATTTTTTCCGGCGCTGGATGCAGCGGCCCATCAAGAGAGCACCTTCATCAGGTCTCTCAAGCTTCCGATGCTGTCACTGCAATGGGTGTGCCAGCCGCATGCTCAGCCGCATGAGTCTGAAACTTTCGTTTGATCACTGCGACGGGTACCTACGATGTAAGAGCATGTTCAGTTTGACCTCGTTCGATGATCCCTGTGACCGCTTTTGACCGAGCTCCTATCGTAGTCGTTCCGGACGACCGACCGAAGATGCCCCATGCCAAGTAAGCTTTACTGAGGCTCCAGAAGTCTATCCTTTACAGCAGCGCGACGCCGCTATAAGCTACCGAGTCGCTTCGACAGACCTCCCATTAAGACCAGGAGAGAATATGCAAGGAAGATACATCCAGTCGCTCCTTCGAGCGATTGGAGCCGTCACAATATTGCTGACGTTGATTGCTTTGGGTTCATTTGCCTCGCGTTCCTCAGAACATATATCCGACCCTGATTTTGGCACTGCACGGGACGAGGCGGTGCGTATCCTTTCGGGCTTCATTCGGATAGACACCAGCAATCCGCCGGGAAACGAGACAAAAGGAGCTGAGTACCTAAAGTCCATCCTCGATCGCGAGGGTATACCCTCGGAGATCTTCGAGCGCGAGCCCGGACGAGGGAACATCGTCGCGCGGCTCAAGGGCAACGGCAAAAAGCGGCCGATCCTTTTGATGGGACATATCGATGTAGTTGGTGTTGAGCGCAACAAGTGGACGTTCGATCCATTCGGCGGGGAAGTGAAGGATGGGTTCGTCTACGGACGCGGCGCGATCGACGATAAAGGAATGGTTGCAGCGAATCTCGAGGTGTTCTTGTTGCTCCACCGTCTGAAAGTTCCGATGGATCGGGATGTAATCTTCCTCGCCGAAGCGGGCGAGGAGGGCACGACGCAAGCGGGCATAGACTTCATGGTCGAGCAGCATTGGGACAAAATCGATTGCGAGTTCGCCTTGAATGAAGGGGGCGCCATCACCGAGTCCAACGGGAGAGTCGCCTACGTCGCGGTCGCTACCACTGAAAAGGTTCCGCGCGGCTTTCGTTTGATTGCACGCGGAACAAGTGGGCATGGGTCGATGCCGCGTCTTGATAATCCCATCACTCATCTGGCGGCTGCGATCGCAAAGGTGGGCAACTGGCAATCCGAGATGCGGTTGAACGAAACCACACGCGCGTTCTTTGCGCGGCTTGCGAAGATTAGCCCACCCGAAGAGGCGTTCCTCTATGCGCATCTCGAAGATCCTGAGACCAGCACGATGGTCCAAGAAAAGATACGAGCAGCCAGCGGTTTCTATAATTCAATGCTTCGCACGTCGATTGTGCCGACAATTATCAAGGGCGGCTTTCGAAGCAATGTGATTCCTGCTGAGGCGGAGGCGACCCTCGACGTGCGGGCGCTGCCTGATGAGGACATCGCGAAATTGGCCGAGGCGATGCGCCAACTCATCAATGACCCTGCGATTGAGATCGTTCGGCCTCCCGACCGGGGCCGCCCCGCATCGCCGCCATCGGGGTTGCAGACGGAGATGTTCCGGGCTTTGGAGAAAGTACAAGCGCGTTTGTTTCCCGGAGCAATCACGCTTCCTCAAATGATGACAGGTGCTACCGACTCGGCTCAACTGCGCGCAAAGGGCGTCCAGGCTTATGGTGTCGGGAGCGTTATTACCGATCGTGAGCTCGCGACGATTCACGGAAACGACGAGCGAGCCTCGACTGATGGGCTGGGCAAATTTGTGGAATTCCTCTATCGCGCAGTCATCGACATCGCCGGCGCGAAATAGGTTTGGTTGGAAGCCGTCGAAGATTTGAA
>DATMCM010000071.1:0-7725 GCA_035558335.1 Blastocatellia bacterium | reverse complement strand
AGGCATTACCCAGTTCGGATCGCACTTTATGATCGCAGGCTCGCTGGCGACGGAAAAATCAAACCACCAGGGAGCGCTCGCGGCGTTCGATTTCGACCCGGCTACTCAAGCCGTTTCGAACGCGGTGGTCATAACCGGGCTTAGGAAGTTCCTGTTTGACAACGTGCCTGAGTTGCGCAAATGGGCCGACAAGACAAGCGCGGAAGGCGGACTCAACATCGAGGGTATTGCCGCGGATCCCGATCCTCAGCATCCGAGGCTGCTGCTCGGATTACGCGGTCCCCTGGCTGGCGGCCTCGCGCTTGTTGTGCCGATCAAATTCCGCAACCCCCAAGCACCTCTCTCGATTGACAACCTCGCGATTGATGAGCCATCTGCGATACATCTGAATCTTCACGGACAGGGAATCCGTGATATTGAGTACGACAGTCGACTGAGGTCTTTCCTGATAATCAGTGGGGCTCCTGAGAATGAGAAGAAGACTCACTTCGCACTGTGGTTGTGGAGCGGCGAGAACAATCAGCATCTTGAACAGGCGAAACCGCATAAACAAGCCAAACTTGATTCGAAGATGGTGCCTGAAGGAGTCACCCGCCTGAAGATCGCCGATCACGACTTTGTCTTCTTAGTTGGTGACCGGAGCAGCTACGCAAAGATAGAGTACGTCTCTCAATAATCCCAACACGCGGAGATCAGGTTGGCGGGCGCGAGCGAACCATTGCCGGCTAGTCCAAAAGCGTGACTTTGCCATTGGTAACGTCGTAATAACCTGCGACCACCTTCAGCTTGCCTTCTTTCACCAAACCGGAGATGACTGTCGAGGCTTGTCGCAGAAGCGTCGCTTGAATCCTGGCGTTTCGCTCTGGCGCAGTCCTCCTCTTGTTATGTTTTTTGCAGAAGTTCCTTTGCCGCCGCTACCACCTGATCCGGCTCGAACCCGAAATGTCTCTGCAGCTCCTTAAGCGGCGCCGAGGCTCCGAACGTCTTCATGCCGATCATGCGTCCCGATGAGCCCACATATCGCTCCCAACCAAAAGTTGAGGCCTGCTCAACGGAGACGCGCGCTGTGACCTGGGGCGGCAACACGCTGTCTTTGTAGGCGCGGGTCTGATGGTCGAAGATATCCCAGGACGGCATCGAGACAACGCGCGAGCGGATACCCTCAGCGAACAGCTTCTCGTGGGCTTCGACAGCGAGACTTACCTCGCTGCCCGAAGCGATAAGAATCACCTCCGGGTTCGCGCCAGGAGCATCGGCGAGCACATAAGCTCCCTTGGCGACCCCGGAGGCCGGCGCGTACTTGGTACGATCGAGAGTTGGAAGCGGCTGCCGCGACAGCGCAATCACTGCAGGCTCGTGGCGCAACTGCAAGATGTAGCGGTACGCTTCGACCACTTCATTCGCGTCACCCGGCCGCAGCGTGACGAGTCCCGGTATGGCGCGCAACGATGCCAGATGCTCGACCGGCTGATGGGTCGGGCCATCCTCTCCGTCGCCCATCGCGTCGTGTGTGAAAATAAAGATCGTCGGCAACTCCATCAATGCCGAGAGCCGAATAGCCGGCCGAGCGTAGTCGCTGAAAATAAAGAATGTCGCTCCGAAAGCCCGGATTTTTGACAGCGAGAGACCGTTCACCGTCGCCCCCATCGCATGCTCCCGGATCCCGTAGTGCAGGTTCTTGCCACCCGGACTAACTGCCTGGAAATGCCCCGCGCCTTCGTAGATCAGAAGAGTTTTGTTTGATGGACCGAGATCAGCCGAACCGCCGAAAAACCATGGGATGTTCTGGGCAAGCACGTTAAGCACCTTACCCGATGCTTCGCGGCCGGGGATGCCCTTTGGGTCGGCCGGGAAAACCGGCAGGTTGCGATCCCATCCGGCGGGCAACTCACGACGTTGCATCTGGTCAATCTCAGTTGCAAGCTCAGGGAACCTGGTACGGTAAGCGGCGAACAGTTCGACCCATCTAGATCGCGTCTCGGCGCCCCGCTTCCCGATTCCCTCGTCGAAGTGTTCGCGCACGCCGTCGGGAACCAGGAATTTGGCATCTTCGGGCCATCCGTAGCGGCGCTTGGTAAGCCTGATCTCATCATCACCCAGGGGTTCGCCGTGTGCCTCGGCGGTGTCTTGCTTGTGAGGAGAACCATAACCGATGTGGCTGTCGAGTACGATAAGTGTGGGGCGGCCCTTTGTGTTTTGGAAAATCTCGATGGCGCGTTCAATGCGATCGATGTCGTTGGCGTCGCCGATTCGCAGGACGTTCCAGCCGTAACTCATGAAGCGTCCAGGCACGTCCTCCGTGAAGGTGATGTTGGTGTCACCTTCGATGGTGATGTGATTGTTGTCGTAGATCCAGCACAGGTTATCGAGGCCAAGGTGGCCGGCCAGTGACGCCGCTTCAGACGCTACACCTTCCATCAGGCAGCCGTCGCCGCACACCGCGTAGATGTTGTAGTCGAAGATCTCGAAGCCCGGCTTGTTGTAGCGATTGGCAAGCCACTTCTGGCCTATGCCCATGCCCACGCTGGTCGCGACGCCCTGTCCCAACGGGCCGGTCGTTGCCTCGACGCCCGAGACCCAGTGGTATTCGGGGTGACCTGGAGCCTTGCTTTCCAGTTGGCGAAAGTGACGGATGTCATCGAGGGTGACTGAAGGCCGCCCCAGGCTCTCGTATTCCGCATTCACTGCCTGGGTCCCAGTCAAATGCAGCACGGACCAGAGCAGCATCGAGGCGTGACCGTTCGAGAGTATGAATCGATCGCGGTCGGGCCAGATCGGGTCTTTCGGGTCGAACCGCATCACCCGGTTCCAGATCGTATAGACCAGCGGAGCCAGTGCCATCGGCGTGCCGGGGTGTCCGGATTTGGCTTGCTGAACCGCATCTATAGAGAGGGTGCGAATGGTGTTGATCGCCAACTGAACCATGTTCTCGTCCGTCATGGATTCCTCCTCTGGCAGCTCTGTCAAGAAACTGGTTGTCTGGCCTCCGATTCGTGTCTACACGAGTGAGCCGAATGACGGAAGCTTGTCCAGCTCCCAGCTAAGAGACGATGCCCGCCATGCTATGGCGTCTCCCTGCTCCGTCGGTAGCGACGAATCAAGTTATTGGTTGAACTGTCATGACTAAGCGCGGGCTCTGTCTTGCTTTCGAGCTCTCCGATGATTCGCTGCGCCAACACTTTGCCAAGCTCGACGCCCCACTGATCAAAGGAATCGATGTTCCAGATGACTCCCTGCGTAAACACCGAGTGTTCATACAGCGCAACCAGTTTGCCGAGGCTCTCCGGAGTGAGCCGTTCCGCGATAATCGTGTTTGACGGGCGGTTACCTTGAAATACACGATGAGGCACGAGCCAATCCGGCGTGCCTTCAGTCTTGACCTGCTCTGCGGTCTTGCCAAAAGCCAGCGCTTCGGTCTGAGCGAACACATTGGCCAGAAGTATGTCGTGGTGCAGCCCGAGCGGGTTCAGCGTCTTGTTGAACGCGATGAAGTCACACGGAATCAGCCTCATTCCCTGATGGATCAGCTGGTAAAAGGAGTGCTGGCCGTTAGTCCCCGGCTCGCCCCAGTAGATTGGACCCGTGTCGTAGTCGACTTGCGTGCCCTCCAGCGTCACATGCTTTCCATTGCTCTCCATAGTCAACTGCTGGAGATAGGCCGGGAATCGTTTCAGATACTGTTCGTAAGGCAAAACGGCAACGGTCTGCGCTCCGAAGAAGTCGTTGTACCACACAGCCAGGATACCCATCAAAACCGGAAGGTTCTTCTCGAAGGGCGCGGTGCGGAAGTGTTCGTCCATCTGATGGAAGCCGTCCAGCATCGCGCGGAAGTTGTCGGGACCTATCGCCAGCATCGTTGAGAGACCTATCGCCGAGTCCATCGAGTAGCGCCCGCCGACCCAATCCCAGAAGCCGAACATGTTTGTGGTGTCGATGCCGAACTCCGACACCTTCGCCGCATTGGTCGAGACTGCGACAAAATGCCTGGCCACCGCTTTGACATCGCCGCCCAATCCGCCCAGGGACCACTCGCGAGCGGTGTTCGCGTTGGTCATGGTCTCGAGCGTAGTGAAGGTCTTGGATGAAACGACGAACAACGTTTCCGCGGGGTCAAGGTCGCGAACTGCTTCGGCAAAGTCGGTGCTGTCTACGTTCGACACGAAGCGAAACGTCATCGAGCGGTCGCTGTAGTGCTTCAGCGCCTCGTAGGCCATCACCGGCCCCAGGTCGGAGCCGCCGATTCCTATGTTGATCACGTTGCGAATGCGTTTGCCGGTGTGACCTTTCCAGGCGCCGCTGCGAACGCGGTTTGAAAAGTCGGTCATCTTATCGAGCACCGCGTGAACGTCGGGCACTACGTTCTTGCCATCAACAACTATGGTCTCACTTCGAGGCGCGCGCAGAGCCACGTGCAATACGGCCCGCTCTTCAGTGATGTTGATCTTTTCTCCAGCGAACATTGCGTCGATGCGCGCTCGAAGACCCGATTCATCCGCCAATTGCAGCAGGAGGTCGAGGGTCTCGTTTGTGACTCTGTTCTTCGAGTAGTCGAGATAGAGCCCGACTCCCTCGGCCGTCATACGCTCACCTCGTTGGGGATCTTCCGCAAAGAGTTTTCGGAGGTGAACGTCGCGAATGTTCTGATGGTGAGTCAGAAGAGTTTTCCATGCCTTACGTTCGGTGAGAGGCGCGATGCGTGTTCCTGTCATTCTATCCTCCCCTCGTCTTACAGGTTCGTTTCCACTGTTGAAGGTCTCGCAGCGCAGCGAGTTCTAATGGTTAGCCCCAGACCCTTGAACTGTCAATTCTACCGAGCCCTCACAGGCAATGGATCGCATCCGATCGTCCCCGTGGGCCAGTGCACTAATAGCCACAATCGCTATAGAGAACTGGTCACCCGATGGTCGATTACCCAAACGTCCAGGAAACAACTAAGCGCCAACTTCTGACCAGAGTGTTGGTCTGGTTGTTGAGGGGCAGCCAGAATTCTCCGACCTTTTGATAGCGGCGCACGAAGTCGACTCGCTTGATCCAGACTGACGGGCTCACGGCGGGCTTACCCTCAATCTGAACGACCGCGTACGTGTATCAATCTCGCTGCAGTGCTGTATGCCGCGCTTACATCGCCGACCTGTGCCATTCGCTCATTGCAAGAGACGAGCCACTCTGGCTGACGTTCACAGTGGTTGCGAGATCGTTGCCACAAAGGCTAACTATGTGAGGTGTTGCGCAGAATGATGTAGCGGACTGACTTTAGGATTGAAATGAGTATGAGGGAGTGAATTGGACGTGTAGGCGTCTTGGATCAGTCAGAGCCCTGGTTGCTTTTCACGCGTTCACCTTGGCGTGGCGGTTGTCTGGCAGGATATCCCGCAGAATCTGCACGAGATTGGTAGCGTCCAATGGTTTTGTGACGTGGGAGAAAAACCCCACCGCCTCTGCGCGCTCAACATCTTCAGCTCGACCGAGTCCGGTTAGCGCCAGCGCCGGCACATCCCGCTGCATTGGTATCGCTCGCAATTTCTGTAGGAATTCAAACCCATCCATCTCGGGCATAGAAATGTCGGAAACAATCACGTCAAACTTTGTTTCAGTCGAGATCCGAAGCGCCTCAGCACCGCTGATCGCGGTGGTGACCCGCGCTCCCTCGATTTCCAGAAGGCAACGGAGCATCTCGACATTGTCTTCAGAGTCGTCGACGACAAGGATACGCATCATATTCAGCGCATCCCTTATCGCCTGCGGATCCCTCTTAACCACCTCTTTGGGTTCATGACTGAGGGGAATCCTGATTTTGAACTCGGCGCCCCTGCCCGCGCCTTCAGATGCAGCCGTCACCGAGCCTCCATGAAGTTCAACCAATTGGCGCACAAGTGCGAGGCCGATCCCCATTCCGCCGTGCCTGCGGTTGCTGCGCGCGTCTGCTTGTCTGAACATTTCAAAAACGTTCGGCAGAAACGCTGGTTCGATTCCTTCCCCGGTGTCCTTGACGACCAGGACAGCGTCATCTCCTTCGCTCGACAAAGTGACCCGTACAGTTCCTCCCGGCGGAGTGAACTTGATTGCGTTGTTGAGCAGGTTCCAGACCACCTGCTCCAGCCGCAGCGGGTCGCCCGCAATGAACACTCCTTCGACCAAATCAACTTTGAGTTTGATCTTCCTTGCCTCGGCGTCAGCACTGACAGTTTCGATCGAGTTGGTGATCACCGTCGCGAGGGAAATAGTTTCCTGGTTAAGTGAAAGTTTGCCCGTGTGAAGACGCGAAAGGTCAAGGATATCGTGAACCAGAACCGCCTGGTTCATAACGTTTCGTCTGAGAACCTCAATTGCCTGCTGCAAGACTGGTGAACCCATGACTTCTTTATTGCGCAGCAAAACTTCTGAATAGCCAAGCATAACGTTGAGCGGGTTCCGCAGCTCGTGCGACATTGTCGCCAGGAATTCATCCTTGAGCGCATTTGCCTTTTCGGCTTGCGCGCGAGCCTCTCGTTCGCTCGCATGCAATCGGGCCTTTTCTTGTTCATTCCGTTTACGCTCAGTTATGTCAACCGAAACACCAACAATACCTATCAACTCACCGCTGGCATTGAAAATCGGGGAGTCTGTCACCATCGCGGGAAACACAGATCCGTCTTTCCTTTTGACCTGAAACTCACCGGACCAACTATTGCCCTGCTTGAGCATTGAAAATATCTTCGACGCGTCCTCCTTTGAGCTGTCGGCGGGGAAGATGTCGAGAACGCTGGAGCCGATGGCCTCCAAAGAGGACCAGCCAAACAGCGACTCTGCAAACGAATTCAAGTAAACAATCTTTCCGTCCAAATCGGTGGCGATGACGGCTTGCTCGACGGCATTTAACAGGTGCGCCTGAAACCGAATCTCTTCTTCCGCCCGCTTGCGATCGGTGACGTCATAAGCGATCTTCGAGGCTCCGATAATTCTACCCTGGTCGTCTTTGATGGGAGACACTGTCAAGGAGACATCGATAAGTTTGCCATCCTTCCGCTTCCTGATCGTTTCATAGTGTTCTATTCGGTGGCCGCAGCGAAGCTGCTCGAGAATTACCGGCTCCTCGTGTAATCGATCAGGCGGAATGAGCAGGGTCACCGACCGGCCGATTACTTCTTCTGGCTTATATCCAAAGATGCGTTCAGCACCAGTATTCCAACTGGTTATGACGCCGTCCAGAGTCTTACCGATGATGGCGTCGTCGGACGACTCGACGATGGCGGCCAGTTGATGAGTCGTGATTTCTGCGTGCTTGCGTTCAGTAACGTCGCGGAGATAGACAAACAGTCCGGTTCGGGACGGATAGGCGTGCACGACAAACCAGTCACCGGGAGTCAGATCAGCCACTTCAAAATGTTGAGTTACTCCTTCGCTCAACGCCTTTCGGAGGTGAGTTTCCAATGGTGAGCCTACCGCACCTGGAAAGACGTCCCAGATCACGCGGCCGATTAGCTCTTCCTGAGTCTTGCCAGAAAGAGCGGCCGCCCGCCTGTTGATTTCGGTGAATCGCCAGTCATCGTCAAGGTGATAGAACAGGTCGGTGATGCTATCCAGAATCGCGCGAACCTTGCGGTGCGACGTCCGCAGTTTCTCAAGCGTCTCGTCGCGCTGGCGCAAAGCCTCGCCCGTCACCAGTTCATGCAGGCGCGCATTATTGAGAGCGATCGCCGCCTGATCGGCGAGTGCCGACAATTGCCAACGCTCTTCCGCGAGTAG
>DATMCM010000070.1:0-4336 GCA_035558335.1 Blastocatellia bacterium | reverse complement strand
AGACTGCGGTCGTCACGACAACGATATCCTTGCCCGGATTCCCTTCCCTCTTCACCAACCATCCGTAAGCAGACTTAATGACGTAAGCGGCCATTAGCAGCCAGTAGACCGGCGCGGCTATCGTCGAGACGATTGAAGAAGTCCCCGAGAAATCATTCGGCAGGAACCACCAGAACTTTCTCGGCAGGTGCGAGTGCCAGTAGATCAGCGGATACAACGTCGCCGCGTAGATAGCCAGCGTGTCTATTAGCTTGCTGATTGCATCGCGCTCGCCGGCTTTAGCGCGATACAACGCGACCCATCCGTACTGCTGACGCACGAAGTGAAACACTGCTACATAAGCGAGCGCACGCCAGAAAACCAACTCGCCTTGCGAGTAAAGCGCGACGCCGACCGCGAACCCTATCACCGGTACAAGCGAATAGAGCCAGGGTCTTCGTTTCCGCTCGGCTGGATCAAGATAAACCCGGAAGCTTGTAGCCCAGACGTGGGCTACGTCGATCAGAAGCACCGCGGGTACCCATGCCCAGTCGGGCGCATCACCGTACAGCACTCCGGTTCGCGCGCCGATAGCCAACGCCAGCATCGAAACTATCGCGCTGCCCAGAAAGACCGCGACGTCGGTGCGCGCGGAGAACAGCCACGTGTAGCGATGCGGCGAATCGGCGACCGGGCGAACCGGCGCGTCAATAGACTGATTTGTCACTGCACTCATGCTCATCGCTAAAGGCCCCTCGCGCCTCGCCTTAGTGCTGCTTTGTGCCTTCGTGCCTTGGTGGCGGTAACCGATTCTCGCCACGAAGACACCAGGACACAAAGTCTCACTAAGCTGTGTGCTTAGCCGCTCCAATCATCCTCGCCCCATCCTCTTGAGGGTCTCATCGGCGGCGCGGGTGCCGTGATGGAAAGCCTCCTCGAAGAGCGCTACTCCGCTCAAGTCCGAATGCGCGAAGTGAATCGCGCGATAAGGCTCGCTCGCCTTGCGCCGCGCCTCGCTCCAGATAAATCCGGGTCGCGGTCTGATCATCGCATGACCCCAGCGCATAACATCGATCCTCTCGCACAGCGAGCGGATCTCGCGATGCGCTTTCTCAAGATCGGTCAGCGCGATGTCGGACCAGTCCTTCCACTCCGCCGCAAGCAGCTTAGACCGCGCCTGCTTCGGGTCAGCGTCGCAAAGCGGATAATAATAAGTAAAGACCGTCGGGCCTCGATCGATCCCGCGTTGGTGTGTCGCGACAACGTAACCCAGCGATGGGCTCTCATAGATCACATTGTCCCACGCGAGCGGAAACCCGCGACTGGCCGGCCGATCTTTCAAGAAAAGATTCGCGACCATCCACGCTCCATACTGAAACTCTGCGACGTGAGCCGGCGCTTTCTCGCGATAAGGCCGAATCAAATAACTGCTTAGGAAATGTGGCGCCGCAAAGATCACCTGTTCGGCATGGAACCCGACCGCGCTCGTTCCTTCGTGATCCACCGCGATCACGTCGACGCCGCTACGACCATTCGCTTCGACTGGGATGATCTCCGAAGCCGCCAGCCCGAGTCTGACCCTTGCCTTGGCAGTCTGGAACAAGTGATTCACAAGACGCCCGTTGCCTTCGGGCCAGGTCATGAGCGAGCGCGCCTCATCGCCAGGCTTGGGCACACGCGACGCGAAATAGAAAAGTCCCGCCCACGCGCTGGTCTGATCGAGCGTCAAGCCATAATCATCCCGACAACCGTAGTCCACCAGCCATCGCAATCGCGGCGAGGTCAAGCCTCGCTGGTCGAGCCACTCGCTCATGTTGAGTTTGTCGAGCGAGGTCACCTCGGAGTCATCCGAGCAAGTCGCAACCGGAATCGAAAAAGCTCTTCGGCCATGCCCGTCTCGCCACGCTACCCAGCGATTGACCTCGGCGTTGAAGGCTTCGAACTGAGCGAGGTCCTCGGAGCTCGCGCCAGCTCGAAGGTAGAGACCTTCGTACCAGCGTCCCTGATAGAAGACTCGCTCCTCGGGATCGCGGCAGAGAAATTGTTCGGCGACGACGGGCTCGTCTTGTTCATCGCGGCCTTCGAGAATGCCCATCTCGTCGAGCAGCGAAATCAGCTCGATGTTCTCTTTCATCGGGGCAGGGAGATAGTGCGCTCCCCACGGATAAGCGACCAAGGGCGAGGTTCCGCTTCGCGCAGTCCCGCCAGGAGCGCGTTCAAGTTCGATCAAAACGAAGTCATCGAAGCCGCCTTTCAGCAGTCGATGAGCCGCCGAGAGACCGGCGACCCCGCCGCCCACGATAACAACTTGCAATTTCTGCCATTGGTCTTGCGAGGGTGTGATGGTCAAGCCATCGCGCAGACGGTGGCCGATCCCGTCTGACGCGCCGACGATTTCGCCTTCAGGCAAACGAGGCGCTTCGCGCGAACGACAAGCCATTAACGCGGCCGGAACTCCGAGGAAGGCCGCGAGCACATCGCGTCTTGTAAAACTATGCCCATCCATATCTGCGCTTCCTCAATTCGGAGGCAACTTCAACAGGTGGCAAGGAAAGGGCAAGTTCGCGGCCGGCACCCCAGCGGGGTGCAATGTTTGTAGAAGCGCGACGCGGGCGAAGCCGCACCCAGCGGGGTGCAATGTGTCGAATCGGCCTCGGGTGATGACTGACCCGAGGAACATAGCACCCCGCTGGGGTGCACCGTTTGAAACAACTCGTTCTACAAACATTCAACTCCTGGCGGAGTTGCGTTCCGACGGCGAGTTCCTCGCAGGAACTTGCCGTCAGGACCCACCCGCTCATTGCCTCGGTCGTCGAAGAATACTAACTAGTCGTACTTCTTCCATTCTGCATCGTAGTATCGCACCAGCGCTTGATTATCCAGCCGATTGATCTCCACCGGGACCGGCTCAAGGTCGGCTGAAAGAATGAATATCGCCGCCATCGCATTGTCATCCAGGTATCGCAAGCCGGGCGGCGCAACTCGAGGCGCTTCAAATGGATTTAGGCGAGCCAGCGCGAATCCCCAGACTCCAACAAACGAAGGCACCGTTGTCTGATAAGGCCTGACCGAAAAGCCTGCCGCTTCCATCGTCCTCACAATGCACCAGTATGATCGGCGGGCGAAGAGTGGCGACGTGCACTGTACCGCTACGGCCGCGTTATCGGTTAGCCGCAACTTCAGCAACCGGTAGAATCGCGTTGTGTAAAGCTTTCCCAGCGCATAAGTGCTTGGATCCGGAAAATCAACGATCACCGCATCGAAGAGTTCGTTCACGTCTTCAATCCAGATCATCGCGTCTTGATTGACGACGTGTACCCGCGGGTCCGAGTAGGAATGATTGTTGAGCTCGGCAAGCAATGGAAGCGCCTGGGAGAGATGCGTCATCGCCGGGTCTAGATCGACAAGAGTCACAGATTCGACCGACGGATGCCGAAGAATCTCTCTTAAAGCCAGACCGTCACCACCTCCCAACACCAGCACTCGGCGCGGCGAGCCGGCGAGCATCATAGCCGGATGGACCAGGGCTTCGTGGTAGCGATACTCGTCCATCGAGCTGAACTGAAGGTGGCCATTGAGAAACAATTGAAAACCCGCTTTGCCGCGCGTCACTACGATCCGTTGGTAGGGTGTCGTCCGCGAGTAGATGATCTCGTCGGCAAACATATCTTCGTCGGCGAGCGTCGTCAGCGCGTTTGATTTCACAATCCCAACCGCAAGCAAGGCGACGACGATCAATGCCCGAACTCGCAAGCCGGTCACCTGGCCCTTTATCAATGGGCGCATGAACCAGGTGGCCCACAGACCGACTCCCGCGTTCAGCAGTCCAAACACAAGCGACGTGCGCATCAGACCCAGCTTCGGAATAAGAAACAGCGGAAAGAGCAGCGAAGCTACCAGTGCGCCCACGTAGTCGAAGGTCAACACTCGCGAGACAAGGTCTTTGAAGTCCAGCTCGTCTTTCAGAATCCGCATCAGAAGCGGCAACTCCAGACCGACCAGCACACCTACGGCGAAAACGATTCCGTAGAGCACTACGTGAAAATAGCTCAGCCGGGCAAAGCTCAAGAACAATAACGGAGCGGACAAGCCGCCCAACAGCGCGACACCCAGCTCCACCTCGATGAACTTTCGAGCGAGACCGCTCTCGATGAAGCGCGACACCCACGCCCCAATGCCCAGCGCGAAGAGATAGATGCCGATGATCAGCGAGAACTGGGTAATAGAATCGCCGAGCACGTAGCTCGCTATCGTCCCGGCGAGCAGCTCATAGATAAGCCCGCATGTGGCTATGATCAGCACGTTGAGAAACAGGATGGGCGTGCGATTGTTTAACATGGCTGGGGTGCGCGGGGCT
>DATMCM010000069.1:0-7602 GCA_035558335.1 Blastocatellia bacterium | reverse complement strand
CGCGAGTATGGCACTCGGAAGTTCCGCAGCTCATCGCCGCTACTCGCAGGTCTCCGGGGTTTACGAACCGAACGAACTCGGCGCTTTCCTGAGTCAAAGCTGAGTAGGATCGCCGAGGGTTAGCGGAGGTTTTCCAAACGCCGGGGAAGCGAGGAAGAATGTGCGCCTTACTCTGAGCGTTTTTGTACTCCGCGGAGCCTTTGCTAGCGCCGGCGGGAAGTCTGACTTCGGCGTGTCCTCCGTGGCAGTCGACGCAGCCGAGGTTCACTTTGCCGTTGTGCATATCTTCGATGCCCCTATGGCAATCGGTGCACCCGACGCTTCGACAGCGAGCCTCTTCGGCGGTCATTCCCCAGAGTTTGGTTTTTGTTGCGGCTGGATCACAGGGCGAGCTTGATTGAGACGGTTCGGCTGGAGGGGCGTCAGCGATTGCCGGCGCAGCTTCAAACGTTGCTTCAGCATCCCTTGAAATGCCCCCGGTATCGGCGAAGCTAACAAAGGAGTACAGACACACCGACGCAAGGATCAACAACAGTTTCAGCGCGCTTTGTCGCGATATTCTCACCAACCTTCTATCCTCCAGCTTCGTACAGCGAGATATTTGTACTATCGATGCGTCTGGCCCGCAGAGCCACGTTGGGGCAATACGTAGATACGGTGCTGGCTCCCGCGTCAAGCCCCGTAGGGGCATTATATTTTTAGCAACGTCACTTCTTATTCTCGGAGTCCCGTAGGGGCGACATATTCTCCCTCGTCATCGTTGACTTATTGTTGGTCCAAGAAATCAAAGACATACTTTTCATCAAAGCAATATCAAACTTCCGAAGCAGGCTCAAATACTCATCCTTGAATGAATTCCTTGCATGATGTTCTTCCTGGTTCTCGATGTACCTTATCACTGCACCGAGTTGAGACCTGCCGTACGAAAACGCCCCGAATCCCTCCTGCCAACTAAACCGTCCCTGGAGCCACCCCTTCTCATTAATGAATCTCGATGAGTTCGCTTTGATATCTCGCACCAGGTCAGACAGGGCCACGACAGGTTCAATACCAACTAAGACATGCATATGGTCGGGCATACCGTTGATCGCGATCAGCTTTTGTCCTTTGTTCCGCACCACGCCGGTGATGTACTTGCATAGCTCGTCTTTGTGGTCTCTGTTGATCAACCCCTCTCGGCCGGCGACTGCGAAAACCACTTGAACATAGAGCTGTGTGTACGTGTTCGCCATCGATGAACATCCCGCTCCTAACGGAGCTCGCGTTCCATTTCCTCACGTTTCTACAAACATTTCGTCCCTACGGGACTCTCAAAACACGAACTTCTCCTGCAGGAGATCGATTGCGCCACTCTTCTACAGATATCTCGTCCCTACTGGACTCAATAGACGAACTTCACTTTCACGAATGCCGAATACAATACCTTCGACCTAGCGCCGCAAGAATTGGCGTCGCAATTGGAACTGTAGATGTCCCTGAAGCCGGTGCCCGGTACCAACGATGAAAAGCCCGCCGACACGATCCAGTTCTCGCTCAAGAACGGCCGATACAACGCTCCGATTCCGTAGTCCAACCCGATCGGCTTTCGAATGCCGGGCTGGAACAGCAACTCAGACAGCGGCTCGGTGTGATGAAACAGCGAGTAGTTCAGATTCAATATCGTTCGAAGCCTGGGCATCAATTCAGCTTCAGCCCCCACGTTGTAGACGAAGATTCCCGGATTGACGAAGTTCGATTGGCCCTGGGTCTTGCTGCTTCGCAAGTCCGGTAACAAGCTTCCCGGCGTCGTCAACAGCACCGCGGTGTTAGTCAGCGGAATCGCCTGTGAATTCCAAAAGCTGAATTGGCCGCCCGCGAACTCCTGAAGGTCTTGTATCGAATCGAATCCGCGAGCCGTACCGTCGAAGGGTTTACTGTCGCCCGACGCCCAGAAGATCGATGCTTTGAAGCGCAGCCAGTCTCTATCCAGTGAAACTTCCGCGGCCGCCATCTGAGCGTTGATGTCGGTTCGCTTCCCCGCTATCGGATTGTGCGTGTCGTGTCCGATGACCTGATAGAACGCGTGGTTGATGTTGTACCGTCCGATATGCCCGTCGCCGGTCCAGCCAAAGTATGCGGCCTTGACGCCGTGTGGCGCGACGTCTCCGATTAACGCCGGACGAACTAAGAAATTGTTCTCGTCAAACTGCACGCTCGCTCGATCGCTGTTGAAATGAAAACTGAACTGCGTGGTGTAACCTTTGAAAAGAGTGTCTTGCCTGAACAAGTTCGCGATGAAAACGGTCTGATCGCGGAAGTGCAGCGTGTTCAGTTCGCTGTTGGTGTCCTTCTCCAGCATGTAAAAGTATGCAGAGTTGAACTGGTATCGGTTGTTCGCATAGTTGCCGAACACCCGAGCGCCAAGATTTGTGTCGCTGAAGATCAAACCCCGAAAGTCCGAAATGAATGGTTGAATCCCGACGCGTATCGAGGTCGTGTCGAAGTACGGGCTCTTCTTGTCCTGGCTTCTGCCTCCGGGGAGAAACGGCAGGACCCTTGTCGTGTCGCCGATCCGGTACTCGCCGAACGCTTCCTGCAAAGCAACGTAGCCGTCGGTTCGCGTGTTGCCCTTGCGAAAGTCCACATTGACTATGCCGTTCTCCTGAGTGTGAAGGTAGTTGATGTTGAACGCGGGCGTTATCCGAACTCGCCAATCGACCGGCTTGAACGAAGTATCACCGTGAAAAAGCTCAAACGATAAAAGGAAAGTTTGCTTGAAAAAGAACTGCCCGCCGCGTCCGAAGAACTCTTCGCTGTCGGGCTCTTGAGCCGAAACGTTACTCGGGACCGGGATGCGTCGCGCGTTGGCAAGAGATTCGCTCTCGGCGGTCAGCACCAGAAAGTTGTGCTGCCCAAAGAGCGGATAGTCACCCTTGAGCACATTCTGCCGATATGGATTGAGGATCGCTCCCTCGTGATAGCGCGGGTCTTCGGGAAAACCGATGCGCCAACGGTCCGCGACCGGTGCGGCGTTGCCGTTCCGCTGTGGCGGAGACTCTATCCTTGAAGGGCCGGCGTAACCGATCGGCCTATCCTCCGGCGTCGGCACAATCGGTGGATTCAGAAGACTTTGGTCGGACGGCGGCCTGGTTCCGAGATCGGCTCTCAGCGGCTCGACGTAGAGCCTCTCATCTCTTGCGACATACTGCGCAGATCGGTCGTGACACTCGGCGCACTTGAGCGGGAGCTTTTGCTTAACGCTGTAGCCGCCTTTCGCGTTGTCCATGTGACAGCCGACGCAGAGCCGGTGATAAGCTTCGCGCGAGCTTAACTCGTAGCCGTCTCGATCGTAGAAGTTTTTTGGATCGCCTTCGCTTCGATGACACGTCTTGCAGCTCTGAAACTGTTTAGGGTCGGTGACGTCTGTCGTATCGAGCCGCGAAGGGTCCGACACGTCTCTTCGATGGTGACACACAACGCAAGACATCGCGGCCGCGGACTTGTTGAGATATGCCGGTTTGAAGAGAAGTCGCCGGTCGCTCGACTCGTGAGGCTGATGGTGGAATAGAACGACGCCTCGCTGATTGCTCAAGTCGAAACCGATGGCTGGCCGTGTATCTTGGGGGGGAATCGCAACAATTGAACGCGCTTGAGTCAACCCGGCGACTACACAAAACGCTATCAAATAAAGTGCGGTTGCAGTGAGCTTGAGCTGCATTCAGTCCCCACGGCTTGATGCGGATGGCCGGTCCAAAATCAGAGACAACGGGGCGCTAAGGTCTGCTGTCGCAGAACAAAGGAACGAGACGCTCATCTAAGCCCTTCCCGAGCACGGCGCATTGATAGCACAGCGCGTTTTTATGAGTCAAGGTAGACGGCACGCGAGGTAGACGGCCCGCGAGGGTGTCGTAACTACTCTCCAGGCCAGCCCCGCGCCTCGGCGACTTCCAGTGAATCGTATTCGACGTCCGTTTTGCCGGCTGCTTAGACACAGGTCAGCAGGTCGCGCGGAGTTGCTGTGTCTGCGAGTCAACAGGTCTTCAGCCTCAGCCGGCGCTGCGCCTGAGAACATCGTCACAAGCACACTACTGCCCGTTCTCTCTTTTGGGCGGTGTCTTAATTTCGTCGTCCTCTCTGGGTTGCCTTTGCGTCTCAGCGTCTCTGCGGTTAGATAGCCTTGAAACTTGCTAACCGCAGAGCCGCCGAGACGCAGAGACAAAGCGGAGAAATGAAAACAGGACACCGCCCTCTTTTGGCCGTAGTTTACAACCGTCTCGGGCGTGGGCTACACTTGCGGCCGAAATTGAAACTCGGCTCGCAACGTCTTCCAACTGTAGACCCGGAGGCACGATGGCGACACAACGAACACCGAGACGCTCCAGGTTTCTCACTCTCATCTGGGCAATTGCGCTCGCTGCCGGAGCCATGCTGTTGACCGAGAGGCATTCGCTCGCAGGCTTCCAATCGTCGCTTGCGCCGGTCATCAACGTCGAAGCCTGCACGTTCGATTCTGCCTCTGGGAAGCTCACCCTGAGAGGCCAGAACTTTCAGAACGGTGCGAGTATTGAGTTGCGGTCCCCCAATGGTCAGGTAACTCACGGCAAGATCAAGGTCAAGGGTTCTGGAAAGATTGTTGTCAAATCCATTGCCGAAGCTGACCTCGCCAGCGGAGTCGACGTCACCATCACCAACCCCGATGGCGCCTCGGTGACCGTTCACCTGCAGGTGACTGCTTCCGATGATCGCCGTTTGACTGAGGACGATGTCAAAAAGATCATCGCGCAAGCGGTAGCTCAAGCAGAAGCGAGCGGTTTCAAGGCGACGATCGCGGTCGTCGACAAAGAGGGAAACATTCTCGGGATTTTCAAGATGTCGGGCGCGCGAGACGACATCACGATAGGCGGTGGGACGCAGTGCGCAGCGGGCAACAGCGCCATCAATCCGACTTGCGGACTCGAGGGGCTGACTTTGGAGCCGCCCCTCGCCGACGGTGCAGCGTTTGCCGCGATATCAAAAGCGGTAACCGGCGCTTTCCTCAGCAGCCAGGGGCACAGCTTCACCACACGCACCGCGAGCTTCATCGTGCAGCAGCACTTTCCTCCGGGCATCTCCTTCCAATCGAGCGGCCCGCTTTTTGGAGTTCAGTTTTCGCAGTTGCTGGTTTGCAGCGACATAAACGCCCGCTCTCCGCTTGGGTTGGCAGCGGATCCCGGAGGCGTCGCGCTTTACAAGAACGGAATCGAGGTCGGCGGAGTCGGCGTCGAAGGCGATGGCGTTTACAGTCTTGATGCAAATCCCGCGGATAAGGATCAGCCGGTGGAGGAACTGGTCGCGGTAGCCGCAACGCGCGGGTTCGAAACTCCTGCGGAGATCCAGGGTGACAAGATCATCGTCAACGGCATTCGCTTTCCATTCGTGAACACGCAAATGCCTGCAGCCGTTGCGACTTCGCCTTTCGGTCAGCTTCGCGGCGACGTTCTGGTTATTCCCGGCCTCGCGCCTGGAATAAGAGCGGCGCAGCCGTCCCAGTTTCGAGTCGTGAGCATCGATCCTTCGATACCGGCGGGTCGAGTCGCTAATAGCTTCTTCCCGTTCAAAGGCAACTCGGGATTAACCGCGAGCGACGTTGAAAGAATTATCATCCAGGCGGCGCAGCAAGCCTTCGTCACACGCGCGGCAATTCGCCAGCCGGAGAACAGCGCCGCTGAAGTTAACATTTCGGTCGTCGACGTGGAGGGAAACGTGCTCGGAATCTTCAGCACGATTGACGCGCCGATATTCGGGTTCGATGTGTGTGTGCAGAAGGCTCGAACGGCCGCATTCTTCAGCAAGGCTTCGGCGGGAGCCGAGCTTCGCGGAAGAGGAATGGGACGCTACGTCGACGCAGCAAACAAGGACGGCGTGAAGCTCGACGGCTCAGTCGCATTCACCGACCGGGCAGCAGGCTTCCTCAGCCGGCCTTTCTTTCCAGACGGTATCGACGACACTGCGAACGGCCCGTTCTCGGTTCCGATTGAAGATTTCAGCACATTCAACGACGGTTTGCAGCTTGATCTATTGCTTGGGAGCAACGGCGCGATCGGCAGGTTCCTTCTGACCGGAGTGTTCAGCCCCGGCGACTGCACCGGCATCGCGAGCCTCAAGAGCGGGGCTCAAATATTTCCGGGAAGTGTGCCGCTTTACAAAGGCGGCAAGCTGGTGGGCGCCATCGGGATCAGCGGAGACGGCGTCGATCAAGATGATTTGATTGCTGCAATGGGAAGCGCCGGGTTCGAAGCTCCCTCGGGTATTCGCTCAGATCGAGTATTCGTGCGAGGGATCAGATTGCCGTACGTGAAGTTTCCTCGCCACCCGAATCGTTAGGCAACCATGAGAATCGGAGAAGTGAGTCGCTAGCGCCCGCGCACCACTTCTCCGATTCACGTGCTGGTGCTACTGTCCCACGATATCACCCTTCATTCCGCCGAGCGCACTGAGCAGTTCACCCTTCTCCGTCGCGCCCACCTTGAACTGATCCAGCGCCTTCACAAGGTCTTCAACAAGCGCATTGAAGTCAGCATCGGTGATACCCATTCCCTTGTGAGCGGTCTTCATGTCCTTACCCCTGTACTTGCACGGTCCGCCCGAGACCTGACAGATCTGGTTGACCAGTTTCTTTTTGAAATCCGCGAGCCGCTTTGGATCCTTGGCTGTATCGGCGAAGAACTTGCTGATCCGATTGTCCGCGGCTACGTTTCCGACGAACGCATCCACGACAGCCGTGATCGCTTTCGTTCCACCAAGCCGCGAATAAAGCGACTTGGGCTTTGCCATACTGGCGTTCTTGTTCTGAGCCGAGACCATCGGCGCGTTCAGAGATCCGAACGCGACTGCCGTTGCGATTGCCACTACCATCAGAATCTTCCGCATCGTGATCTACTCCTTTTTTGGTGATTCCTGAAAGCGGCGTTGAGCCGCATCGTGATTAGAACCCGGTTGATCTGGGGCTCGGCTTTCTCGATCGCTTGTCACAGTTTGTTGCGTCGCAGGACAGGCGAGCTGACGGCTACTAAGGATAACCCCGACTCCGGAAAAAGCAACGTTCCCTCAGCAATTTCTCGATGCAGACTGGCATACTTCTAATTGCGTCAATCGTAACTACGCCCAGGGCCAAGAAACGGATTTGCGCTTAGCGCAAATCACCCGCTACTTAAATGCCCGGCCGAGGCTGAAACAAAAAGAAATCGTGCACCGCTCGGGCTATCTCCGCGATGGCCCTTTCTCGCGCCTTGACCTCTTTCTCTGAAGACTTGATGAAAACAGCTATGGCTACGTGGCCCGAGCCGTCCGGCAAGGTGATAATGCCAACGTCGTTGGTTGTCGCGCCGATCGTTCCAGTCTTATGAGCTATCACGGTCCCTTCGGGCAAGATACCTCGCAGCCGTGCCTCGCCCGTCGTGCATCGCCGCATTATGTCCAACAGCAGTTCGGCGCTTTCAACCTTTAGCAGGTCTTTCCGATAGATTCGCTCAAGCAGCGCAGCCATTGCATCGGGCGTCGACGTATCGCGAGGGTCACTGTCCAACCTCTTGGCTGCCGCCTTTTGCTCCTCCGGTTTTACGGTCGAGAACACGAGTTTGAACA
>DATMCM010000068.1:0-7521 GCA_035558335.1 Blastocatellia bacterium | reverse complement strand
CAACAAAGCGAGAAATCGTGGGCCCCCGCCCTTTTCGTCGACATCAGCAAGAATCCCCTGGAGGTCCGCTGGAAGCGGGCGATCGCCCGACTCATAGATCGTGAACGCGGGCGGCGGAGTCATCAGCAAGCTCAACGCGGCGTAGCGCGCGGCGTCGGCGGACTCGTCCACGCCGGGCCGCCGATGCGCCTTGTAGAATGCCGCAAGCTTGTCCTTCACTTGAGGGTCGAGCTTCGCAAGGTCTTTGCGCAGTTCAGCTCTTGCCGCTGAAAGCGGCTGGCCGCCTGGCTCGTAGTCGAAGCCCGCTACGTTCAGAAAAGCCATCACAACAAACAAGCGTACGTCCGGGTCTATCCGGACATTGACGTCGGCGGGGCGAATGAACCCCGGAGGAATCTGTGCCGGTGCTGCAACGGTGGTCTTGCCCGCTTGCTGCGGTTGAGCCTGTTGAGCAGAAGCGGACGGAGCTGTACAGACACACAATAACAAAATGAGAAACGACTTCGGCATAAGACTAAAGATAGCGGCGCGGCGAAAGCGTGGTCAACTCCAGGTCGTCGTGTAAGTGTTTGTTGAGAGAGGATCGCCACTAAGGCACCCTGGCACAAATCTCCACCAAAGCCTGTCTTTGTGCGACCTCGTCCTTAGTGGCTTTGTGGCAAGACAGCCCTCGCACCTAAGCGAGTCCACGACTAAGCAATTCTACAGCTTCTCCGAGACAGACTTCGCCTGCATGAACAACTGGAGGTAGTCGCGACCGCCGGCCTTCGAGTCGGTGCCCGACATATTGAAGCCCCCAAACGGATGAACTCCCACGTAGGCCCCGGTGCACTTGCGATTCAAATACAGATTGCCGACGTGAAAACCATGCCGCGCCTGCTCCAGTCTTGCGCGTTCGCGGCTGTAGACCGCGCCGGTCAACCCGAACTCCGTATTGTTGGCGATGTCGAGCGCGTTGTCGTAGTCCTTCGCCCGGAACGCAGCGAGCACCGGACCGAAGATCTCCTCCTGTGAGACTCGAGCCTTGGGATCGACGTCGCCGATGATCGTGGGCTTGAGGAACCAACCGCCTTGACCGTCGTTCAGAGGCCCGCCGCCGGTCAGCAGCTTCCCTTCACCCTGACCGATCTTGATGTAGCTCGAGATCGACTCGTAGGCGCTCTTGCTCGACACCGGCCCCATCCAATTCTCTTGCTCCTTCACCGGGCCAACCTTCAGTTTGTTCGTGCGGTCGACGACTCTTCCCACAACTTCATCGTAGACCTGATCGACAACTACCAGCCTCGAACAAGCCGAGCACTTTTGACCTGAGAACCCGAACGCGGCTGCCACGATTCCTTCCGCCGCCCATTCGAGATCAGCCGTTTCGTCGACAACGATCGTATCTTTGCCGCCCATTTCGGCTACTACCCGCTTGATCCACAATTGGCCCTCGGCCGTTTTGGCAGCAAGCTCATTTATGTGGAGGCCAACTTCCTTCGACCCGGTGAACGCGATAAACCGGGTGCGCGGACTGCCAACGAGATAATCACCGATTCGGCTCCCGCTGCCGGGCACGAAGTTCACTACGCCCGGCGGTAGCGAAATATCTTCAAGCAACTCGACGAACTTAGCAGCGATCACCGGGCTGTCGCTTGAAGGCTTAAGCACGACGGTGTTGCCGGTGACAACCGATGCCAGCGTCATTCCGGCCATGATCGCCAACGGAAAATTCCACGGCGGAACAACGATGCCAACGCCCAGCGGGATGTAGTAGAGCTCGTTTTGTTCGCCTGGAAACGGAACGAGCGGCTGCTCCTGGCTGTAGCGGATCATCTCGCGTGCATAAAAATCGGCGAAGTCGATAGCTTCGGCGACATCGGCGTCAGCCTCGGGCCACGACTTGCCAACTTCGAGCACCATCAAAGCGGTGAACTCCGCCTTGCGCTTGCGCAACTGCGCGGCAACCTTAAGCAGATAACGCGCGCGGACCTCGGGCGACGCTTTCTTCCAGTCGTGGAAGGCCGCAGTAGCTTCGTCAAGCGCTTTGTCGGCTAGCTTGGTGTCGGCCTTATGGACTAGTCCAACGATCTCGTTGAAGTTTGAAGGGTTCGGGGACGCGAGCATATCACCAGTCGTATATCGCTTCCCGCCGATGATGAGCGGATATTCCCGGCCAAGCTGCGATTCCACATTGGCTATTGCTTCGCGCATGACGGCCGCATTGAGCTCATTGTTGAAGTCGGTCAACGGTTCGTTTTGAAATGGGGGGATCATATGAGTTCCTTTCTGATGTTGACGTGGGTGGATTTAGAAACCTATCAACCACGTCCCGCGCGAGTCAATCGACCTACACACTCCAGATAACGCAAAGGCTTCTCTTAGGGCGCCAGGTCCATAACGCCCAACCAGGATCCGTGCAAATCCCTCTGATCAGCGTCATCAGTGGTCTATGTGTTCGGAGAAATCGCTTTGCTCGGGCCGCATAGAACACGGATGACGCGGATCAGACGGGTTCGCGCCGATTCTTGGCTAGCGCGCGGGCTGGCTTGACGTGCGCTTGGCCTTGGGCAAGCTCACGAGGTTCGCTATCAACCGGTAAGCGCCCGGCACGCCTTTTGGTAGCTCGCGGAACCAAGCATACGCTGTGTAGACATAAAGTCCCTTCCCATACTCCGCGATCAATTCCCCGCCCTTCAGGTCAGGCTCGCCCGGATCGTGACTCGCCATCAATGGCGTGAAGTGAGAATCCCAGTCGCCGAGGAAGTAAGCCCCGCGCTCCTGCACCCAGCCTTCGAAATCGCGCTCGGTGATCTTGTTTGGAAAGTTGAAACGCGGGTGATTGGGCTCGAGAATCGTCACTTTAGCCGTCTCGTCTGTAGTTCGAAACGGCCGCGCTTCCGGCTTCGGAAAAGTCGGGAAGTCGCCGCTGATGAATTGAGCCTGGGTGTACGCGAGAATCACGAGCTTCTTTCGCGCGTATTCGAGCAAGCTCGCGTTGTGCTCGACCAATTCGGGCCGCGATCCTGAGCTTGAAGCAACTACGATCACATCGAAAGAAGAAAGATCGCCGCCGAGCGCGTTCCCTTCAATGACTTGAGGCTCGAGGCCCGCTCCACGCATTGACTCGAACATTTTGTCGCCGGCATTTCCGATAAAGCCGAGCTTAGGCCTTGCCGACGCCTTTGAAACGAGGGCTGACGCAATATCCGCTTCATTGAGATACAGCAGCCGCGGCCCACGATCCGTTTGCCGATCCGTTTGAGCGGGTTGTTCTTTTCCCATTCGATACGGCGCGAAGCCGCCGGTTTCGAAGTTTCCGCGGCTGTATTGCACGATATAGGTTCCGCCATTTTTCACGTAGTCCATCAGCCTTGAGTTGTTGGAGATGACGTCGGGCCTCACTTCGTAAACACGCACCCCGGCAACGATGGTGTCATAGACGCTCAAGTCCCCCCTCGCGAGCTCATTCGAGTCGATGGTCTTGACGTCTACGCCGATCCGCTTAAGCGCGTTTGCAAAGTCGTCGCCTGCCCCTTCGATAAAGCCGACTTTTACCCCAGGCGCAACCTTCACATCGATCACCTCGGCGGTCGCACTCGCGTTCTCATACGCAAACCGCGATTCAATGTGAGGGTAAGCAATAACACGATAGCCTTCCCGATATTGGTTCTTGCCGACGGTCGCAACGGCGTTGAGTCGGCGAACAACCTGGCTGCTCGTGGCGGGAACGGTGACGGTAAAGCTAAATGCCGCTCGTTCGCCCTCGCGCTTGAGATTGAAAGCGGCGCTAGCCGGCTGTACGTTCCATTCGGCGGGAGCTTCCAGCTTCAATTCCCCACTCGCCCCGGTTTTGGCGCTGTTTGTGATTGAGACCGTGATGTCCCGCTTTTGTGACGCGCTCGAGAACGGATAGACAAGGATGTCGGGCGAGACGTTAACCGAAATCGCGGGAGCAACTTTCAGTTCGCGACGGATCTCACCTACTGCGCGGTCAGCGTAACGATATTGGGGTGCCTGCCGGGTCTGTACATTGGTTCCCGCAATTGTGAAGTCCACGCCTCCCACGACAGCGGCAGGAATGGCTGGTTCAATTCCAGTTGGAGTCCCGGCCATTTTCGCAACCGTAAACATATCGCCGCTGCGCGGGCTATTTAACCAATACGGACGGGTCGGTCCCACACTATCGCCGGCAGTAACCGTGTATTCCGATTGCAGGATCAGTCTTCCATCAACCTCAGAGGTTTTTTCCGTCTTGCCAACCAGCGTCCAACCGGCTGCAGCCGTCAAGCCGTAGCCTATGATCTTTGCGCTGGAGTTAGCATACGCGCTCAAGGTGACGGTGAACGCCTGACCGGGAGTAACGATCTCGTCATCGGTCAGGCAATCAACGACTATGCCCTGGGACCTCACAAGCGCGTCGGCAAAGTCAGCCTCCTTTTGTTTGAGCAACGAATTCGTGTCAGATAACTCACTCCCGCTTAAGCCGAGAGCGGCAAGGCCCGCAGTGATTTCACGCAATTTCGTCAAGCCTCGAGCGATTGGCTCGGCGACCGACGATGAGGAAAGGGGGTTGTATCGTGCTCTTGCATCGTCGGCGGCGGACTGAACCTCGAGAAGTTGTTCCCTGAGTTTTGTTCGCGCCGATCCGGCGTACTGAGAGATGCCCGCCAACGTAACGTCAAGATCTTCGAAGATGTCCTTTTCGTTTTTTATCGGACCAACCCTTGAGTCGATCAACCGAAGTCGAGAGAATCGCGGCCCTCGAGCTTCGATCGTTCCCTCATCCTGAGAGCGGTGCTGGCTCCGCCCGCGTGCCGCGATCTCGTAATAGCTTTCGCCAAGCAACGGATCGTACTCCCCGGTGTTGAGCGACAGTGTGGAAAGCGACGGCAGGAACTCGCGAGGACTCGCCGCGCCGTCGAACGAACGAATATAGAGTTTTCTTGCCTGCCAGGGTCTCAAGCCTTCTTTGATCTGCTCGGGGAAGCGGTTTGGGTCTGCGGCGGCGCGATACGCTTCTTGAGTCAGAAGCCCCGAAGCCTGGTGATGTCCGTGACCGTCATTGGGATTACCGGACCACGCCGACACGATGACTAGAGGTCGAAAGGTCCTGATCACCCGAACCATATCGGCAAGGACTTGCTCGCGGTCCCACTTCGTCAGCGTTTCCGTTCGCGACTTGCTGAATCCAAAATCGAAGGCGCGAGAGAAAAACTGAGAAGCCCCGTCGATCCGCCTTGCCGCCAGCAGTTCCTCAGTTCGAATCACGCCGAGCGGTTCGTACAGTTCGGGCCCTATCACGTTCTGCCCGCCGTCGCCGCGAGTCAGCGACAGATAGGCCGTCCGCGCTTGTCTGCCTCGCGCGAGATAAGCCAGCAAGCCGCTGTCCTCGTCGTCGGGGTGCGCGCCGGTGTGAAGAACGCTAGCGACGACTCCCAGCCGCTTGATCGCCTGGCCAAGCCCCGCCGCGCCTCGATCTTCGGCAGGCCGGTTGTCAGCGATGACGCTGGATGAATTGATCGGAGCGTGTTGCGAGAGAACAAGCGCCAAGACGATGAGGGCGATGATCGTCTTGAGTCTGGCTACACGAGGTATCACTCGGACCTCCTTAATGGACTTTAGTCTTAGCGTCTTTGCGTCTTTGCGTCTTTGCGTAAGCTTGTTGGCCCGCAAAGGCGCCAAGACGCTAAGACGCCGCCGCTTGCGAAAATGGCCACTCGCGCTTTCGCCACGACCTCACCAGATAGATGACTGAACCGATCAACACCAGCGTCAGCGCAAGCCAGATTGGCGGCATCGACTTTGGCCGCATCACAAGCACATAAACAAACCCGCAAAACGCTAGAACAGCAGGCAGCGGATACAGCCACATCCGAAACGGCCGAGGCATGTCTGGCCGCCGGACTCGAAGAACCACGACGCCGATAATCTGCGCCAGGAACTGAACGGTGATCCTTATGACTACCAGCGCGGTGATCACATCTTTGAGCTTTAGCAGACAACACGCGGCGGCGACGCCTCCCATCACAAGCAGTGAGACATGCGGAAACTTGTGTTTTGGATGAACTCGCGCGAACGCCTTGAAGTAGTTGCCGTCCACCGCGGCCGCGTACGGCACGCGCGAGTACCCCAGCATCAGGGAGAAAACCGAGGCAAACGCTGTCCACATGATTAGTGCGCTTGCCAGCACTCCCGCCCAGTTGCCGTAGAGCCGCTGCATCAGCGTGGAGATGACGTGGCTCCGCACGGCTTCGTTCTCCGGCTTTGCCGTCTCGATAAGCTCCTGCCATGGGATCACACCGAGGATGCTGATGTTCATCACTATATAAATTGCCGCGACCGCAACGATCGAGTAAATGATTGCGCGAGGAATCACTCGACCCGGATCTTTTACTTCGCCGCCGAAGAAACAGACATTATAGTAGCCCCAATAGTCGTAAACCGAGACGAGCATCGCCGCGCCCAACCCTTGAAAGAACGCCAGCGAAGGCGTGAACGCGTTCGGCGGAAAGTCCAGGGCGCGCGTCTTGTCAAAGTTCGAGACGCCGGCAACTATCACCCATAACACCGTCACCAGGACGCCTACCCATAAGAATCCTCCGAGACGGCCGATGATGGTGATCTTGCGATAAAGCAGGAACACCGCGACGCCGATAGTGCCCATTGCTACCAGCGTTCCAGCGGTCATCGCTACGCTACCTTCGACAGTGCCGATCACTGGCAGCTGGATTTGTCCCGAGCGCATGAAAAAGGCCTTGTTCAGTCCCGGCCAGATGAACGCAGCGTACTGCGAGAGGCCGATGCAGCCCGATGCGATCGAAAGCGGCGCGCTGAAGGTGAGCTGCCAGATAAATAAAAAAGAGATCATGCGGCCAAGCTTGTTAGGGTCGTAGATCTCTTTCAAATAGCGGTAGGACCCACCCGAGCGAGGCATGGCCGCGCCAAGCTCCGCCCACACCAGCCCGTCGCACATCACCAACAGCGCACCGAATATCCAGCCCAGCATGGCTTGTGGCCCGCCCATCGCGGCGACGATCAGGGGGATCGTTATGAACGGGCCAACGCCGATCATGTCGATCATGTTGAGCGTGGTTGCACTCGCGAGACCGACTCCACGAATAAGCCGAGGCCTATTATCCTCCTCGCCTTCGGATTCGCTGGCCTCTGTTGATAGAAGGTCTACGGCTCGAGGGTCTGTGTCGATTGGCATAGCAAGGCGCTTACCGTTTTCTCGGTTTGTGATCTGCCGCGCTCGTTACCGACCTGGACCGGATAAAACCGAGTCCAGAGCACGATCGTTTGGGGCGGCTGACCTGAGTCTAAACCAAAAACAGCGCGGTAGAGAAACGGATTTGAAGGACGTACGGAAACGGGTTGGGATGTTGCTACTGGCTGACCTTCGTTCCCGGGTTGTTGGGCCTGGCCGGCCTTATCTGCGTAGTGTCAGGCACAAAGATGAAGACCCAGTCCTCGTAACGATCCAGCCCGTACAGAGTGCGCAGCGCCTTGCCCTTCACCCGAGGCGCGACACCTACGATA
>DATMCM010000067.1:0-3553 GCA_035558335.1 Blastocatellia bacterium | reverse complement strand
CCAGTGCTTCGATTTTCAACAGATGAGCCGTTATCCGGAGCTCCTTGAACCGCTGCTTTTCTACATTCTTCATCGCGCAAACGAGGTAATCGCGAATCGGGACATCTCTTCGAGCTTCAAAGCTTTCTTCATCGATGAAGCCTGGGTGTTCCTCCGCAATGCCAGCATCCGACACTACGTCACCGAAGCCTTGAAGACATGGCGCAAGCACAACGCCGCCATGATCCTCTCGACGCAGTCGCTCGACGAACTCAGGCGCTCCGAGCTCCTCGACATCATCGTCGAAAGCTGCGCCACCAAAATGTTTCTCGCGAATCCGGACATGGACCAGGAGCTTTACCGGCGGCAGTTTCATTTGAACGACACAGAAGTGAATCTCATCGCCTCGCTCATCCCCAAACGGCAATTCCTTCTGAAGACTCCGGAACTCGCGAAAGTCGCCAACCTGCATGTGGACCGCCGCAGCTATTGGCTCTACACCAACGATCCGTACGACAACCGCAAGCGGAAAGAGGCGTTCGATGCCTATGGATTCGAGAAGGGGTTGAGCGTGCTCGCGGGGGGCGCGTCGTGATTCCGATCCTTGCGTCGCTCGCCGAGCGATGGGGAATGAGCGCAGGTTACCTCCCGATCGTGCTTGCTGGATTGTTCACGGCCTTCGTTCTGCTTGTCCAGTCGGTTGCCGGTTGGTTTGTGAAGCAAGACCCGTAGCGACCTTTTTCTTGAGACCAAAGGAGAAACAACCATGTCTTTTGTCACGAAGTTCGATTCCCGGTTCGCCGTGCTGGTCGTGTTGTCCGCTCTGTTCACTGTTTCCCCCGCCTTTGCCGAAACTGACGGCGCGCGCATCGTGAAATACGGCCGGGAGGACATTGTCCCCGTGCACGCCAAGCTCCGCTTTTCGACCTTGATCGTCCTTCCCGACAACGAAGAGATTCTCGACTTCACAACCGGCGACCGGGAATTCTGGATCATCAACGGCTCCCACAACCTTTGCTACGTTCACCCCGCTCAGGCCGGGATTCGCAGCAACCTCAACCTCATTACCGCGAGCGGACATGTCTACTCGTTCCTTCTGACGGAGATCAGCAGCGATCCGAACGTCCGACCGGATTTGAAACTGTTCGTCGAACTGAAGGAGGAATCGACCGCGGGGACGGCGCTGCGCGGTTATGTCCGGGCCGCGGACGCCGAAGCGTACAGGAAGGAGATTGAAACCGCTCATGCGCAGGTGGCGGTCGAGGTGCGCGCCGCCGAGGCCCGCTCAACGGAAGAGATCAACCGCTTTCGCTCGAGCTACGCCACCCAGCTCCGTTTCGACTACACGCTCGACCCCAAGCTCGCCCGCGAACCGTTTCTTGTTTCTGCCATTTATCATGACGATTCGTTCACTTACATCCGTTCTGGCGCGCGGGAAAAGCCGGCACTCTATGAACTGAAGGACGGGAAACCCAACCTCATCTCTTTCCAGGTCGAGAACGGCGTGTACATCGCACCGAAAATCCTCGAGAGCGGCTATCTCGCGATCGGGAAGAAAAAACTCAACTTCATTCGCGCCGTCGCGGGGAAATGAACCATGACTGCTCCTTTGACTATCGAAGACAAGAGCCCGAAGCCACCGGGCCTCCTTCCGAAGAACGTGCAGTCCTGGTTGCTTATTGGCCTGGCAGTTTTGATGGTTGTCATCATGTGGCTCACCGGCGGCAAGAAGTCGCCAGTACCTTCGCGCGGCCTTCCACCCGTTCCCGCCGTCCAGGCACCTCTTGAAGTCAATGAAGCGAAAATCGTCGAGTTGCAGAACCGCATTCAACAGTTGCAGCGGGAACAGGCCGTCGCCGAGAGTGCGCTTGCGCATGAGACCCGCCCATTTCCTGGCGGCGGTGAGCCGCAGTCCACAGGATCCGCTGCCGTTGGCGGGGCTCCCGAAGAGCGAGCTGAAGACTCGATCCGCGAGGAACGAAAAAAGCGCGACTACCTCTCGCTTTTTGCATCAAACGTCGCGCTGACCTATCGCAAGAATCCCGAGTCCCCGACGCGCGCCGCAGAACCACCGTCCACTCCGGCCTTTCCCCCAACCGCTGACGCCGCGCAGCTCGCCCAACTCTTGCGGCCGCTCCAACCACCCGCGTCGGCGACGCCGCACGAGGAGTCCGGTCCGGAAAGCGACCGAAAGGAGGAACAACGAAATCCTGTCGCCCCGCCGGCGGGCGCACCGGCAGCGGCGACGGGAAAGACCTACATTCTCTTTGAAGGCACGCTTCTCGAAACCGTACTTCTCAACCGTCTCGACGGGCAGTTCTCCGGGCCGATCGAGTGTTTGCTGACGGGCGACGTCTATTCACACGACCGCCAGCATCTCCTCGTTCCGGCGGGCACCAAGATTCTCGGAGAAGCCCGCAAGGTCGAGAGCTTCGGACAGACCCGGCTCGCTGTTTCTTTTCACCGCCTAGTGATGCCGGACGGATACTCGGCGAGCCTCGATCACTTTCAGGGACTCAACCAGATCGGCGACGCCGGTCTGCGCGACCAGGTCAACAACCATTACGTACGTCTGTTTGGTGTTTCGCTCGCCATCGGTGCGATCGGTGCCGTGGCCCAAGCGGGAACATCTGGCGCCTTGACCGCCAACGGCACCGACCTTATGCGCCAAGGGTTCGCCCAAAGCATGGGGCAATCCTCGGCGCAAATCCTCGACCGCTTCCTGAATGTTCTTCCGACCGTCACGATTCGCGAGGGGCACCGGGTCAAAGTCTATCTGTCGGGCGATCTCGCGCTGCCCGACTACACAAGCCACACGATTCCTTCGAATCTCTGAGGGACGGAAAGGAACCCGAATGAACGTGAGAAAGAAAATCTGGATCGCTTTGCTCGCCATCGGCCTTACGGCCGGCGCCGCCGCCGCCGCGCAGTTCGGAGGCGGTATCGTCTACGACCCGACGAACTACAGCAATGCCGTGCTTCGCTATCAGCAGTTGCAGCAGCACCTTATCCAGCTTCAACAAACCTACGCAAAAGTCCTTGCCCACTACAACCTGGCCATGCAAATGGCCCGCAACCTCCAAAACATGCCCGCACGCTATCGCGCTCTGTTCTCGCAATGGCGCAACGGTTCGGCACTCAACACGTTCGGAAACACCAGCGGCTGGATTAGCGGAGTGAATACGGGAACCGTTGGTGGCGGCTACCAACTCTCCACCACGCATCTCCTTCCCTACAACCCCGACCACCTTTCGGGCATGGACGCGAACGAGCTTTCGCGTGTCCGCTCCCAATACGCCTCGGTCGAGCTCCAGGACGGCGCGAATCTCACCGCCATGGCCACTCTCGGTTCGATCCGAGGGAATGCCCTCGCTCTTGAAACGCGGATGGGGAATCTTGAAACCGATTCGTTATCGGCAGACCCGGATCTCAATAGCGAAGTCTCGGTGCTCAACAAGATCAACGCGGCGAACGTCCTGACGCTGCGCTCGATTCAGGACTCCAACAAACTTCTCGGTTCCCTGCTCGAACAGCAGGTCGTCGCTTCGAAGCAACAACGTGAAATGACCACCAA
>DATMCM010000066.1:0-10821 GCA_035558335.1 Blastocatellia bacterium | reverse complement strand
GACTTCGATGCGGGCCCACTCTGCCCACAGGTTCAGACCGGTCGAGGCTTCGACGGCTTCGACGATGTTTGCTCCGCCGACTCGCGACGCGATCTCCAGGAAGTAGAAGCGGCCGTCGTCGCGTCCCTTGATGAACTCGGTGTGGGTGACTCCACGCACAAGCCCAAGCTCGCCGATCAGCTCGCGATTGAGCAAGTCGAGCGCACGGGCGTCGTCGGAGTCGCGCGGGATCTTCCGGGTGGTGAAGATGCCGCCAAGTGAGACATCCATCGGAGGGTGACCGTACTGGTGCGGAACAGAAAAGACCACCTCGCGTTCTGAGACGATCGAATCGACGTGATATATGTCGCCGGCGACGTACTGCTCGAGAACATAGAACGACTGGCGATCTCCCAGCCCGCCAAGCAACGGCCACAGCTCCTCCGCGCGATTGAGTTTTTTGATGCCCATCGACGCGGCTTCGGAGCGCGGCTTCAACACCCATGGCGGCGTCACGCGTGTCATGAACTCTCGAATCGTGTCGTAGTTCAATACGTGAACGAAGTCCGGCACCGGGATTCCTGCCGTTCTCGCTTTTACGCGCATCGCGAGCTTGTCGCGAAAGTAGCGCGCCGTTGTGTCGCCCATTCCCGGTATACGCAGGTGCTCGCGCAAGATAGCCGCGGTTTCCTGATCGTACTCGTCGAGTGGAACGATGCGGTCGATGGCTTGACAGCGCGCAAGATAACTTACGCCTTTGATTATGTCGTCGCGATTCGAGATCTCTGGCATATAGAAGACATCGTCGATCGCTTCTCGCGGCCAGTCGGCGCCGGCAAGCTTTTCAACTGTTACCAAAATGACCCGGCAACCCTGACGTTTGCACTCGCGGAGAAACGCTTCGCCCTTGTGATAGCTGGCGAGGCAGAGGACGGTGATTGGTTGCTGGTCTGACACCCGGGCTCCTTAAGATCGATTTCAAGTGACGCCTGAGCGGTCGAGATTATAGCGCGTGGTGCCTCGTACGGGGTAGAGCGCCGTGACCAGGCGTCCGGGTTTCAAGGCTCAATCTCCTGTGCTATCGTGTCGCTACTCAACTCGAGGTGAGAGAGAATCAGGGCTTGGAACCACGGCCGCTCGCAGTGTTGATCAGGCGAGCTTTTCGGCTGGGCGGAGGCGCTATGAGAATCCTGTTCCTGGCAAGCTGGGTGATGTTATTGGTAATTTCGGCTGGCATCGCGTTGGTTTCAGTACAGTCGCTGTTCGTTGCATACAGCAAGTCGGATGCGGGCCTAACTCAACAGTATTCGACCGCTCAGATCAGAGAGCAGGGCGGCGAAGAAGCGGTTAAAGCATTCATGGCGCGCCGGGTGACCGCAGCGACCTGGGCGCTGGCGTACGGGCTGCTTGCAATTGCGGTGACGCTGGTGCCCTACCGGCGCGGCGAGCAGTGGGCGTGGTGGGCGCTGCTTGTCTCCGTCGGCCTGTCGCAGGTTCTTTCCATGGCTCGCGCAGTAACGGTGGGGACTACGAGCGGCGCTGGCACCGCCGGTGTGTTGCTCGCGTTCACGCTTCTTGGGTTAATGGCTGGCGCGCCACGGATGTTCGGCAATAGAGAGTCTGCGTCGCCGGGCGAGTAAGTGTCCGGTCCCGAAGGCCGGTGCGTTGACACTCATTTCAAGCGGTCGATATGATTCTTGACTCGGCAAGCGGCGCAGAGAATCACATGATATTCGGTCGCCGAGATGACGACCTTTCGCCGTTAACCTTGACGAGTGGAGTCTCAATGCTAATCAAGAAAGCCGGGTTGTTGTTAGCCGCTGCGGCGCTGTTTGCTTCGGCTGCTGTTACTTCCAATCCCGCAACGGCGCTGTTCGCCGCCGCGTTCGACGATTCAACCAACCGACTCGCGACGCAGGTCTCCAGCGAACGGATCATCCAGCACATTCAGTTTCTTGCATCCGACAAGCTTCAGGGTCGACGTACCGGAACGCCGGCGGCCGACGAAGCGGCCGCCTACATCGCAAAGGAGTTCCGGAGCTACGGGCTGAAACCGGCGTCAGCAGCCGGGTTTCTCGAGCCTTTCGACTTCGTCGCCGGTGTAAAGCTCGGAGCGGGCAATACGTTTCGAATAAAGGAATCGACCGGCGAGCGCGAGCTGAAAGTTGGCGAGGACTTCATGCCGCTCGGGTTTTCATCTGCTGAGATTGCGGAGGGGGAAGTTGTCTTCGTGCATTACGGCATAAGCTCGCCCGAGCTTCAGTATGACAACTACAAGGACGTCGATGTGAAGGGCAAGATCGTGATGATTTTGCGCGGGAGCCCCGAGGGAGACAATCCGCACGGGCGCTTTGCGGACTTCACCCAACCGGGACTCGAGATCCAGAACAAGACTCTAAAGGCTCGCGAGAAGGGGGCTCGCGGAGTCGTGTTCGTAAGCGAGGAGAAGAGCTTTAGCGACGACCGTCTGTCACGTTTGAGACATGATTTGAACTTCCTTGACGCAGGGATTCCGGCTGTTGTGGTGAGCAGCAAGGTGGGAAATGCGATTCTCGGCGGGGAGGGTCCAAATCAGTCCAAAGAGGAGCGAACGAGTAAAGGTGATATCGATCCCATGAAGTCCTCCGGGGCTTCGGTCTTTCTCAAGGGCGTCAGCGTTCGCTTCAAGACCGATGTGATCAAGATCAACGGTAAGAGCGCGAACGTGGCTGGTCTTCTCGAGGGAAGCGACCCGAGGCTCGCGAACGAGTATGTGGTCATAGGCGCTCACTACGATCATCTCGGATTGGGAGGTCCGGAATCGCTTGCCGCTAAACCGGAAGGCCAGATCCATCACGGTGCGGACGACAACGCGTCTGGCACGTCGGGGTTGTTAGAGCTGGCTCGTTCACTTGCTGCCGAACGAGTTAAGCCGCGACGCAGCATCCTGTTCGTCGCTTTCAGTGGCGAAGAGCTCGGACTGCTTGGATCGGGAGCCTACACCAAGAAGCCTGCGGCGCCGATAGCGCAAACCGTCGCCATGCTCAATATGGACATGATCGGGCGGCTGCGTCAGGGATCATTGTTTATCGGAGGGGTGGGGACCTCGCCGGCGTGGAAGCCGCTGATCGACAAGCTCAACGGGGCGGCGGTTCCGACCGCGTCGGCGGGAAATGGCTCTGGGAGCCAGTTTCAGCTGAGTCTTGGGGAGGACGGCTTTGGGCCAAGCGACCATCAATCGTTCTATGTGCGGGACGTGCCGGTGTTGTTCTTCTTCACTGGGACTCACGATGACTATCACAAACCGACTGATACCGCGGACAAGATCAACGCCGTAGGCGAGCGCCAAGTCGTGGAGTTCGTACGCGAGATGGTCGTGGCGGTTGCTAACGAACCCGAGCGCATCGCCTTCAACAAGGTGAAGACGGAATCGAAACCAACCGGCCGCGGGTTTAGGGTCTATCTCGGCACGGTCCCCAACTACTCGGATCAAAGCGACGGAATGAAGTTGGATGGCGTTAGGCCCGCTTCGCCAGCCGAGCGAGCTGGGCTTCGAGCAGGAGACATTGTTGTGCTGCTTGGAAAGACGCCGATCAAGAACGTCTACGATTACACATACGCGCTCGGGGAGATGCGAGCCGGAGAAGAAGTCGAGGTTGTCATTCGGCGCGATGGAAGCGTAATTAAGTTGAAGATCACGCCGGAAAAGAGGCAGTAACGAGTTTGGATTTCTGGTTGCGGTTGAAGGGCGCCGCGATAAACGAGCTATGGACGTCTAACCCGCAACTCGGAACGTAAAAAGAGGAAGCGATGCTCTTAGATGGGAAGTCCGGGATAGTGTTTGGCGTAGCTAACAAGCGAAGCCTTGCGTGGGCGATAGCTCGCCGGGCTGCCGAAGAAGGTGCGCGGATCGCGCTGACTTATCAGGGCGAACGACTCGAAGAAAACGCGCGAGAGCTTGCATCGTCGCTCAAGGACCCGCTGGTGCTGCCTTGCGACGTGTCCAGGGACGAAGACATCGCCGCGGTGTTCGCGAAGGTCAAAGATGAGTTTGGCGCGCTGGATTTTGTAGTTCACGGCGTGGCTTACGCGTTGCGAGAAGAGCTTGAAGGCGAGTATTTGAAAACGTCGCGCGAAGGCTATCGCACCGCACAGGACATCAGCGTCTATTCACTCACGGCGATTGCCAGAGAAGCGGCGCCGTTGATGGAAGGCCGCAACGCGAGCGTGTTGACCCTGACTTATCTCGGCGGGGAGCGAGTGATCCCGGGCTACAACGTGATGGGCGTCGCGAAAGCGGCGCTGGATATGAGCGCTCGCTATCTTGCAGAGAACCTTGGTCCCCGCGGGATTCGAGTCAACGCGCTGTCGGCCGGTCCGGTCAAGACGCTTGCGTCCGCGGGCATCGGCGGCTTTTCAAAGATTCTCGAACATATGCGAAACCGTGCCCCGCTTCGGCGGAACATCGATCAATCAGAGGTCGCCGACGCCGCGATGTTCCTTCTCTCGGATATGTCGCGCGGGGTTACCGGCGAAATCCTTCACGTCGATTGCGGTTACAACATAATGGGGATGTAAGCCACTCTTTGGTTTCAGATCAAAAAAGATTACTCAATCATGTCGAGTAGCAGCAGCTTCGTCATCTAGCGCGTTCGTTTGGACTCCAGATATATTTGTGAAGCTGCAGTTGAAAGCGAGCTCGCAACTTGTCTGCTAACATCCACGTCACAACTTGCGCCGGCTCGATCATTCCGTACGCCGTCGAGATCAAGAGCCTTACGCGATCTTCCAACCGATGGCGACGAATTGTTTCTAACGTCCAGTCGTAGTCCGAGCGATCCGCTAGCACGAACTTCACTTCATCAATCGCGCGCAAGTGCTCCAGGTTAGACCAGAGGTTTCTCTCGCATTCACCTGAAGCGGGGCACTTGAGGTCCATGATGCGAACGATGCGCGGATCAAGCCTTGATACGTCGCGATGTCCGCCGGTCTCGATAAGCACGGTGTGTCCGCCGTCTGCGAGCCGGCTCGCAAGCTCATAGATGTCCGATTGCAGCAAAGGCTCACCGCCTGTGAGCTCTACCAGCTCGCATTCGTACTGCTCGACATCTCGAATGATCTGGTCGAGTGTCATTTGCGTGCCGCCCGTGAAGGTGAATTCCGAGTCGCACCAGCTACATCGGAGGTCACACCCGGTTGTGCGTACAAATACACACGGCAGCCCAGCGTAGCTCGACTCACCCTGGATGCTCTGATAGATCTCGGTGATTCGCATGCGATGGCATTCTAGCCCGCATTGGCTGCGGATGCGAGAATCGGCTAACCCTGTCGGGTGCTTCGGGCGTCGTCCGCGAGCAGAATCGGTCATCCTAAGAGCACGAATTATTGCGAAGTTTGACCGACCGTTCCGTCGTTCTGACCGAACCATCCGTGGCTCTCCGCCGAATGCACACCTAACAAGACACCGTGAAAAGATTGTTTGTGCCAGCCAGCCGGGGCTCGGCGCGCTGATGCAGTGGCTCGAAATCATTGATAGATCAATGTTAAGGGGAACAGAGCCAATAGTAGTCGCGACGGAGCCAGTGGACCGGCTCGCTGTTAACGCAGCAAGCAGTGGGTTTTTCCCGGCATGGCACGCTTATTGAAGATTCGTCGATTGCGGCCGACGCCTCTCACTACCACGACCGCTCACTGGAGAAAGGGAATAGATGAAACGGAACGCTCCACTGACGGACGGGTTTTTCCTCTCAGAAGCCCACCCCGCGCCGAGACTCCTCACCAATATTGACTGGAAGTCGGCAAAGGCGGCTGCGCGATGCTTGTTGGCTATAGCCGTTGTGCTCTCGTGCATGGGGTTACCGAACCGGACTCGAGGCTTTGGAAGCGTCGCGCAGGCCAACTCGCAAAAGCCTCTGGTTGAACAGAATAGTCCCGGAGACGAGACCGCGCTCCAAGCAGGCAGCACTCCTTCGAAGGTTTCGCTCGACCTACAAGAGCTAATGGACAACAAACCTGATATTAGTGGAGCGAGAGCACGCTCCAGGGAGTCGGGTGAGGATGCTTCGCCGCGCATGGTCGATGTCATCATTCAGACGGCTTCGAAGCCGGACAAGAAGTTCTTACGCGCGCTGAGCCATAGAGGTGGTTACCTTCTTTCGGATTACAACAATGTCGAGGCCGTGGCGGCGCACGTTCCCGTCGATCAGATCGGCGAGATAGCTTCGCAATCGCACGTGGAATACATATCGCTTGATCGGCCGACGCAAGCGACTGGTCACCTCGAGACTACGACCGGCGCAAACATCGCAAGAAACTATGGAAACGCTTCTACCGGATCCATTGACGGTTCGGGTGTTGGGATAGCGATTCTTGATTCGGGTGTTTATGCGAACCACGAATCCTTTTCCGACGAGCGAGTGATTTGTCAGAGAGATTTCACAGGCGAAGGACGGACCGATGATCCGTACGGCCACGGCACGGTTGTGGCCAGCATGGCGGCAGGGGGCAGCAATGGGGGTAACTACACAGGCATTGCTCCCGGGGCGAAGATCATCAGCCTCAGAGTATTGAACGGCGAAGGGGTAGGCCGAACATCCGATGCAATAGCAGGAATAGATTGGTGTATTTCAAATAAGGCTTATTACAACATTCGCGTCCTAAACCTCAGCCTTGGCGCAATCGCCGTTGACTCCTATGTTAACGACCCTCTTTGCCGAGCGGTAAGGCGCGCCGCTAACGCCGGAATTGTAGTTTGTGTAGCCGCTGGGAACGCCGGCAAAGACTCGGACGGAAACAAGATATATGGGGGGATTCACTCCCCTGGGATCGAGCCGTCGGCGATAACGGTAGGCGCTGCTAATACTTTTGCCACCGACGGGCGTTCGGATGACGTCATAGCCACCTACAGTTCTCGCGGACCCACGCGAGGGTTCTACACGACCGCCAACGGCGTCAGGCACTACGACAACCTGTTGAAGCCCGACCTGGTTGCTCCGGGAAACAAAATCCTGGGGGCCATGTCGCCCAACAACTATCTTGTGACCACTTACCCGGCGCTGAACGCAAACAACAGCTCGAACGCTCGCCGAAAGATGATGTACCTGAGTGGATCATCCGTAGCCTCGCCCGTTGTTGCCGGAGCCGCGGCCCTGCTCATCGAACGGAACCCGAACGTGACGCCGAATATGGTCAAGGCGTTTCTCGAGTACACCGCCCAGCCGCTGCGCGGATTCAATAATCTCGAACAGGGCGCGGGTCTGTTGAACGTGGAAGGCGCAGTCCGACTCACGTCCGCGGTCAGGTCAAATGTGGCGAACCTGACTCTCGGGGCGCCGCTGCTGACGGGCGCTGCACCATCGCAGCTAACCAGCATTGCGGGCCAGCCTTTTGTGTGGGGTGGCGGAATAATCCAGAAATGGAATTTTGTCCACGGCAACGAACTTGTAACCAAGTATCAGGGCGTTTATGGATGGGGAGTAATGCTCTCTGACGGAGTGACCCTGTCGAGTGGCGTGCTGCTGGCGGACCGGACGCTGCTGACGGCCGGGGCTTTACCGTCGTCGGGCGCGCTGCTTTCGAACGGCACGACTCTTTCGGACGGCGCGCTCTTTATGGAAGGGGTCATACTGTCGGATGGTGCAATGCTGGCTGATGGGGTTGTGTTGTCGGACGGCGTCATCCTGTCAGATTGTGTGTTGCCTCCTACGACCGGCCAGGGTGCACTGGCGACGGGGGACACCGGCGGGTGTATGACGCCTTAACCACGAACCGCCTTAAAGCGTAGGGAGCGGCGGAAGGAACTCCGCCGCTTTCCGTGTTTCATTCCGGGCAGGCCCGATGAGTGTTGATGGCAACTGCGAAAGCGTGGCTTATGCAGGAAAAGAATAGAAAGCCAGACACGAGGTCGTCGAAGCTATTCATTCTCGTGGTCTCCGTGGTGGGACTGTGCGTTTTTTCCCGCTCTCTGTACGTGGTTGCGCTCGACGACTTCAATCTACAGTGGCTTCTGCTGAGCATGGTGACCCTCCTGGTTGTTTCACGCACCGACATCCACATTCCGAAAATACCCAGCACCGTAACGTTGGATGACACGTTCATATATATTTCTGTTTTGTTGTACGGCGTACAGCATTCGATAGCGCTCGCCGGCTTGAATGCGATTGTGTGCTCGCTTCACTATCCAAACAAACGCCGTGTCGTGCCGTTTAACGCGGCAGTGATGAGCTTGTCGGTATACGCAT
This sequence comes from Blastocatellia bacterium, assembly GCA_035558335.1. Taxonomy (GTDB): domain Bacteria; phylum Acidobacteriota; class Blastocatellia; order UBA7656; family UBA7656; genus Onstottus_B. The sequence continues at coordinate 2,623 of DATMCM010000066.1, read as the reverse complement.
CGAGCACCCTGGTGACGCAGCTATTCGGCAGCCCCGGTGAAATGGATCTCGGACGATTGATCCTCGCCGCGGAGACGCTCGCCTTGGTGCACTATGTCTTGAACTCGGGAATGGTTAGCGTGGTTGGCGCGCTTCGCAACGGACGAAACGTCTTTCAGACCTGGCAAGAGTCCTTTTTGTGGACTTCGGTTTCATACTTCGCAGGCGCGGTGGCGGCATGCCTGGTAGTCAAACTCATCAGCATCATATCGTTTTACGCATTCATCATCGCAGTACCAATACTGGCTATCACGTATCTGACTTATAAGAACTACCTCGACAAGGTACAGGTCTCAATAACCCACGCAGAAGCGATGGCCGATTTGCATCTCAGGACAATCGAGGCTCTTGCGGTGGCGATCGACGCCAAAGACGAAGTGACTCACGATCACGTGCATCGAGTTCAGATCTACACCACCGGTCTGGCGCGGCTGTTTGGGTTGAGCGACCCCGAAGTCGAAGCGCTGCAGGCGGGAGCGTTGCTCCACGACATCGGCAAGCTCGCGGTGCCCGACTACATTCTTAACAAGCCGGATAAGTTGAGCGCCGCCGAATACGAGAAAATGAAGGTGCACACGATCGTCGGAGCGGAGATTTTGAGCCGAGTCGGATTTCCCTATCCAGTCGTGCCGGTAGTCCGACATCACCACGAGCGATGGGACGGCAGAGGTTATCCGGACGGGCTCGCCGGCAACCAAATTCCGATGACCGCCAGAATATTGTCGGTTGTCGACTGCTTCGACGCAGTGCGAGAGGACCGCCAGTATCGTAAGGCGATGACTCGCGAGCAGGCGATCGAGTTGGTCAAGGCCGGACGGGGGACGATGTACGACCCTGAAGTTGTACGCGTGTTCCTCGAGCACTTGCCCGAGTTTGAGGCCGAAATCAGGCGCCAAAAGAAAGAAATCCAGGAAGCGCGGGCGCACGAATTGAGCAGGCCTTCGGTGGCTGGTCAGAGACCGGACCAGGGCCAAGTGATCTTCGAGCACATCCGCAACGCGCACCGCGAGGTGATTACGCTGTATGAAATAGCACAGACGATCGGAACCAGCCTGGATCTGCGCGATATGTTTGCCGTCTTCTCGTCGCGCTTGCAGGACATCGTCAGCTACACCACCTGCGTGCTCTACCTTCAGAAGCCCAACTCGATCGAGGTCGAAGCCGTTCATGTCAGCGGTCGCAACGCCGACCGGTTCAAGGGGCAAAGCGTTATTCTTGGCGCGGGCATAACCGGATGGGTCGTTGCGAACCGCCAGCCGATGTACAACTGCGACCCGCTGCTCGACCTGGACGTGCTAAAAATCACAGTCGAGCAGCCTTATCGAACGGTTGTAGCCGTTCCGCTGTTGAAGGATAACGAAGTTCTAGGTGCGCTTACCCTCTACTCGGCTGATCTGAGTTTCTACGAACCGGATCATCTACGACTTGTTGAAGCGGTAGCGAAGCTTGCTTCGGACGCGATAGCCAATGCGTTGCATCATGAAATGACCGAGGTAAAAGCGTTGACTGACCCGCTGACCGGCATCGCGAACGCGCGAGCGCTTCGGTACCGGTTCGAGGACGAGGCGGATCGCGGGCGGCGCTACCACGACAGTTTCTCTCTATTGATGATGGACCTGGATGGATTTAAGAGGATCAACGACACGCAGGGGCATCAGGCGGGCGACGCGGCAATCAAGGAAGTCGGGCGTCTTTTGGCGGCCGAGCTTCGATCGGGTGATTTCCTGAGCCGCTACGCCGGCGACGAGTTCGTGGCGCTTCTTCACATCGACCCAACCGAGGTGCGAGAGCTTGTTCAGCGGCTTCAGGCGGCGATCGATAATCACAGCTTCAACTTCAGCGGTTCGCAGTTCTTGATTGGGATAAGCGTGGGATGGGCCTGCTTTGGTGCGGATGGCGAATCGCTCGATGAACTGTTGATCGCAGCAGACCGCGCAATGTATGCGGACAAGGCTCGGCGAAAAGCTTTGATCGCAGCAGCAGAGGAGCTTCAAGCAGCTGAAGTGAGTCAGTACCCGATCATGTGAAGCTCTGCATCACCCGCCGAAGTAGTCACACCGCGCGGTGCACGTTTCCCGAATGGTCACTCGATGAAGCCCGCCAAGCCTTCCTTCTAATCGTTCCCAGACCCAACGAGCCAGATTCTCACTAGTCGCGTTTTCGAGCCCGTCAATGTCGTTCAAGTAGTAGTGATCCAGCTTCAACCGTAGCGGCTCGAACGCATCGCTGATTTCTGCGTAGTCGATGAACCAACCGGTGCGAGGATCAACTTCACCTCGCACCGCGACTTCGCAGCGGAACGAGTGTCCATGCAGTCTCGAGCACTTATGATCGGCCGGCACTTGCGGAAGGCGATGCGCCGCTTCAAAAGTGAATTCCTTGACCAACTCTACGATCATCGCGCTCAATCTTAGCTTCCGGGCACGCGGAAGGCCATAGGTCAGAAGTCATCAGTCAGAATAGTCCGGAGTCAGATCACGGTCAATTGCGGACTTTCGGTAATTGCGGACTCTCGCCTCTGACCATTGACCTCTGACTTCCCGCCCATAACTTCTGTTAAACTGACATCGCTTTGATTACCGAT
>DATMCM010000065.1:0-4655 GCA_035558335.1 Blastocatellia bacterium | reverse complement strand
CTTCATCTTTCTTGTCGTCTTTTTTGTTGTCCTGAGCGAATGCGGCAAACTGCGCGATCAACAGCAAAATCGCAAACAGTGAAACCGAAGCACGGAAACGAGAGGAAGATAAAGTCATTGAACCTGACCTCCTTGAGAATTGCGGGAATTGGGCACTGGAAAGCGGACCGAGGATACCAGAGCGCTCCGCGTGGAACAAACGCCGGTTTGGTGTTCATTCGCTCTGAATATTCCGTAGAGGGATCCGTTTGAGGTTCAGAGTTTAAGCCTTAGCTTGCTTCCAAAGCTGATTCGGCCGAAACAGCAAGCTGAAGCTTGTTCCCTGAACTCACGGAGAGCCGTAGCCGTCCCCAGCTAGTCGCCGGTGCCGGCCCCGACTTTCACTTCGTCATCTGCTTTCGCATCGATCTCGCGCGGTGTCGAGCGGCGAGCAACAACGACCCCTGGCACAGCTCGGCGGCGCAATGGGTGCGCCAAGCCGTAAGCCCGCGCCGCGAGCCTCCTCCACGCCGCCGTCGCAGACATATCGTCGAATATTGAATAAGCCACCGGAGTCACGATCAGCGTCAGCAGCAGCGATAGCGTCTGCCCGCCAATCACGACTACTGCGATGGCTCGGCGCTCGTCGGCGCCCGGCCCGGTTCCCAACGCGAGCGGCATCATTCCAGCGACCAGCGCAAGCGTGGTCATCAATATCGGACGCAGCCGGTCGCGGTTAGCTTGCAAGATCGCCGGCATTCGCTCCATTCCAACGCGGCGCAAGTTGTTCATGTGATCGATCTGCAAGATCGCGTTCTTCTTGACTACGCCAAACAGCACTAGTATCCCAAGCGCTGAATACAGGTTCAGCGTGTTAGACGTCAGCCATAGCGACAACAGCGCGAAAGGAATCGACAGCGGCAGTGAGAGCAAGATCGTCAGCGGGTGAACCACGCTCTCAAACTGCGACGCGAGAATCATGTACATGAAGATGACCGAGAGCAGGAATGCCCAGATGAACTCCGTGAAAGTGCGTTCAAGCTCTCTCGCGCGGCCCGATACGCTGGTCGTGTAAGCCGCCGGCAGGTTCATCGCCTTGACTTCGTTTCTAAGCGCCTCCAACCTGTCGGCCAACGCGTAGCCTGGAGCTACCGCGGCTCGCAAGCTCACTTGCCGCTGGCGGTCCAGCCGATCGATTCGCGAGGCCGTCTGCGACGGGGTGATTTTCACCAGGTTGTCCAGCCGCGCCAGTTCACCGTTATGCCGAGGGACGTAGAGCCGTGAGATCGAACCGGCATCGTTTCGCGCTCCGTTGATCAACCGAAGCTGCACGTCATAGTCGTCGTTCACCATCGAGTCGCGGAAGCGCGAGACGCGCTGGTCGCCGCCCACCATTAACCGCAGAGCGGACGATATGTCGTCGGTCGAAACTCCCAGATCAGCCGCGCGCGTGCGATCTATCTCGACCTTGAGCTCGGGCTTGTCCAGCTTGAGCGTCGTATCGGCGTCAACGATGCCGAGCTGGGGCGATTTTTCACGAAGCTGTTCGGCGTAGCGCGCGAGCGATTCCAGGTCGGGTCCGCGCAGGTTGAAATCGATCTCCGACCCGCCGCCGCCGATGTTGAACGACGGGGCGTTGCGCACGCCGCAGCGAAGATCCTTGTACTTGCGCAGTCGCCCGCGAATCTCCTGCATCACATCGCGCTGCGAGTAGTTGGCTCTAAAAGCTTCGAGCGGACGCCCGTGAATGATACCGTTCCAAAGCCTGGAGATGGAGAAGCTGCGTTCTTCGATCGGAATGATGCGAACGTAGGCGCTTCCCTGATTCACGCTGCCATTGAAGCCACCACCCGCCGAAGCCAAAACGATCTGCACGCCCGGCGTGGACATCAGATCTTTTTCGACGGACCGCATTACTTCTTCCATCGCCGCGAAGCTCGTGCCTTCACGCGCATTGATGCTTACATCGAACTCGGATTCATCCACGTCACTCGGCAGGTAGTCTTGCTTTACAACTTTGTAGAGCGGCACTGAAGAGAGTATGACCAGAATCGCGAGCACGGCCACCGAGAGTCGGTGGTGCATCGCGAACTGGAGCATCGCCGTATATGAGCGATCGATCCATCCGTAAAATCCGGTCCGAGACTTGGCAACGTCGTGCGCCCCTGACGCGTCTTCGGCTTTCAACAGCCGTGCGCTCATCATTGGAGTCAGGGTGAACGAGACCAGCAGACTCACCATTATCGCCACCGCAGCGGTGATGCCAAACTGATAAAGAAAGCGCCCGGATACGCTGGACATGAAAGACACCGGAACGAAGATGACCACAAGGCTGAGCGTCGTGGCCATGACCGCAAGCCCAATCTCGGCAGTCGCTGCTCGTGCTGCCTCAAAGGGCTTCATCTTCTTCTCTTCGACAAAGCGGTAGATGTTCTCGAGCACGACGATCGCGTCGTCGATCACGATCCCGACCATCAACACAAGCGCGAGCATCGTCACGCTGTTGAGCGTGAAGTTCAGCGCGCGCATCATGCCGAAAGTCGAAATCACCGAAGCCGGTATCGCTATTCCGGCGATCAGCGTCGAGCGCCAGCTTCTTACAAACAGCAGCACCACCAAACAGGCCAGTATGCTGCCCAGCACGAGGTGCAAATTGATCTCATGAAGCGCGGCATAGATATAACGCGACTGATCCCGGATCACTTCCATCTTGACGTCCGATGGAAGCTGAGGAGCTATGCGGGCGAGACCGGCTTTCGCGGCTTCGATAACTTCGATGCTGTTAGCTCCCGATTGGCGGCGCACTTCCAGGGTCACCGTCGGGACGCCGTTCAGCCGAGCCAGCGACCTTTGCTCTTTTGTGCCGTCGTCGGCGTAACCGATGTCGCGAATTCGAACGGGAGCGCCGTTGATGTTGCTGACGACCAGGTCGTTGAAGATCTTCGGGTCGGCAACGCGGCCCAAGGTGCGAAGCATTTGTTCCCGCGAGCCCGAAGTCACGTTGCCGCCGGGCGCATCGCTGTTCTGGCGGACGATTGCGTCGCGAACCGCGGCGATCGGAATTTGATAAGCGGCGAGCCTGTCGGGGTCGATCCACACATTGATGGCGCGGCTCAATCCTCCAACGATGTCGACTTCGCCGACCCCGGATGCGCGCTCGAGTTGCACCTTGACGATCTTGTCTGCAAGCTCGGTGAGCTCACGAATCGGGCGGTCGGCAGACAGCGCTACGGTCATCACCGGTGAGGAATCGTTGTTGAACTTGGCCACGATTGGCGGGTCTACATCACGCGGAAGATCGCGCACGACTGTAGCAACGCGATCGCGAACGTCCTGGGCAGCCACATCGATGTCGCGGTTCAGATTGAAGGTCGCTATAACGAACGAGGCTCCCTGGTTCGATACGGAGCGCAGTTCCTGAATACCTTCGACGGTGTTGACCACCTCTTCGATTTTTTGCGAGACCTCGCTTTCGACTTCTTCGGGCGACCCCCCGGGAAGAGTGGTGCGGACGCTCACGGTCGGCAGGTCAACAGAGGGGAAGCGATCGACGCCCAAACGGAAGTAGCTGGCCACGCCGACGACAACCAGCGCGAGGATGATCATCGCCGCGAACACCGGCCGCTTGATACAAATTTCAGCAAGCTTCTGCATAGAATACCGGTTCAGGGTTTCTGGTTTCTGGTTTCGGGTTCGTATGTTTCATTTTTCCTGTAACTTCAAACCGACGAACCAGAAACCAGAAACCCTAAACCAGAAACCTAATCCGTCACTGTTACCGGCTGACCTGATTGAAGGTTGCCGGGGTTTACGATCACAGTTTCGCCGGCTTTTACGCCGGACAGGATTTCGGTCCACTCGCCCGACTGGCGGCCTGTTGTGATCGGCTTCTCCAACGCTTTGCCATCCTGGATTGTGATGACCTTATCTATTCCGGCGAAGCTGACGATCGCATTAGTCGGCACCGCCGGAGCGACCGATTTGTCGTCGGCGACGATGTCCGCGCGAGCAAACGAGCCGGGCCGCAAGCTTCCGTTGTTGCGCACTTCGGCTTCAACAATCAGTATTCGGTTCTGCGCGGTGATGGTCGGACTCAACCGCACGATGCGTCCAGTGTACACGTTAGGGTCACCCTCGACCGTCAAGCGGACGGGCTGACCCGAGATGACGTTGCGAGCCTCGCGTTCTGGCACTTCCGCGCGCAATCGCAGCGGGTCCACTCGAACGACGTTGACCACCGGAGCACCCGGCGCTAGATACTCACCCACACTGGCGCGCTTTTCTTGCACGACGCCGTCAAACGGCGCGTAGATGACGCAATCTGCCAGTTGTTGGCGCGCTATCTCGAGCTCGGAACGCCGCTGGCCGACCAGCGCCTGGCGATTGCGAATTTCCTCGATCGCATCCTGATAGCGGCTCATCGCAACCTTCAAGTCGGAATCAGCGGTGTCCAGCTGTGCCTGTGCGATCACTCCCTGGGTTAGGAGTGAAGCGGCGCGCTCGCGTTTGAGTTTGGCGTCATCCCAGACAGCGCGGGCCTGGCGGACCGTGCCTGTTTCTTCCGGGTTGATACGATCGTCTTTTCCATCGGGCGACAAGCCGACGCGCGCGCGGGCTTGCGCAAGCGCCGCTTCGGCCTGTTGCAATCGAAGCTTGTAATCCTGAGGATCGAGCTG
>DATMCM010000064.1:0-6979 GCA_035558335.1 Blastocatellia bacterium | reverse complement strand
GGTTGCGTTGGAGCCGGACCTCGGGACCGCGCTGGCGCTGGGAGTGGTCTTCGTTGTTGTCATGTTTCAAGCGGGCACGCCGCTGCGGTATCTGGCGACGCTCGCGTTGCCGGTCGTGCCGGCGATGGTTGCGATGCTGCTGGTGCCGTGGCGATTTCAAAGGATCCTCGCGTTTCTCGATCCGTGGAAGTACCAATCGACGTGGGGCTTTCAACCGGTTCAGTCGATGATCGCGATCGGAAGCGGCGGCACAAGCGGCGTCGGGTTCGCCGCGGGAAAGCAAAAGCTTTTTTATCTCCCCGCTCCGCACACCGATTTCATATTCGCGGTGATCGGCGAAGAGCTCGGGCTAATCGGCGCAGTCACGCTTGTGCTGTTGTTCGGGCTGATCGCGTGGCGCGGCTTTCGGGCCGCTCGATTTGCGCCGGATTTGTTCGGGCAGTTGTTGGCGGTCGGATTGACTACTATGATCGTCGCCCAGGCTCTTTTCAACATCAGTGTGACCCTGTCTCTCGTGCCGACGAAAGGAATTCCGTTGCCGTTCATCAGCGCGGGCGGGTCGTCTCTGGCGATCAGCCTGTTCGCTGCGGGCGTGTTGTTGAACGTGTCGAAGCATGGAAAGGCGTGACGAGGTGGTTCGTAGTCCGTAGTCCGTAGTCCGTAGCTCGTGTGCCGGTGACCGAGTCGAACCACGGAACACGAGCAACGGGCTACGGACTACGGACTACGGACTATGCGCGTGATCATCGCGGCTGGAGGAACTGGCGGGCACATCTATCCGGGCGTGGCGATCGCGCGCGAGTTTAGGCGTCGCGATGATCAGACCGAGATATTGTTTGTTGGAACGCCGCGCGGGCTCGAGTCCAAGATCGTGCCGCGCGAGGGGTTCGCGCTCGAGATGATTCAGGTAGGCGCGCTCAAGGGCGTCTCGCTGTTTCAAAGAGCGAAATCGCTCGCCGAGTTGCCGATGAGCCTGGCGGCGGCACTTCGAATCTTGGCGCGATTCAAGCCGCAGGTTGTGATCGGAGTGGGTGGCTACTCGTCCGGACCGACTTTGTTGATTGCGGCGCTCAGGCGAACACCGACGATGGTGGTCGAGCCGAACGCAATGCCCGGCTTTACCAATCGAGTGCTTGCCCGGTTCGTCGACTCTGCGGCATTGGGCTTTGAAGAAGCGAGAGCGTATTTCGGGAAGCGAGGCATCGTCACCGGCACCCCGGTTCGCGGCGACTTCGCGGACTTGAAGAAGAAAGAAAGGGGCGAAAAGGTAAGCGTGTTGATCTTCGGCGGAAGTCAGGGCTCGCGCGCGATCAACGCCGCCATGGCCGGCGCGCTGCCGCTGCTCAAACAGAACCACGACAGGCTGTCGATCACCCATCAGACGGGCGAGAGCGACTTTGAGACGGTGAAGCGCGGATATGATAACGCCGGATTTGAAGCCGATGTGAGACCGTTTATTCACGATATGGCGGCGCAGTTTGAAAGCGCGGACGTGTTGATAAGCAGGGCCGGAGCTACGACCGCTGCCGAAGTGGCCGCGGCCGGGAAGGCGGCGATCTTCGTGCCCTTTCCTTTCGCTACTGACGATCATCAGCGAAAAAACGCCGAGGCGTTCGAGCGCGCGGGCGCGGCAAGGATGATCTTGCAGAAAGAGCTGACGCCGGCGCGGCTCGCGGAGGAGTTGACAAGGTTGATCGAGCACCGGGAGGAGATCGACAGAATGGAAGAGGCGAGTCGAAGGCTTGCGAGACCCGACTCCGCCGCCCGCGCGGTAGACATAGCGATGGCGGTGGCCAGTGGTCAGCAGCCACTCGGGTGACGTGTACGGGCGTCCCTCCGTGGGCGCCCCTCAATACGCGAGTCAGGCTACTGCCTTTCGAGAAGGGGCGCCCACGGAGGGACGCCCGTACAGGTTCTTACAACTGCTCATGCTTTTTCGAGGAGCGAGACAAATACATTTCGTGGGGATCGGCGGCATCGGGATGAGCGGCATCGCCGAAGTCCTGTTGTCGCTGGGGGAGAACTTCCACGTGACCGGCAGCGATCTCAAGCGCACCCAGATCACCGATCATCTCGAATCGATGGGCGCGACGATTTGGGAAGGGCACGCCGCGGAGCACGTCTCGGAGGCGGACGTAGTCGTCTGCTCGTCGGCGGTGCGCGACGACAACCCCGAAGTGATTGGTGCGCGGCAGCGGCAAGTACCGGTCATTCCGCGAGCTGAAATGTTAGCCGAGCTTATGCGGCTTTATCGGCATGGCATCGCAGTCGCCGGCACGCACGGCAAGACCACTACGACTTCGATGATCTCGCACTTGATGACGAAGACCGGCTTTGACCCTTCGGTTGTGGTTGGCGGGCGAGTCAAGTCGCTCGGTTCAAACGCAAGACACGGGCTCGGCGAGTACATCATCGTCGAGGCCGACGAGTCGGACGGATCGCTGCTGTTGTTGACGCCGACGATCGCGGTGCTGACCAATATCGACGCCGATCATCTGGACCACTTCACCGGGGGCATCGACGAGATAAAGGAATGCTTTACCAGGTTCGCGAACCGCGTTCCGTTTTATGGAACTATCGTCTTGTGTCTGGACGACGAAAACGTGCAGGGTATCATCCCTCACATTGTACGCCGTACGATAAGCTACGGACTTGCGGCGCAGGCGGACGTATCCGCGTGGCAAATACAAATGAATACCGGGTTCGGCTCGGAGTTCAGAGTGCGCGCATTTGGTGAAGAACTTGGAAGCGTGACATTGAACGTGCCGGGCCTGCACAACGTCTACAACGCGCTTGCGGCGATTGCCGCCGGGCTGGATTTGAGCATCAAGTTCGAGGACATCGCGTCAGCGCTGTCGGAGTTCGCCGGAGCGGAGAGGCGGTTCCAGATAAAGGGAGAGAAGACCGGAGTGATCGTTGTGGACGACTACGGGCACCACCCGACCGAAGTCAAGGCTACGCTTGCGGCGGCGCGCACTTCGGGGCGGCGGGTGGTGACGCTGTTTCAACCGCATCGTTACAGTCGAACGCGAGATCAGATGGACGAGTTCGCCAGGTCGTTTTACGGAGCGGACGTGTTGCTTATCGCGGACATCTACGCCGCCAGCGAAGACCCGATCGAAGGTATCACCAGTCGGGCGCTTGCGGATGAGATCGAGCGCTTCGGGCACCGGCATGTGGAATACATCGGACCGCTTGCAAACGGGGCGTCCAGATTGAAAGAGATTTTACAGCCCGGCGATCTGGTGTTGACGCTTGGAGCCGGGAATGTTTGGCAGGCAGGAGATGAGCTGTTGAGGATGCTGAATGAGGAAGTCCGTAGTCCGTAGTCAGTAGTCCTTAGCTCGTGAACCGAGGATTGAGGTGAACCTTGAAGCACGAGCTAAGGACTACGGACTACTGACTACGGACTTCGTGGGAGGTGACCCGTGCCAGTTGCTCCAAGAGAACCGAGGTCGCGCGCGCAGGTGGTCACGCCGCGCGGCTCGCGCCGTGTTCAGAGAAGAGGGCCGCGTCAAAGCTCTCTTCTAAATATCCGCAAGGCGGTGCGAGTTGCTATGGCTTTCGCCAAGCCGGCGGGGCTTTTGGCCGCCCTTGTTGTTGTGATAGTCGGCTACAACGCCATGGCCAGCTCGCGACTATTCCAATTGCGCCGAATCACAGTGAGCGATGCGAGCGCGCCGCTCCGGGCCGACGTCGAACAAGCCGTCCGCCGCGTAGTGGGTCAGAGCAGATTGTTGGATGTCGATCTCGCAATCTTGAGGCAGAAAGTCGAAGCGGTCCCGAGGGTGCGAACTGCTACGGTTGCGCGAGTCTTGCCCGACGGAATATTTGTACGTGTCGCTGAGCGGCAGCCGGTTGTGCTGGTGCGCCGGGAATCGGAATCGCTGATCTGGCTCGACGAAGACGCGATTGAGATGGGCGACTTCACGACCGTGAACCTCGACCCCGCGACTGCCGAGGCACGAGAGGTGCCGCCGGTCGCAAAAGGCTTTGCTGAAGGCAATCGCACGCAGGCGGCGATGGCCGAAGATCGCGAGCGCATCGCGGTCTACAAACAGATCGAGCGCGAGTTTCGCGAGGGACCTAATTCGCTCTGGAACCTCATCGATCAAATCGATCTGACTTTCACAAGAGATGTAAACCTGCGGCTGGCACATCCGCCGGTGATGGTTCACGTAGGCAGCACCGACTTTCGCAAGCGCTTCGAGAAAGCGCTTCAGGTGCTTCACGCAATCAAGGAAGGTGATTCTGAGTTGCCGGGCCGTTTCCGGGTGCAGGACGTCGAGCGGCTGATTCAGAACGCCGACAATATTAACTTCATCGACGCGGCTCGAGGCGAGCGCATCGTCGTAAACTTCGCCACCCCCGGCGCGCAGAAGCCGGTTCGGCAGGAACCAAAACCGAGCCAGGCCCCAAAGAAGAAGTGAGGTAGAAGGATGCTTTGATTGCGGAATGCGGATTTCGGATTGCGGAGTCAAAACCGTAGTTTGCAGGTTGACTAGCGATTCGCGATCTCAAATCCGCAATGCGCAATCCGCAATCCGCAATCGATTCGCCGGAGGATGAAAATGTCAAAGGGAACCAGGCACATTTCAGCGCTTGACATCGGAACGACCGAAGTCAGGGCAGTTGTAGGGGAAATCACTGAGAACGACACGCTGGAGATCATAGGCATCGGCCGCGCTCCGTCGCGTGGAGTTCGCAAAAGCGTAGTGGTCAACATCGAGGCTACCGTCGATGCGATCAAACACGCGGTCGAGGAGGCGGAGATGATGTCCGGCCTGCCGATCGACGCGGCCTACGTCGGGTTGGGCGGAGTGCAAGTGCGAGGGATCAACTCGCGAGGTGTGATCGCCATCAGCCGCCGCAATCGAGACATTACAGAGGAAGACGTTTATCGCGTAATCGACCAGGCTCGCGCGGTCAGCGTTCCGACTGATCGCGAGATCATCGACGTGCTTCCGCAGGAGTTCACGGTTGACGGACAAGACGGGATCGGGAACCCGATCGGGTTTCTCGGGATGCGGCTGGAAGCTTCGGTCCACGTGGTCACATCGCCGATAACCGCTCGCCAGAACGTCATTACTTCCGTAAATCGCGCCGGCATCATGGTGACCGACACGGTCATCAATCACATCGCCGGCGGCGAGTCGACGCTTACTCAGGATGAAAAGGAGTACGGTGCGGCGGTCATTGACATCGGCGCGGACATCACAAATCTGACAATATTCTACCGCGACGCCGTGCGTCACACCGCAGTGTTCCCGATGGGTGGGAACCATTTCACCAACGACATTGCGGTGGGGTTGCGGACCCCGGTCCCGGAAGCCGAGCGGATCAAGCAGAGCGAAGGCTGCGCGCTGGCGGGGTTGATGGCGGAGGGCGAGCGAGTGCGAATGGTCGAGGTGCCATCGGTCGGGGGTCGGCAGCCGCGAATGCTCAGCCGGCAAATCCTGTGCGAGATTCTTCAGCCGCGAGCCGAAGAGATCTTCAGCCATGCGGCGGAAGAGGTTCAACGCGCAGGTTTCGAGCGTCAAATCCTCTCGAGCGTGGTGCTGATCGGAGGCGGCTCGCTGATGGACGGCGTGGTCGAGATGGCCGAGCAGGTCCTGGACCTCCCGGCGCGGCATGGTCTGCCGGATTTTGTGGGAGGTTTGACCGGCGAGATTGATAGTCCGGCGTATGCGACGGTAGTTGGAACTTTGCTTTACGGCTTCCACAAGCAGATTAATCAGAAAAAGATCCACGTGTTGAAGGATGGGGCGCCGAAGCCTCAAAGCCTGTGGAAGCGATGGCTACACATGAGCTAAAAAATGTTTGAATTTGTGGAAAAAAATGTTGTAGGGGCTGGGGGACTGTGCTACTATTCGCGGTGTCTTCAGAACTTTGGTCTACCACATATTGTAGCAACCGGCTGCCAGCCTCAAAGGCACTGTTTCGAGAACCCCCTCCAGACACGGTCGCCAGGATCCAGCGCCCGCTCGGGTGATGGTGTTGTGACTCGTGTTTGGTTCGCTCTTTAGGTAAGGAGTGAACCGGTAACCGTTGAAGTGAATCTCTTGAAGCCCTGAGAGAGGAAAAGCGGTATCGGTCGCCGTGCTTGAAGGTATCGTTTGGATGGTTGTCAGTTCATTGTTTGCAGGAGGCATCCATAATGGCGGTTGATCAACGGAAGGGGACCCGCACCGGGTCCATTGTTTTTGCGGAATCGGAACAACCTGTGAGCGGCGCTAAGATAAAAGTAGTCGGCATCGGGGGCGGCGGCAGTAACGCGGTCAACAGAATGATCGCGGCGGGCATCGAGGGGGTTCAGTTCCTTGTCGCCAACACTGATCTCCAGGCGCTCAGGAATTCGAGCGCATCGGTCAAGCTCCAGATCGGCGAGAAGCTGACGCGTGGTCTTGGCGCCGGCGGAGACCCCGAGGTCGGGCGTCAGTCCGCGCTCGAAGACACCGAGAAAATCATCGAAGCGATCGAAGGCGCAGACATGGTTTTCATTACGACCGGGCTCGGCGGCGGAACGGGAACCGGAGCAGGGCCCATCATCGCAAGTCTCGCTACTGAGTTGGGCGCGCTGACCGTCGCGGTCGTGACAAAGCCGTTCGCATTCGAGGGCCGGCGCAGGTTGCGTCAGGCGGAGCAGGGGTTGAACGAGCTTCGAGAGTGCGTCGATACGGTCATCACAATTCCAAACGAGCGGCTCCTCAGCGCAGTGCCGAAGGGGACACCGTTCTATGATTCGTTCAGGCTGGTGGACGACGTATTGCTGCAAGCGGTCCAAGGCATATCCGACATCATAACCGTCCCCGGGCTTATTAACGTCGACTTCGCCGACGTGAAGACGATTATGGAAGGGATGGGAATGGCGTTGATGGGGACAGGCTCCGCCAGGGGCGAGAACCGTTCGCTGGAAGCAACTCAGCGCGCGATATCGAGCCCGCTGCTTGAAGAGGCGTCAATAGAAGGGGCGCGCGGT
>DATMCM010000063.1:0-2554 GCA_035558335.1 Blastocatellia bacterium | reverse complement strand
GACTTCGATGGTCTGGGCCACCACCCCGGAAACGCTTCCGCGCATTCGAGCGGTCATCGTCTCGCCATCGAAAGTGAATCGTGTTCGGGTCCTATTAGTGCCCTGCATCTTGGTTATTTCGGCGAACGATGGCCGCCCCTTCGCGTCGATCTTTTGAAACACTTCGGTGCTCAGATCTCCTGCGGTTATCCGGCTGTGCACCATAAAACCCCCTTCAGTGGTGCTGAACAACTCGAACTCTTCTTTGCCAAACTCCTTGCCGGCCTGACCTCGATAAGAGTAAGCGCCGCTGGCCAGCTTCGGTCCTCGTTCCCAGCGGCCGTTGTGAATCAGCTCACGCCCATCGAGAATCGCCGCGAGGTCCTCTTCCATCGTCTTGGAAGCGGGAGTCTCGACAATTCGTCCAATTTCGTGTCCGTCCCGCTCGACCACAACAGTCGGCACGTTCGTAATTTGACGAGGCTGAACGACATCCACCGGCTGCCGGAACTGATAGTCAATGCCGACCAGCTTAACCTGAAGTTTGTCGTTGCCCGCGTCGCGAAGCGCGCGCAGCAGGCGCGGCACATAGTTCTTGCTGTCCGGGCACCACGTCCCGAAAAAGAGCGTCACGGTTGTAATCCTGCTGCTAGCCTTGAGCTCCGCAACCGCTTTGGGGTTCGCCTGATAGTTATCCATCACCGCTCGCCAAACCGGCACCGCATCCCAAAGCTTATCCATCGTCAGCGCACCGGTAGCTCCGGGATGCGCGCGAATCAAGACGAGTTTTCCGTCAACAGTGAACGCGTACACCGGTCCGTCGAGGCGAGTGAACTTGCCGAGCTTCTGCAGCGGCGCACCGCCTGTGGATGTCGCGGTCGAGCGGTCCGGCGCGAAGGTGAAGTTGTCCCTGGAGACCGCGCTTACCGTGTGCTCCTTAGTGTCGAGCACGATCGCGCGATCCAGACGCTGCGAGATCACCGCGAGCATTGATGGAGCATCGCAAACCAGAACCTGGGCGGCGTGGTCCAGCTCGTTGTCGATGAAGACATCGCGCGTCGAGTCATTCCAACTGAGAGCGATGCTTTTATCGTTCTGACCGGCCAATGCGATCACGCACGAGGCCAGCAGCCCGAAAGCAATTGCATAATACTTCATCGTTTCTCTTTCCCGGAGCAGCGCGAAAACTATGGTCAAGCCGACGTGCTCAAAGCCAGGTTGCGTCTGCCGATCACCTCACTCCCAGCAGCTCAACGTCGAAAAGGAGCGTCGCATTGGGAGGAATCTTGGGTGGGCTGCCGGAAATCCCATATCCGAGGCTGGCTGGGATGATCAGCTTGCGTTTGCCGCCGACCTTCATCGTCATTATGCCTTCGTCCCAGCCCTTTATGACACCTCCGGTGCCTATGCGAAACTCGAACGGCTGTCCGCGATCGACCGAACTGTCAAACTTCGTCCCGTCCTCGAGGGTGCCTGTGTAGTGGACCCTCACGGTTTTACCGGTGGACGGGCTTGCACCGGTTCCGATTACTTCATCGACGTACTTGAGCCCCGACGGAGTGGTGATCTCGCCGGCGGCGCTTCTCCCGCCTCGAAGCGCCAGGAATACGACAAGGGCGATGGCAATAACGGCGACGACCCCGGCTGCGATGAACATGTTCCTCTTGCCGGATTGAACCTTCCTGGAATAAGTCGCGCGCGAGGCGCCTCCTCCCTTTCTGGTCTTTCTCTTACGGCTCTGGGGCAAGGTACAACTCCTTTCGAGAGTGGAATGAACTCACGCTGCACGCCGCATCCGTGTTTTGGCCTCCGTCCCGACACTCAATCTTTTACCACAAAGCTTCGCTTCTCAGGAATCAGGATCGCCGCGCCCTTCTGGAGAGCTCGTATTGATATCAATGCGCGGCTGTGCTAGGAATGAGCGCCTGGGAGCGCGGGCGTCCCGCCCGCAGTTTTCGATACAAGAAAGAGGCCGGCGTACCTTTGGAGAGAGTTCAATGAAAAACAAAGCGAGGCATGCCAATAGAATAGGAGCAGTGGCGCTGATCATCGCGGTGACGACGATTGCTCAGGCGCAGAACCCGATTGTTACGCGTTCACAGCCTCCGTCCGATCCCGCGCTTCAGCGTCTCGAGCGGGAAGTCGCGCGGCTTGCCAAATTCGCGGGCGGGATCGTTGGCGTTACTGCCATTCATCTGGAGACGGGCCGGCGAGTTTCGCTGAACGGCGAAGATCGCTTTCCGATGGCAAGCACTTTCAAAGTCCCAATCGCGGTGCAACTCTTGACGCGAGTCGACAAGGGCGAACTCAAGCTCGACCAGATGATCGAAGTCAACCAAAGCGATCTTCATCCTGGCAGCGGAACGCTTACAGAACTGTTCAACAAAGGCGGGCTTTCGCTGTCGATCCGCAACTTGATGGAGCTGATGCTGCTGATCAGCGACAACAGCGCGACCGATATTTTGTTTCGTGAAGCAGGAGGCGGAGAAGCAGTCACTGCGCGGATGCGGGCGCTTGGTATCGAGGGCATCAACGTGAGCCGCTCGTGTGCACGGCTGATCGCGGACTGGGTCGG
>DATMCM010000062.1:0-2844 GCA_035558335.1 Blastocatellia bacterium | reverse complement strand
GATCGAGGAATTCATGTAGGAAAAATGGCTAGAAAGAAGATAACGGTCGTTGGAGCGGGCAATGTCGGAGCGACTGCAGCTCAGCGACTTGTCGACAAAGAGCTGGGCGACGTGGTGTTGGTCGACATAATCGAAGGCCTGCCTCAGGGCAAGGCGCTCGACCTTGCAGAGACCGCGCCGATCGAAGGCTACGACTCGCGGCTGGTCGGGACTAACGGGTACAAGGAGACCGCCAACTCCGACGTCGTGATCATCACGTCGGGTCTCGCACGCAAGCCGGGCATGAGCCGCGACGACTTGCTCAAGACCAACGCGGGCATCGTCGGGTCGGTCACTGAAGAGATAATGAAGCATTCGCGGAACCCAATCCTGATCATCGTTTCAAACCCGCTGGACGCGATGTGCCACGTCGCGTTGAAGAAGTCGGGCTTGCCGAAGGAACGCGTGATTGGAATGGCCGGTGTGCTGGACTCGGCGCGGATGCGATGCTTCATAGCCGAGGCGTTGAATGTCTCGGTCGAGAACGTAACAGCGTTCGTGCTTGGCGGCCATGGGGACACGATGGTCCCGCTTCCTCGCTACTCGACCGTTGCCGGAATTCCGCTGCCCGATTTGCTGCCGAAAGAGAAGATCGACCAGATAGTCACGCGTACCGCGAACGGCGGCGCCGAGATCGTCAGCTTGTTGAAGACTGGCTCGGCGTACTATGCCCCGTCGGCTGCGGCAGTTGAGATGACCGAAGCGATTCTAAAAGACAAAAAGAAGATTCTTCCGTGCGCGGCGTACCTGGAAGGCGAATACGGAATCAATGGCTTGTACGTCGGCGTGCCGGTGAAGTTAGGCGAACGGGGCATCGAGGAAATCATCCAAATCAACCTGTTGACCGATGAGCGATCAGCGCTTCAACGTTCGGCAGCAGCGGTTCAGGAGTTGGTCACAGTATTAGGACACTGAGAACCCGATTGAAAGCTGGTGAAGACCAGGGCTGCCGCGATCGTCTCGCTGTCTCCCGGTATAAGAGCATGGAGTTTCCGGCTTAAGCTGAGCCGTGACTCACGTCGTCGCCCAACCCTCAGACCACTGCCCGGCTAAGCCCGAACTCTTGCTCTTGCACGCATAGATCGCCTGACGCTATGAGCCAGGTTCACCCCAAATGGTCTGTAGTTTCCCCAAACAATCCGGCACCCAGTAAACGTAACCGGCCCGATTGCTGCATTTACAGCACGAGCTCAGAATTGAGTCGGCCCGGCACGAACATTGCCCTAATCACTACCGTGCGGCGTTGAAGCCGCCGGAAACGGAGGCAAGAAAAATGTTAGCGAAGAAACTATGTGCAATGATTTTGGGGTTGGTTCTGATGTCAGCCGCAGCAACGACTGCGAGCGCGCAATCGTACGGCAGGTATCGCGATAGGAATCGTGGATTGTCGACAGGTGAAAAGGTCGGCATCATCGGCGGCGGAGCGGCGGCCGGCGTGCTGATTGGCGGACTGATCGGAGGAAAGAAGGGCGCGGTGATCGGCGGATTGCTCGGTGGCGGCGGAGGCGGAGCATACGTCTACAGCCGGAGGAACGACGACCGATGGGACGGTTACCGTGGCTACGGATATAATGGTTATCGTGACTCGCGCTACTGGCGGGACCGCAACTTCGCGAATCGTGATTTCCGATTTCGCAACTTCAGGAACGACTACCGGGATAATAATCTGGGTGGCTGGAGACGCTAAACCGTTGTGTGCCGTCGCGGCGTCGCTGATAGAATCGTGACGGTGAATCAAATGAAACTCAGATCGATAGGATTGATCCTGCCGCTGACGACGTTATTGATGTCGTCGGCGGTTTCTTCTTCCTGGCTAGCTACTGGGCCTCAGAGCAATGCTCAGCAAAAGAAGAGCGTCGTAGCTCGCGGCCATCTCATCGGGACGCAAACTTTTCAACAAGTAGTTGTCTGGACCACGGGTTCCGGCCGCGAACCAACAGCACATCTCGCAGTAGAATCAACCGGCACAAGGCCGCGTTCTCTCTGGCAAGCCGAGGAAGGCTTTCCTGCCACCGATATCAACAGTGTGCGCGTAGTTGATCTTGACGGTGACGGCGTGCCTGAGATCATCGGACTGTGGGCGAGTGGTGACTGGAACGGAGCGCGGCTAAGGGTTTTTCATTGGGACCGCCGTGCTCAGACCTTCGTCGAGTTGGAGCCTAAAGACGAACAGGATCAAAAGGGAATCACCGGAGCGCAAAGCTACCGCCTGCAGCCTCGAGGCATTCGTCAACGAATCGTCGTCTTCGGACGCGGTGAACTCCACTCGCCAATGGGTGAGTTCGAGGTGCGTGGGTCTGAAATCGTCCGCGCCGAAGGGGGCACGCCCGTGACACCACAAGGTCGATCAGGGATAGAGGGACAGGCGGTGATAAGCCCAGCTCATCCGGGACCAATTCGACAAGGCGAGACGGGTACTACGCCTTATAAGACGACTCTCGCGGTCTCGCGTCTTAGCGACGGTCACGAAGTGGCGCGGGTCGAAACCGGCTCTGATGGCCGGTTCCGGGTCTCGCTTCCACCGGGTGAATACACAATCGGGCCGCCTCCGGAGGAACAACGCCGAAGATTTCCGCGCGGTGAGGAGCAAACGGTGAAGGTCTTGCCCGGCCAGTTCACAAAGGTCACAGTCGGTTTTGACAGCGGGATCAGATAGCTGATTGATTACTGGTCTCAGACCGCGCACATAATAACAAAAAGGATCCGCCAGAAGTTACGAATTGGTCGCGAGTTGCTTCTTTCTATCAGCCTCACTCACCATTCTCAGGAGCAAGCTCTTAAGGCGCACTTCGTCCTCGCTCTCGA
>DATMCM010000061.1:0-9111 GCA_035558335.1 Blastocatellia bacterium | reverse complement strand
GGCAACCGAGCCCTGGCCGATTGAAGCGATCGCGGTGTCGAAGTCCTTCCACACCGGATCGCGGGGATTCACCCGTTTCTTCCATTCCCGGCTGGGTATGATACCTTTCTGTTCGGCGGGAAGGTCGATGCCAGTCTTTTGACCCATCCCGAACCGAGACACCCAATCGTGAATCATATCCACCCCCATCTTCAGCCCGAGCCGGTAAAAGTAGCCATCGCAAGAATGGACGATCGCCGCGTGAATGTCGGGCATCCCGTGATTTCCGCCGCTGTCGTGAAGAAAGCGATTGCCGAGCTGCAACCCGCCTCCGCAGATGATCTTGGAATTCTTAGGTGTAATGACGCCTTCTTCCAGCGCGGCAGTCGCCATCAATATCTTCCAGGTGGAACCGGTCGGATAAATGCTTTGAATCGCCTTGTTGAAAAGCGGGTGAGCCGGATCATTGACGATCGCGCGAACTTCTTTTCTGTTTTCGGCGGAGACGACGTTGCGCGCGAACACGTTCGGGTCGAAGCTGGGCACCGAGACCATCGCTAGTACTTCGCCGTCCTGCGGATTCAACGCGACCAACGCCCCGGTTTCGTTCTTCGAGTCAAACAGATTCTCGGCCAGCTTCTGTAAATCAAAGTCCAGGGTGGTGACTATGTCCTGGCCCTTGATCGGTTCCACCTTCTCAAGTTCCGCGACCGGCCGCCCGCGGCTATCGACGATCACTCGCCGCATGCCGTTCTGACCGCGCAGAATCTTGTCGTAGATTGCTTCGATTCCGCCCTGACCGATAATGTCACCCGCCTTGTAGCCCGCCTCCTGATACCGGGGATACTCGAGCTGTTTGGGGCTGATCTCGCCAATGTAGCCGAGCACATGGGCGGCAAGCTTGCCGTACCTGTAGACGCGCTGGGGCTGCTCGTCGACTCTTATTTCGGGATGCTCGAGCTGGTGCGCGGCAATCCACGCGCGATCCGCCAGCAGCGCGTTCTGCTTCACCAGGATCGGTTGAGACTTCGGCCGAAACTTATCGTTTAACTCGTCGGTCAACTCCTTGCGGTCGACTCCGAGGTTCTCGACGAGCGCATTAATCGTATCTTCTTTGTTGTTGGATAAAACATCTTCAGGGAAGACAACGACGTTAGACGCCGGCGTGTTGTCGACCAGCACAACACCGTTGCGATCCAGGATGGCGCCTCGCGGCGCCAGTATTGGTATGTCCCGAATGCGATTGTTCTCGGCTCGAGCTTTGTAGTCTTCGTGTCTGGCCACTTGCAGAACGTAGAACCGAAAACCCAACACGACGAATATCGCCAGAACCAAGTATTGCAAGCCGCGCATCCGCAGCTCGAAATTATACGGTTCGTCTTTGGGGTTCTTACTCATAGAACCTCCGCTTTATCGCCATCCTCCGATTCGCCCGCTGCTCGGCAAACACCCGATCAAGTACCATGAACACTGCGAGTCCCGCGAGCGTATCGCCCAGCGCTTTCAAACCAATCGTCTTTCCGAATTCGCCCCACGAACCCACGTGCGGAAGAGCCTGCTCGAGCACCTGTTCCTGTCTCAACATCTGGTGTAATCCAACGAACAACACCGTATTTGCCGCGGAAGCTATTGCGACAACCGCTAACCGCATCAGCGGGTTCTCAAGGGCAAATTTTATGCTCACCATCGCAACAACATAGCCTATCAGCGTCCTCGAGAATCCTCCAACGCCTACTATCCCACCCACTATCGCATCGCTTCCGAGTCCCGCGGCACACCCGGTCGCCATTCCCAGCATCGGCGCTCGCTGCAACGCTACGTAGACCGTAACGATTAGCGGCAAATCAATGTACTGAAAGAACGGCAGGTACCTCGGGAACAGGTATTGAATAAAGAGCGCGACGATTACAGTCAGGGCGAGTTTAAAGGTCTGCACTCTTCAGGCTTCCTCGGAATTCAGACAGGCTTGCCGGGCTGTTCGCTGCCAGGCCGGCTCTTTTCTTGTCCTCGTCACTTGACGTTCTCATCCATCTTCAAGTCTCTCTGCTCGACAAGCAAAACCACGACGTGTTCGACACGATCAACCGGAGCGGCCGGCTTTATAATGAGCCTGTGCCAGGGCGCGTTTGGGTCATCCTCTACTCGTTCGACCACGCCGACCAGCAGCCCTTTTGGATAAATCCTATCAAGGCCCGTCGTCACAACGGACTCGCCCTCTTGCACGTTCTCGCTCGATGAGATGTTTTTCATCTCGCACCGGGCGTTATCGAGTCCGCGCAATTCTCCCATTGCCCGCGAGGACTGTAGCATCGCGCCAACGCCGGCTTGCTTATCAGTGATAACCTGGACCACCGACCATTTCAATCCCACCGAAATGACGCGGCCGACGATTCCTCCAGAAGTCGTCACCGGCATGCTGAGCTTCACACCATCAACGGTTCCGCGATCGATGGTCAATCGTCTGAACCACAAGCTCGCGTCCCGCGCGATAACGTTTGCCGAAAGCTGGCGGTACTCGGCTAAAGCCGGAAGGGCAAGCTGGCGGCGCAACAGCTCATATTCCGCGGCGCGCTCTCGCAACGTGTTGGCTTCGTCGTTGAGTTGTTGGACTCGTTCTCGCAGATCCAGGTTCTCCTGGCGAGCGTTCCTTAGATCAACGTAACTGGCTACGCCGCCTTTGATGTACGAAAGAGCCCCGCCGGCAACGTTTACCATTGGTGCAAGCACGGTCACGATCCACGTGCGCAGGACGGACTGTTCGCTTCCGGGTTGACGAGCGTTGGTGGACATCAGCGCGACCTGACCCAACAACAAAAACGCCAAAACCCACGGGTGTGCTCTATGTTGTGTAGAATTAGCGCTCATAGACTCAGGACTGAGGACTGAGAACTGGGCAGCCAAGGTCGGAATTCGACGAGCTTTTCATGCTCAGTCCTCAGACCTCATCGCTCAGTCCCATCCATCATAGGCCGTGATGAAGCATCGTGTTTTCCCAGCTTACACGGCTGAGCAGGTCAAAGTCGGCAAGCATTCTTCCGGTTCCCAGCGCAACTGAGGACAATGGGTTCTCGGCGAGCGAGACCGGCACACCGGTTTCGTGCATCAGCCGTTTGTCTATTCCCTTCAGCAGGGCGCCGCCTCCG
Organism: Blastocatellia bacterium; assembly: GCA_035558335.1. GTDB lineage: Bacteria > Acidobacteriota > Blastocatellia > UBA7656 > UBA7656 > Onstottus_B. Next base: position 5,989 of record DATMCM010000061.1, on the reverse strand, counting down.
GTCAGTACTATGCCGCGCTCCGCGATGTCCGCCGACAACTCCGGGGGAGTTCGTTCAAGCGCGACGCGGACTGCGTTCACTATGGTTGCGATGGGATCGGCCAATGCTTCGCGAACTTCTTCATCGGTGATGGTAATGGTCCGCGGGACGCCTTCAATCAGGTTGCGGCCCTTGATCTCCATCTGAATCGGCTCGTCGCAAGGCCATGCCGAGCCAAGCTCGATCTTGATCGATTCGGCAGTTCGCTCGCCGATTAACAGATTGTATTTGCGCTTGATGTATTGAATGATCGCCTCGTCCAGTTCGTTGCCGGCGACGCGGACGGCGCGCGAGTAGACGATGCCGGATAGCGATATGACCGCGATATCGGTGGTGCCGCCGCCGATGTCCACGATCATGTTTCCGTACGGCTCGGTTATCGGAAGTCCCGCGCCGATCGCCGCCGCCATTGCTTCCGCCACAAGGTAGACCTTCGAAGCCTTCGCGCGATAAGCCGCATCCTCGACTGCTCGGCGCTCGACCTGCGTGATCTCGCCCGGCACACCTATGACCACGCGCGGCGAGACCCAGGAGCGGCCGTTATGCGCCTTCCGGATAAAGTGCTGCAGCATCTTTTCGGTCACTTCGAAATCGGCGATAACGCCGTCTTTCATAGGGCGGATAGCGATGATGTTGCCCGGCGTTCGGCCAAGCATTTCCTTGGCTTCTTTGCCGACGGCTTCGACTTTGTTCGTTACCTTGTTTATAGCGACAATCGAAGGCTCACTTACGACGATTCCGCGCCCTTTTGCATACACAAGAGTGTTCGCGGTGCCCAGGTCTATTGCAAGATCACTGGAGAACGGGTTGAAAAGGTTTCTCATCCTCATTAAATGTAATCGCTCTTATTCTGCAATTTCGGAAAAACCGCCCTGCGTGTGGAAGGCTCCAGGCATTACCGCGAGCTCGCCGCGGCAAGCCTTACATTATCCTTATCTCGCTGCTTGGCTTCGTACATCGCCGCGTCGGCCAGTTCGATCAACTTCTCCGGTTCCGCCGCGTGCTCAGGAAAGCTCGCAACGCCGAAGCTTGCGGTCAGGTGTATGCTTGCGCCGACGCCTCCGCTGAACCGATGCGAAGAGATGTGAGTTCGAACTCGTTCCGCCATCTGCAGCGCCGCCCTTGCGCCGGTCTCGGGCAGCATTAGAACGAACTCGTCGCCTCCGAACCTTGCCACGAAATCAGAATCGCGAACCGACGACGTGATCACTTCCGCCACCTCGGTCAGTGTCACGCTTCCCGCCCTGTGCCCATATGCGTCATTGACCAGCTTGAACCCGTCCAGGTCCATGAACACGACCGAAACCGACGAGGCATATCGCCGAGCGCGCCGTATTTCGATATCGAGCGTCCGATATAGATTTCGGACGTTGTAAAGCCGCGTGAGATCATCTATTAAGGTTTGACGCTCGGCATTGTGGTAATCGATAGCATTTGCGAGCGCGATAGCTAGGGCGCCGCAGACTAACTCGACCGCTCGCGCGTCCCCCTCGCTGAAACTCGCCTCGTTTCCGTTGTCGCGCCTTCGCGCCGCTTCGACCGCCCCAACAAGCCGCCAGCCCGCAAACAACGGAACCGACAACGTGAGACTTTCCAAGTCGCCAGACCCGGTCGTGATAGGCGCTCGCTCGTTGATGGCTCGAACCAGCGGTACTTCCAGTGAAGAGAGATCAACGAAGGGACCGGTCGTCAGAGCCTCGGCGTTGATTGCCCGAACCACCTCGAGGCGGTCTGCGTGCTCCGACTTCATGAAGACTGCCCACGAATCGGCTCGCACCAAACGCGGCAAAGCTTCCATAGCCACGCTCACGACCTCGCCAGCATCAAGCGAGCCGTGCAACTGCATTGCCGCTTCAAAGATCGACGTTGCTACTTTGTCCTCTTGCATCACCTTGCTCGCTCCGAAGAACAACCCGCGCGGGCGAGTTGACTCACCATTTCGAACCCGCATAGCCCGAGCACCACTCCCACAAGTAGGTCCCGAGTTCGAACAACTACAGAGCAAGAGAGCGTCACAACTAGAAGGAGAAACAGCGGAAAAATCGCCGGATGCTCCGAGCGGTTGACTTCACCTTGGCGGTGTAAGCTTTTCTTTATTCCGACCGGTGCCGCCATCCTGAAAAGAGCAGATCCTCATAACTGCTTCGCATGAATCCGACACCGTTCAACCGGCCCCAATCCTAGTAACTCCTTAGAAATGGAAATTTAGCATGGTGGAATATAACAAGCAAGAAACTTCGCCGGTGACCACAAAGAAATTGAAGCGAAGGACCCTCAATCACCGACCGTGCGTCCGCGCTGGGCACCATAGTCCATGGCGCCTTCATTGCTCGTCGAGCTGGGACCATGCTAGAATCACGCCGTCTAATGAGGTGATTATGAAGCTTACGATCCCACGAGCCCCGCGCGCGCTTCGAAGGAACCTCTTCGGTGATTAACCCTCTCTTCTAATCGTCTTCCGAACAAACGACTCGAACAACAATTGCAGCTTTTTAGCCGATTTTGTGGAGGTACCATGCAAGCAATCACCGAAACCACACTACCAGAGATCAAGACAACTCTGCCGGGCCCGAAGGCCAAGGAAGCGCTCGATCGCGACGCGAGATTCATTTCACCCAGTTACACCAGAAGCTATCCGCTGGTGATGAAGCGGGGCTACGGCGCGATCATCGAAGACGTCGACGGCAACACCTTCCTCGACTTCAACGCCGGCGTCGCCGTGTGCGCGCTTGGTCACGGTCATCCCGAAATCGCTGAAGTCATCGCTAAGCAAGCTCGCGACTTTGTTCACATATCGGGTACTGATTATTACTATCCGCAACAGACCGAGTTAGCCGAGAAACTCAGCGAGGTGACGCCCGGCGATTTCCCCAAGCGAGTTCACTACAGCAACTCCGGCGCGGAAGCCATGGAAGGCGCGCTCAAAGCGGCGATCTATTCGACCGGTCGCGACAAGCTCATCGCTTTTCGCGGCGCCTTTCACGGGCGGACCTTTGGCACGCTGTCGCTCACCGCTTCGCGAGCGGCTCAACGTCGAGGCTTCGGCCCGCAAGCTCTCGACGTGACTCATGTGCCTTACGCGAACCCGATCCGCTTTCCGCTCGAACGCGGTGAAGGAGAAGGCGTGGGTCGGCGCGTAGCGCGCTACATCGAACAGACTATTTTTAAGACAACCGTCGCTCCTGAAGATTGTGCTGCGATCGTAGTCGAACCGGTTCAGGGTGAAGGCGGCTATGTCGTTCCCGACTCGGACTTCTTGCCGGAGCTTCGCCGAATCTGCGACGAACACGGAATTGTGCTGATTGTAGACGAAGTGCAATCCGGGATGGGCCGTACCGGTAAACTATGGGCAATAGAGCACTTCGGCGTTGTTCCTGACATCATGTGCATGGCAAAAGCGATCGGTGGCGGACTCCCGCTGGGTGTGACGCTCGCACGTGAAAGCTTGATGAGATGGCACGTGGGCGCTCACGCTTCGACTTTTGGCGGCAACCCTGTCGCAATCGCCGCCGGAATGAAGACCTTCGAGATCCTGGAACGCGGTGTAATGAAAAATGCAGCCGACATCGGGGCTTATTTGATGAACCGACTGCGCGAGCTAAAAGCCAAGCATCCCTCGATCGTGGACGTGCGAGGCCTCGGACTCATGATTGGCGTTGAGTTTGCGAAGGATGCAAGAACGCTCGAGCCGTGGTCTGAATTGCGAGACAGGGTCGTTGTAGAGTGCTTCAATCGCGGGCTTGTGATTCAGGGCGCGGGCGAGTCTTCGATTCGCTTCTCGCCTCCGCTGATTATCGATCGCGAGCAAGCGGATTTTGCGGTCGGGACCCTCAACGCCTCTCTGAACGCTTGTGCAAAGTCGTAGCATCGGGAGAGGCGCTGGTGTACGACCTGGCGCCTCTCGCATCTCCTTGAATTGTTCGCGTCTCCGTCTCGGCCCTCCTCAAGCCGGCTATCAGATGCAGCATTGCCCCGCCGAAGATCGTGAACAGGCCATAGCGACTCAACGGCGTGTCCGGAGTTTGAAGCTTTGACTCGTAAAAGAACGCCGCGACCAGTAAGAGAGGCGAAGCCGCAATCAAGACAGAACCCAATCGCTGCAATATCCTTCGCCAGCCCTTCGCGTGATACGTGCAATAGAGACCGACGCCGACATTCATCAACCCGGATAACAAGATATATATGTGCCTCGACCTCAACAGCATTCGCAGCCCCATTTCAATCTCATCCATCCGGTAGCTCAATCGCATATACAGACCGGTAATCAGAAACACGATCACCGCGAGCACTCCGATTGTCAGGTTGAGCCGCTTCATAGTCGCAGAGAGCCGGCGCTTATCGCAGGGAAAACGGATGATGCGAGTTCTAGTCTCTTACTTCGAGGCGCTGGATGCCAACTGCCTTCCCGGTCCGCTCATCGATCTCGACCACCACTCCGCACAAGCGTGCATCCTTTGTCGCAGTCTGATAGCGAATCGGCAAGCCTCTTACGAACCGCGTAATAACTAACTGAGACTCGACACCAATGATGCTGTCGTAAGGCCCGGTCATCCCAAGGTCCGTGATGTAGGCCGTGCCCCCGGCAAACACTTGCTCATCGGCCGTCTGGACGTGCGTGTGCGTGCCGACTACCGCAGACACTCGGCCATCCAGATAGCGGCCCATCGCTTGTTTCTCCGAAGTCGCCTCCGCGTGATGGTCGACAATCACTACTGAAGCGCGACCTCCGATCTCTTCCAGCAACCGGTCGGCGGTCCTGAACGGGCAATCGGTCGGCGGCATGAAGATGCGGCCCTGGATGTTGATTACCGCCACCGGCGTGCCCGAATCCGTCGAGCCAAGCCAAAGCCCTTTCCCCGGCGCATCCGGAGCATAATTAGCCGGCCGCAACAGGCGCGGCTGATTTTCGATGTACTTGATTACCTCTTTCTTGTCGAAGATGTGATTGCCCGAAGTCATCACATCCACACCGGCGGCAAGAATCTCATCACCAACTTTGGGGACGACACCCGCTCCTTCGGCGGCGTTCTCGACGTTTGCGATCACAAACTCGGCTTCGTGTTGCTGCTTCAACCGTTTCAGCGATGCAGTGAGCACGTCGCGCCCCGGCTTGCCGACTACATCTCCGATGATGATGACCTTCATTGCTCCTCCGATTGGAAAAGCTCTATTAGACCATGAATCGGACTCGTAGCACTAACAGCTCGGATGGCCACTGTCTTTGGTATCCAGAACTTGATCGCAACCACGCCGGTGCTATAATCCCGATTCGATGAGCCTGGCTTTAGTATCTGTTCATTTCGCCACACTGAGAGACTGAATTGATGCGAAGACTGTTTGTTCTGCTCCTAACTATTTCCTTGTTGCTGATGCTGATCGAGCCGGCGGCGTTCGCGAAGAAACGTTCGGGTTCGGGAAGCGCAACTGCCACCTCGCAACGCAAGAAGCGAGGGCAACCGCGAAGCGTTGGGACCAGTCGCGGGCGGCACGGACGCACCGCGTACGCGGCGCGCGGCCGACGAGGACGCTCCGCAGACCGGTCCCGCGGTCGCAGCTCCTTGGCCGCTCAGCCCATTGATTCGAGCGTTACATCGAGACCGGCACCCGGGATTCCAACGGAACGGGTCACGGAGATTCAAAACGCGTTGATTAAAGCAGGTTATCTTGATGGGCCGCCTTCGGGTCAGTACGACGATAGCACCGTCGACGCAATGAAACAGTTCCAGTCAAAGAGCGGAATGCCGGGCAACGGCTTGCCGTCGGCGCCTGCGCTCAAAAAGCTCGGCGTCTCAAAGCGACCGAATGATGGCTATGCTGTGCCGGTAACCAGCGTCAGCCAGAATGAAAAGAAACACCCTTAGAGGGGTTGAGGATGGGGGATAGAGGACTGAGGATGGAGGTTTGAGGATGGAGGATAGAGCGTCGAGGATAGAGGATCGGGATTGACGCA
>DATMCM010000060.1:0-11211 GCA_035558335.1 Blastocatellia bacterium | reverse complement strand
AAGCTCGATTAGTAAGCGCTTCTCCGCTTCGGCTACAAGCTCGGGCTTGCCGACAACCGTGAGCTTGTTCAGATTTTGGGTTATCCGCTCGGCGTATCCCTCGATCAACGGTCCGAATCCCGAAGTGTGCTCCTCGCGTTCGACAAATGAGTCGCGCCGAGGCGCCCACCAATCCTTCTCGTCATAAGCCCACACGCTCAACCCAAACTCGTCGGCGATTGCTTTCACTCGCGCAGTCGTGGCTGGCGGAACGACGCTGCTCTCGAGGACTTCACCGCCTGCGGTGACTACTAAGGCTCCGTTGAACGCGGCGAAACCGGATCGCAGCGCGAGCGCCTCGGCGAGCGGCTTGATGCTGCGCGGCGGACGCGAGCTTGCGAGCGAGAGCGCGATGCCTCGTTCGTGAAGCCTGGCAGCCCCCGCCTCGGTTGCTTCGGTCACTTCATGGTTGGAAGTGATCAGCGTGCCGTCGATGTCTGAGACTATGAGAGAGATGTTGCGCATAGTCGATTGTCGGGCTTTCCGTAGCCTCCCCTCACGGCTTCATCCGTCTTCCAGTTTGTCGTCTTTCATCGAGGGGAGGTCAAGGAGGCCTCCCTACAAGTATTCCATTACCGTGTCTGTCCCTGCGCGATTGGAAACCCGCTTCGGACGATCTCGAGCAAGACTTTCAGCCCCGCTTCCACGTCTTCGCCCAGATGGACTCCTATCGCGCGGCGATGGCGGCTCGAAAGCGACTGAAAGTCGCCCAGCTCCTGCGCTTGCTTCAGGATGCCGAAGGTAAACGGTTCACCAGGCAGCGGCACATCTACAGCGTTGTCAGCGGTCACCTGAATAAACACACCGCTGGGCGGCCCGCCCTTGTGAAGCTGCCCGGTCGAATGCAAGAAGCGAGGCCCGTAACCTGCCGTCGTGGCTACTCGCAACACGTCGCGTAAATGAGTTCTAATTGCCTGGAGGATCTGTTCGTGCTCGGACTTCTCCTGAACGTAGTCGAGCATTGCCACGTAGTCCCCGGCGTTCGCGCGGCGTAGATGGGCGGCAATGATCGCGTCGAGTGATAGCCCCGCGTCCAGGTGATCTCGCGTCTCCGGGTCGCAGTAGACCTTCAGACCATGATCCTGCGCGATAAGATCCTGCTCGGGAAGCTCGCGTTGCTTTTTGTAGACTTCCAACAAATGCTTGGTGTTGTCTTTGCTTTCCTGCACGTTCGGCTGATCGAAAGGATCGATTCCAAGCACCTTGCCAGCGATCGCCGTGGCGAGCTCCCATAAGTAGAACTCCTCGCCCAGATCTAATGTATCGTGAAGCGTTCGCCTGATCACCGGATGCCCCGCGCCTTCCAGCGCGCGAAGCATCGAGTCAGTTTCCGGATCGATCGTGCCAACGTTGATGTGAACAAACAGCCTGTCGTCGCCGTAAACGCCTGGCGCGCCGAGCTGTTCGCCCGCGATCGGAATAATCCCTTTGCCTTCCTTGCCGGTGCCTTCGGCGATCAACTGTTCGATCCACAAGGCGACCGATGAAATCTCAGGCGAAGCCGAAAGGGTGAGCTTGTCGCGGCCCGCAAGCGCTAGCGTTCCCAGAATCGCGCCGAGTCGCGCGGCCGGGTTGTCGGCAGTCGGGACTTGGTGAGCGCAGGCGTGCATCACTCGTTCGGCGCGGGCGAGCAGAGTATCAAAGTCGAATCCCTGGAGCGCGGCCGGCACCATTCCGAAGAACGACAGCGCAGAGTAACGCCCGCCGATGTCTGGCGGGTTCAGGAAAATCCGGCGGAACTTGTCGCCCGTCGCCATGGCTTCCATCAGCGTGCCGGGATCGGTTATCGCCACGAAGTTGTCGCCCGCCCGATCACCTTTGATCTGGCGCATTCGATCTAAAAAATACTTATAGAACATCAATGGCTCGGTCGTTGTGCCCGACTTGCTTGCGACTATGAACAGCGTATGCGCGAGATTGACGCGCTCCTCGAAGCTCTTGACCGTCGCGGCATCAGTGCTGTCCAACACGTGCAGCTCGGGGAAGCCGTCGCGGCGTCCCAACGTGCGACGAAAGACTTCGGGGCACAAGCTGCTTCCGCCCATTCCCAGAAGCATCACGTCCTTGAAGCCGTCGTTGCGGATGCGCTCGCTGAACGCGGACAGCTCCTTCGACGCGTCCACGAGCTGATCAACCACCGTCAGCCAGCCTAGCGCGTTGGCGATGATCCTCTGGTGAGCCTCGTCGGCCTTCCAGAGTGTTGCGTCTTTGTTCCAGATGCGGCGGATCCATTGTTCTTTCTCAGCCCGCTCAAGCGTGTTTTTGACCGCTTCGGAGTATGAACCCAGAAAGGCGGACTGGCGCTCGAGCACGCCGCTGATTATCGACGCCTGCTTGGAAGTGATGGTTTCCAGCAAAGTGTGGAACGAATCGATGAACGCCTTCACGCCTTCGTCTTGAAGCTGCTGAGTCGCCTCGTCGAGGCTTATGCCGATCTCTGTGAGCTTCTTTAACGTGTTGCCGGCCTCATCGAGATTCTCTTCAAGCATGAGCCGCGCAATGCCGTGGTCTCGAAACGCTGTGTAGGTAGCCGGCGGAACGGTATCGACTGTCTCGGGCCCAATCAATTCCTCGACATAATAAGTGTCCTTGTAAGCCGCGTTCTTGGTTCCGGTGCTGGCCCACAACGGACGCTGAACCAACGCGCCTTCCCGGGCGAGCTCGGCAAAGCGGTTGCCGTGAAATATTTCTTTGAAGCGCCGATAGATGAGCTTCGCGTTCGCGACCGCGCTCGTGCCCAATAACTCTGCGAGCTTTGCTTTTTCATCTTCGTCGCTGGAGCGGCGAATTCGAAACTGGAGCTGATTGTCGATCGCAGTGTCCACGCGGCTGACGAAGACGCTCGCCACCGAAGCGATGCCCTCGATTGGAAACCCCGCAGCGGCTCTGCGCTCGAGCCCGCGAATGTAAGCCTCGGCTACTCTCTCGTAAAATCCAAGCGCGAAGATCAGTGTGACATTGATGTTAATGCCCTCGGAGATCGTTTGCTCGATGGCGGGGATGCCGGCCTGCGTCGCCGGGATCTTGATCATAACGTTCTTGCGATCGACCAGCTTCCACAGGCGGCGAGCTTCGGCGATGGTGCTGTCAGTGTCGTTTGCAAGAATCGGCGAGACCTCGACGCTTACAAAGCCGTCTACGCCGTTCGTGGTGCTGAACACTGGGGCAAAGAGATCGGCGGTCTTTTGGATGTCCTCGATGACCATAGCGTCGAGTATTTCCTGTGGTGTCTTGCCCTCTGCGACCAGGCGGCGCATCTGCTCGTCATAATCGGCGCTGCCGGCGATTGCTTTTTCGAAGATCGCCGGGTTCGAGGTTACGCCACGCAAGCCGTCCTCGCCGATCTTGCGCGCCAGGTCGCCGTTCTCAATCAACGCCCGGCGAATGTTGTCGTACCAGATGCTCTGTCCGAGCTTAGGTATTTCGAGCAAGGGATTGACTTTCATACTTCAGTGCCTTTGGAACGGGCCTCCGCTTCCTCCTAGTTGGCTCTGTCAGTTCTGTCAAAGCCGACAACCGGATCGGTGAGCGCAAAGGGCAGACAAGCTCAATCCGCGGCGCGGGCGCCCGTGAGCGGCCGCTGCTGCTCTACTCGAACCTTCCGCTAAAGCAGAAGTTTGTTCCCGAATGTCACTTTTTGTCGGCCCTTAGATCGAGTTCGGCTCGGAGCCAATCGTCCGTGTCGTTTCCGTGGGCGCCGCCGCGAGCGAGATAAATCTCGTAGGCGCGCTTCGCGATCGCTTCGAGGGACGGCTCGACTTCGGCAGGCGCGGTCTGTTCCGCTGGCGGCGCCGAGACCGGAACGTCTTCACTTGGCTTTTTGCTTCTTGAGGTTTTGGGCATGATGGGGCTCCTTTCCGCCGCTGCCTCAGCCTTATCAGTCGCGGAGTGCAAGCCGGTCGGGCGTGTGCCGCCTGCTTGAGGAAGCAAACTATCGTGCGGTCTCCGCCAACAGTCTGGGAGGGAATGTCTCGAAGACGGCGGAGATCAAATTGCAGAGTCGAGGTTAAACCTCCAGGATGGATTAAGTCAACGCTATCAGCCCGGTTGCGCAAAAGCCAGAAAATACGGTGCGAGTTCCTCAGTTACAGTCGGAACCGAACTTTCCCGCCGGTGACCGCCAGAGCGATATTCAAGTCTTCGTCGAAGCTGATCAGGTCGGCGTGCTTCCCTATTTCAATCGATCCACGTTCGCGGTCGAGACCGGCTGCTCGCGCGGGAATCAAGGAACCCATTTTGATCGCTTCGTGAAGCGGAATCCCTAGCGAAACCATGTTCTTCATCGCTTGAAGCATCGAGATCACCGAGCCCGCAATAGCATCCGCCGAAGGGCCTTCCACCAGAGCAGTGTGGCCATCGCGGACGGCGATCTTTGCACCCCACACTGTAAAATCTCCGTCTCCCAGGCCCGCGGGTTGTATCGCGTCGCTGATCAAAGCAATTCGATTCGCACCCTTCGCGCGAAAGATCAATCGGAGCATCGTTGGATCGACGTGATGAAAGTCGGCTATGCAATCGATGCTGACATCCTGGCGAAGCAGACCCCACGCAACCGCTCCTGGCTTCCGATGATGAAGCGGGTCGAGCGCGTTCGGAAAATGAGTGATGTGCCGCGCACCAGCTTCGAAGGCAAGATCGAGAGTTGCGGGTTGAGCCTGGCTGTGGCCGACGAATGCTCGCAGCCCGCGTCGGGTGAGCTCGCGAGTTAGTTCGATGCCGCCGGCCACTTCGGGCGCGAGCGTCATCAATCGTCGCTGCTCCGTTCTGTTGATAAACGTTTCGATCGATCGCGGGTCGCCGTCGTATGTTCTGAAGTATTCGGGCTGCAACGCTCCGCACCGGTTGTGGCTTACAAAGGGACCTTCAAAGTGTATGCCGACGATCTGAGCACCGCGCGTCGTTTGCTCTTGGGAGGCGATGTAGGAGTCGACGTTAGCGATAGCCTCGCGGTAGCCGTTATCATCGGTGGGAACGAAGGTCGCGAAATAGGCGGTGACGCCCTCGTTAAGCAAGAATTCCGACAGTTTTGCCAACCCACTCGCATCGGTGTTCTGTACATCGATGCCGGCAGAGCCGTGAATGTGAATATCGATCAAGCCGGGCGCGAGAAACGCTCCGCTCAGATCAATTGATTCGCGAGAGCTTATGCCGGCAGGCGTCTGCTCGTGTGAGAAGACTTGCGCGATGCGGCCTTCGGCTATCCACACGCCGCCATGGATAATGCCGTCTTCACGAACGACTCGAGCATTGTGAAGTAGAAGTAGACTCATAAACTCGAGGAGCTTTGGTCGAGCACCCGCAGGACAAATTCGGAGGCAGTCTTGTAATCTCGGGAGATCAGCGTGACTGCTTCAAGGGTGCAGCGAAGGTCGGGGTGTCTGGTCGGAGGCTTGGATTGCTGGGTGACCGGTTTCATTCGAGGCTTGGCGTTTCAGATCGGCCAGAGTAAGCGCCCGCAGCTACCAGCGCGGAACTCGCAGGCGGCTTTGCGGCGGGGGCGATATTTCTTGTTAATGAGTCAATACGTTGGCCCGCGTGAACTTCGCGATGCCTTCCTTGGAGTTCGCGGTCTTAAGCCGTCGATCAGAGCAACGAGTTGATATCGCTCTCGAATACTTCCCTCGACTTAACACCGACGTAGGTCCTGACAACTCGGCCGCTGCGATCAAGCACGTATGTAGTCGGGATACCGCGGCTGACATCGTATCCACGGAGCGCGTTCGCGCTGTTGACCATGAGGATCGTGTAGTTGATGCCGTTGTTTTTCATAAACGGCGCCACCGCAGGCGCGCCGCCGGGATTTCCACGCGGTGATATGGGATCTATCGACACTCCGACGATCTCCAGACCCCGGTCGCGGTATTTGTTCTGGAGCGCGATAAAGTCTGGGATCTCCATTCTGCACGGCCCGCACCAGGTGGCCCAAAAATCGAGGATGACAACTTTGCCGCGGTAAGCCTCCAGGCTCTGCTGTACGCTTTCGGTCGACACAGGTATCGGTGAAACAGCGCTCGGGCTGGTGGTGCCGCCCCCGCCTGACATCATCGCGCACCCCGCGATGACCACGGCTATTACAAGCACCGCCGCGGCGGCCAGCGGAGCGCGGCTTCGGCGCTTGCTTGTTTGCTTTTTGATTCGTGACATAGTGGTTCCTCGACTTATCTGAGTTGCCCGATGGTGCTGTGAATGACAGGCCCAAGCTTAGCACGAATCTGTGCTCGATTGCAGCTCAACGAAGCGGTCCGCGCTCGCGGACGCGGGCGCTTCCCGCGAACCCGCGAGGTTCCTCTTTTACCCTGAGGGGACGTGCTCCCGAGTGGCGGCGCTCCAGAATGATCCGGCTGACAATCAGCGCAAGCAGGCGGTGTACAAACCGGGCTTCCCACTTCATGACCGGATTAACGTTCACCCGCGCGGTGGTCTGAGTTCGTCGGCGCGCATTGAAATGGAAGACCAGGAGGGTCGAAGAGTAGAACTGTTTGTGGACCTTTATCAAGACTTGCGAGCGGAACCGGCTGTCCCACGAGCGCATCAAACAGAAATTATCGCCTTCGGCCATTTCTACACGCAACCCCTCTCGATTCAGATTGGCCTTCGCGCGCTCGCACAGCCACGACTCGCTTCCATCTTCGCTGATGATTGAGATGCGGCGGTCGAGCGGCCCGACGTTGATATCAAAACGGGCGCCTTCAGCCTCGTAAACGGCGCGGCGCATTCCTCGCCACCGCAATCGCGCGATGGTACGGCCGCCGACTGAGAAGATATGCCGCGCGCGGCTGTGACCCTCGCGGCGAACGATGACTTCGCATGCTCCGATGAACTCGCGGTCGAAGACTTCGCCGGCTGCGGCTATTCGAATTTCATTCTCTGCGTACATGAGCGCTTGCAAGTTACCAGTTGTCAGTTGCCAATGGTAGAGGTCAGGAACGTTCACTAACACTTTGCTCAACATTGGGCTGCCAACTGCCACCGATTATCGGCAACTGGCAACTGACCACTGAAACTACCTCATCCTCCGATGTAGCGTGCGTACAGACCGCGAGCGACCGCCGGATCTGTTGTGCCCCGGATTATGCTGCGTGCATCGCGAAACACCGTGATGTCGTAGTCCTCCACCCGGAAGCGCAACAGGAAATCGTTGAACTGAACTTCCCCGGCCTTGGTCAGCCGCTGCGCGAGAGCTGCAAAGTCAACCAGCCCCGTCCCCGACTTTGCGATCTGTACTGCGTTGCGGCCGCAAAGCGTCGTCGTCACCTGGCGGCTCGAACCGAGCAAGAACTCAAACTCGCGCCTCACGCAGGTCGCGCAATCTCGCCGTTCGAAACTGGAAAGATCCAGGCGCTTCATCTGGAAGTCCCACACATTCATCCTGAGCAGCGAGCGGTGAAGCGTGTCGGCATGACCGGTGAGCAGCTTGAGAGCTTCGGCGGATTGAATGGACGCGATGATCGAAGTTATCGGCATGATCACTCCCGCCGTATCGCAAGTCGGGCCGGAGCCGGGATCGGGCACGGCTTCGAGCACACAGCGAAGGCAGGGGGTCTGATCCGGAACGATGGTCATCGTCATTCCGTACGACCCTACGGCTGCGCCGTAAATCCACGGCTTAGCCGACTTAACAGATGCATCGTTTATCAGGAAGCGAGTCTCGAAGTTGTCGGTGCCGTCCATAATCAGGTCGGCGCTGCCTATGAACTCTTCGATGTTCTCAAATGTCACATCGGCAACGATTGGTTCCACCTGGATCTCGGAGTTCACGCGGCCGATTCGGCGCGCGGCGGCTACCGCTTTTGGAAACCGATCGCGCGCATCGGCTTCCTCGAAGATGATTTGCCGCTGAAGGTTCGAGTCTTCGACGAAATCGCGATCGACTAACACAAGCCTGCCGACGCCTGCGCGCGCCAACGTCTCGGCTTGCAGAGCGCCAAGCGCGCCACAGCCGATGATAACGGCAGTCGATCGACCAAGACGCGCCTGACCATCTTCGCCTATCTCGCGAAAAAGCACTTGTCGTGAGTATCTGTCCATCGTTGACACTGGTTTCTAGAAATTACAGTCGCGCTGAACCGTCGACGTAGTGATTCTACACCAGCAGCTCATCGAACGCCGAAGCCTGACTGCCTAAAAACCGAGAGACTGGTACCCTCAACAACTATGCGCCTTGACGCCCTTGAGTCTTTGGTCTGTGGAGGGAGTAGCAAAAATCGACCCGCCGATGCGGAGATAATCAAGACCAGAGCAGACTTACGCGGGTTACGGCTTCAAGGAGAACACATTGTCTTCGATCGGCTGGTTATGCACTATCTGGTCCAGCGAGAGGGTCCAGTCGATCAGTCTATTGCTTGCCGATGCCTGCACGCTGAGTTGAAGTTTGACCTTGTGCGGCAGTGTCAATCCATCCACTGCGCGAAAGTCCTCGAAGTCTTCCGAGAGCAGATACCGGCTCTCGGGAATCCTGGTCGACTGGTTTGGGCCGACGCCCATTCGGGCACCAATTTGAAACTCGTACTCGCTTCTCACGTGCCGAAACGTTTCCGGATCAAAGAACAGCGTGACCTTCAAGTCGGGCGATCCCTTCTGTTGATGATAGACCAGGGCGTGCAATGGCCGGCCATCGATTTTTCGCGTTCCCTTGTATTCGAGCCGCGCGGGGATCGGATCCTTCAAGAGAGGCCAGGCTGTCGAAAGCACGCCGCCGAGAAGCCCGTCTTTTATCGGTAGGTTTTGCTGGTCAATGAATAGGTTGAGATCGGAGCGCCTTCCTGCAGGCTGCACACCCAACTCCAGGTTCTTTCCGTCATACGCCAGCTGCTCTCCAGGATACTGTGGGTTGAGAAACTTTATGCTGAAACGAGTTTTCGGACCCAACGAGACATAGCCGATTGTGCCTTCGAGGTTACCGCCTCCGCCGATTCGCGAAACATACTTGACCGTGCCGGCGGCGAACCGGCTCTTGATTGCTACGCGAACTTCGGCGCTCCCGACTGCTTCGAGGTGTCTCGAAAGCAGCTCTGGAATCTCCAGCTTCTTTTCTTGCGCCGCTGCGACGGTTGAGGCGGAAAGCAGAAGACAAACGCAGGTGAGTACTTCATCAATTGAGTTGATGCGGCCACGGCGGGAAGATGCCAGCTTGAAGCAATTCATCGAAAGCATCAATAGGTAGAGCGCTCCGCCGGATCGTCAGGTTGGGCGTCTGACGATCCGCGTCGGAGTGCTCGTTGGTTGTCTCCTATTTCTTACTAAGCTGGGCAAGCGCGGCCAACACTTCTTCGCTGTGCGGCATAGGCTTGACGGACATGAAAACCTTGGCGACCTTCCCATTGGGGTCGATGATGAAGGTGTTACGGGCCGAGAGCTTCTTGCCGCCGTACTCCATCACCGAAGCATAGGACTCAGACACTTTGCCATCGGTGTCAGCGAGCAGCTTAAAGTTCAAACCTTCCTTTTCGCAAAAGCTCTTGTGAGATTGAACGTCGTCGACGCTCACGCCAAGTATTGTGGCGTTTGCTTTCTCGTAGCTCGCGATGTCGCGCTGGAAGTTCTTTGCCTCGATCGTGCAGCCGGATGTGAAGTCTTTCGGGTAGAAGTAGAGCACTACCCATTTGCCCTTAAGGTCCTTCAGATCGACCTTCTTGCCCTCTTGGCTCATCAAGCTGAAGCCGGGAGCGGGATTGCCTACTGCCGGGGGGTCGGCGAATGCGCCGGCGCTTGCAGCAGCCAGACTGAGAACACACAAAACTAGAAGGGTTAGCAGAACGCGATTTCTGTTCATATCAAAGCTCCTGTTGGTTGAGTTGTCGTAGTCCGCGACACTGGCCGCGGGTTAATTGGTTTGCCTCGCTGGCTCCGAGTTCCAGCCTGGAATTTCGCATACTGAAGATGAAAGCTCTCGGCGATTTAGACTGTCCGTAAATAACTAGTATTGATGCTACCCGGCTGGTTCGTCAATCAATCAGGTTCATTGCGCCCGGAACTTTGCCGATCGAGTGGTGTCAAACATTCCGAGCGCCTACGATCCGAATCGAGGCAAACCGCTTTGGATAAGCCGAACTCACCCGAGCACTCGACGTCTGCTCCTCCCACTATCAACGTGACACCGCTCATAGACGTGTTGCTGGTTCTGCTGATCATCTTTATGGTGATCCAACCGCAGAAAGAAGGTAAGCTGCCGGTCCGAGCGCCCGCGCCCGCTCCGCCCGCCACCCACGCTCCGCCCGAGACGTTGATGCTGACGGTTACGGGCGAGTTTCAACTTGCATTGAACTCGAAACCAGTGGCGCTTGATGAACTCCTGCCATTGCTGACGGAGTTGATGGATCATCGCTCAACCGACGCGCGAACTCTTTTCATAAAAGCGCCACGGCTGATCAACTATGATTCCGTTGTCTTGCTGATCGACCTCGCAAAAGGATCTGGAGTTGCAACTATTGGCCTGGTTTCGGACGAGATCTAAGGGGGATCGAGCGGCCCTCGCTCGATCCCGAGACTCAGTTCTAGGCGCTTCCTTCCCAATCAAGCCGAGCGTCGACGATGACGTCAGGGCCAAGCCTGCGAGTCTTGAAGCTCGAAAACGTAAGCGCATCTCTCAGACGTTCGATCCCCAAGTCGCCGATGGCCTCAGTTCCGCTCCCGATGATCTTTGGAGCGATTGCGATGACCAACCGGTCAACCAACCTCGCCGCAAGAAGCGAAGTAACGGTGGCGGCTCCCCCTTCGACCAGCACCGACGCGATGCCACGCCGACCCAGGTTCTCGACTGCAGTTCTCACATCGACGCGGGCGCGGTCAGCGGCGCATTCGAGTTTAAGGACTTCGGCGCCGAGACTCTCGAGCTCCAACGCGCGATCGGCATCAGCTGCGTTAGTGGTAATCACGAGGGTGTGCCGCGCGGCCCCATTTGCAAGCACGCGAGCATCGGCTCGCAACCGCAGTCTACTATCGAGGATCACGCGCAGGGGATCACGCCCATCCACAAGCCTGACCGTCAGGCGTGGGTCATCCCTCAATACAGTTCCGATGCCCACCATTATCGCATCGTGCTCGCGGCGAAGCTGGTGAGCAAGCTTCAATGACGAAGGACCACTGATCCATTGCGAGTCTCCAGTCGCGGTGGCGATGCGCCCATCGAGCGTCTGGGCAAACTTCACCGTCACAAACGGCATTCCAGTTGCG
>DATMCM010000059.1:0-4886 GCA_035558335.1 Blastocatellia bacterium | reverse complement strand
TCGAGCGAGTGGTACGAGTTATGACGGAGAACCAACCACAAAGGCACAAAGACACCAAGATAAAGCTGTTCGAACCCGTGCCTATCGAGATAGAGAGAGTGGCGAGGCAGACGGTCGATGCGGCGTTCAAAGTTCATTCGGTGTTGGGGCCGGGTTTGCTGGAGTCCGTCTATGGAGTATGCCTTGCTCACGAGCTGCGGCGACGAGGCTTGAAGGTCGAAAACGAGGTGAAGATACCGATATCATACGAAGGACTTGAGTTGGACGCGGGCTTGCGCATTGATCTTCTTGTCGACGGCAAACTGATCGTAGAATTGAAAGCTGTAATCAGAATGGAGCCTGTCTTCGAAGCGCAGCTCTTAACATACCTTAAGCTCACTGGTCACCGACTTGGTCTTCTGATCAACTTCAACGTGCCGCTGATCAAGGATGGCATCAAACGGGTGGTACTATGAGTACCCTTTGCGGCTTAGTGCTTTGTGGTTTTAGGTATGACGGAGAACCAACCACAAAGGCACAAAGACACCAAGACAGAGCTGTCAAGGGTGGCATCAAACGCGTGGTACCATGAATGCCCTTTGTGGCTTAGTGCCTTTGTGGTTGAATCTTTGTGGTTGAATCCCCGCTATGATTGAACGATACACTCGGCCCGAGATGGGCGCGATCTGGACAGACGAGAATAGATTTCAGAAGTGGCTCGACGTCGAGATAGCCGTCTGCGAAGTCCACGCCGCGATGGGGACGATTCCAGCCGATGCAGTCGAGACCATCAAGAAAAAAGCCAGTTTTACAGTCGAGCGCATCAACGAATTAGAGAGAATCACCCGGCACGATGTGATCGCCTTTACCACCGCGCTCGCCGAGAGCATCGGGCCTGAGTCGCGCTTTGTTCACTACGGGCTTACTTCATCCGATGTAGTCGATACCGCCAACGCGCTGCTGATGCGAGACGCGGCCACTCTGCTGCTCGAAGACCTCGAGCGGCTGGGTCAAGTGCTTCGCCGCCGCGCGCTCGAGCACAAGCACACGACGATGATCGGGCGCACTCACGGCGTGCACGCCGAGCCTACGACGTTCGGGCTCGTGTTGGCGCTCTACTACGCCGAGAACGAGCGGAACAAAGAGCGGCTGCGGCGCGCTCGCGAAGTAGTAAGCTATGGCAAGATCTCCGGCGCGGTGGGAACGTTCGCGCATCTCGACCCGGAAGTAGAAGAGAGCGTCTGTGCGAAACTCGCTTTGAAGCCGGCGCCCATCTCGACTCAGATCATACAGCGAGATCGGCACGCGGAATTCCTCGCGACCCTTGCAATCATAACTTCGTCTTTGGAGAAAATCGCGCTCGAAGTTCGCCATCTTCAACGCACCGAGGTTCGCGAGGCCGAGGAGCCATTTTCAGCCGGACAAAAAGGCTCGTCGTCGATGCCGCATAAGCGGAACCCGGTCACGTCTGAGCAGATCTGCGGGCTGGCTCGTGTGGTGCGCGCGAACGCACAAGCGGCATTTGAGAACAACGCGCTCTGGCACGAGCGCGATATCTCGCACTCGTCCGTCGAGCGCGTGATCTTACCCGACTCGTGTATACTCACCGACTACTTGATCGCTAAGACAGAATGGCTGATCGACGGCCTGGTAGTCTATCCCGCGCGGATGCGCGCGAATCTAGAGGCATTGGGCGGAGTGACCGCAAGCGGCCAGTTGCTGCTCGAGCTGACTCTCAAGGGCGTAACCCGAGAAGACGCGTACGCGATAGTTCAACCGTTGGCGATGCGAGTCTGGGACGAAGGCGCCAACTTCCGGGAGCTCGTGATGAACACCCGGAGCGTTACCGAACGCCTCTCGGGCGAAGAGCTTGACGCGTTGTTCGACACGAGCAAACAGCTTCGCAACGTCGATAAGATCTTTGAGAGAGTGTTTGGAGAATAGTGGTTAGGGGTAGTGGTTAGTGGTTAGTGAATTGCCGGCAGCGACTGACCACTAACCACTGACCACTAACCACTGACCACTAACCACTGACCACTAACCACCGCCTTATGAAAGCGAAAATCTACGTCACACTAAAGCCATCCGTGCTCGATCCTCAGGGCAAGGCCATTCATCACGCCGTCGAGACAATCGGCTATAGCGGAATCGACGACGTGCGTCAGGGCAAATACTTCGAGGTCACCCTTGCCGACGGCGTTTCCGCCGTTGATGCGCGTGCGACCATCGAGCGAATGGCTCGCGAGGTTCTGGCTAACCCGGTCATAGAAGAGTACCGCGTCGAACTAGATTCCGATTCCTGATCGTGCGATAATGCTGCTTACGCAGGCCCCGAGCGGAATAAACCGCTTCCCACGAACCACGAAAGGATCGGACAAGCATGAAATTCGGCGTAGTGATGTTTCCCGGTTCAAACTGCGACCACGACACCTATCACGTCATCAGCAAAGTCATAGGCCAGCCCGTCGACTTTATTTGGCACCGGCAGAGTTCCATTGGCGACTGCGACGCGGTGATCCTGCCGGGCGGGTTTTCATACGGCGATTACTTGAGGACTGGCGCGATCGCGCGGTTCAGTCCGGTGATGGGCGCGGTCAAGGAGTTCGCTTCACGAGGCGGTCTGGTGATGGGAATCTGCAACGGATTTCAGATTCTCTGCGAAGCAGGGTTGCTGCCAGGCGCGCTGCTTCGAAACAAGAATCTTAGATTCATATGTGAACACGTGAACATGAGGGTGGAAGCTACCGACACGCCATTCACCAATCGCTGCCAGCGCGGTCAGGTGTTGTCAGTTCCGATCGCCCATGGCGACGGGAACTATTTCTGTGACCAGGAAACACTCCGCGAGCTTCAGCGCGAGAACCGAATCGTGTTCAGATATAGTCGCGAGGACGGGGTGCTGGATGACGCTTCGAACCCAAACGGCTCACTAGAAAACATCGCCGGCATCTGCAACCGCGAGCGTAACGTGTTGGGCTTGATGCCTCACCCCGAGCGCGCAAGCGAGGCGCTGTTGGGCAGCAACGACGGGCGGATCATCTTTTATTCACTGGCCGACACCCTGGCCGAGTTAGCGAAAGCTTCTTAGCCAACCGCGTTTTTTCTTCTTCGTCCTGGGGAACAGGAAGCGCAACACCGGCTCGACTCGTTTGGCCCAGGCGCGCTCATCGTGAACTGCGTCCGGAGCCTCGTAATAGCTCAAGTCTTCCCCCAGCTTCCAACCCTTCTCAACAAGCGCATCCCGCAGCAGGGGCAATGCCTTGACCGCTTCGCCTTCAGCGGTACCGATGTCCAGCCATATGCGGAGCTGCGGCTTCACTTCCAGCGAGTTCACCTGGCGAACAATGATTCGATTGTCCCACCAGACCGACGGCGAGAGCGCCGCCACTCGGCCGAAGACTTCCGGATTGTTGAGCGCGATGTACAGCGACACCAGGCCGCCCAGCGACGAGCCGCCGATCCCTGTGTCTTTCGGACCTGAGAGCGTGCGATAGTTCGCATCGATGAACGGCTTCAGTTCTTCAAGGATCATTCGCGCATAGAGATCCGCTTTTCCGCCCATGCCTTTTCGCGGATCGGGTGTTGGGGTGTACTCGTCAACGCGGTCCACGCCGGTGTTGTAAATGCCGACGACTATCAAGGGCTCGATCGCGCGCGACTTGATAAGCCGTTCGGCGGTTTCGTCGACTCTCCACTCGTTCCCGGGGATGAACGAAGTCGCCCCGTCGAATAGGTTCTGTCCATCGTTCAGGTAGAGCACCGGATAGCGCTTCAGTCTGGTTTTCTTATAGCGAGGGGGCAGGTAGACAATCACGTCCCGGTCGCGGGCGAGGAGCTGCGAGTGGAAGTTGTTATGAAACCGGAAGTCGCCCGTTAGGGTGTGTTGTTTCTCAGGATGAGTTCTTGTCATGTGTTTATTTGGCCGAAGTGGCGGGCTAATGTTGAGCGAGGATTATCAGGGTTCGGAACGAGTTTTTCAATGCGTCTTGAAAGCCCTCCTGTACTGCGTTAGCATACCCGTCAATCATTTCTTGCCCTGGCTTTGAAGAAGCGCCACTATGAACGAACCCGCGGTCACTCCTGAACTCATTCGCAGCCACGGGCTCGCACAGGAAGAATACGATCGGATCATAAAGCTTCTGGGACGCAGGCCAACCTTTACCGAGTTAGGCATCTTTTCGGTGATGTGGTCAGAGCACTGCTCGTATAAGTCTTCTCGCGTTCATCTGCGAAGGCTTCCAACCGGAGGCGACTGCGTTCTACAAGGACCTGGTGAAAACGCCGGAGTCGTCGATATCGGCGGCGGATTGGCGGCTGCCTTCAAGATCGAGTCGCATAATCACCCATCGTTCATCGAGCCTTACCAGGGCGCAGCGACCGGCGTGGGCGGCATCCTGCGCGATGTGTTTACGATGGGAGCTCGCCCGATAGCGGCGATGAACTCGTTGCACTTCGGGCCTCTCACCGCGACTGCTGACGCCTCTGACGAAGAAAAGACTACGGTTGCCCAAAACCGCTCGATCCTTGCTGGCGTCGTGAAAGGGATCGGCGATTACGGAAATGCGTTCGGAGTTCCAACGATCGGCGGCGAGGTGCGCTTCGGCGAGAGCTACTCGCGTAATCCGCTGGTGAACGCTTTCACGGTTGGAATCATGCGCGCGGATCAGATCTTCTACGGCCGCGCGGCCGGCGTCGGCAACCCTGTCATCTACGTGGGAGCGAAGACCGGGCGCGATGGAATTCACGGCGCGACGATGGCTTCAGAAGAGTTTGGCGACGAAGCTCAGTCAAAGCGGCCGACGGTTCAGGTGGGCGATCCTTTCTTGGAAAAGTTGCTGCTCGAAGCGTGTCTTGAAGCGATGCGCGCTGGAGCGATCGTCGGCATTCAGGACATGGGCGCCGCCGGG
>DATMCM010000058.1:0-2081 GCA_035558335.1 Blastocatellia bacterium | reverse complement strand
AAAACCACACCACGCCTACGAAATAGAATCAACCAGTAGCCGGTCGTGAAAATTGCAACGAGAAATAGAGCATTAATTGCAACGAGGGGATAATAGGCTTTTGCCTCGTATGGACGCGCCCCGAAGTGATGAACTCTCCGCAGACCGTCGATCAAAAAATAAGCGCCGGTCAGTCCGAAAAACCAATTGCAAATGCCGAAAGAGCGAATAAGAATTCTGCCCCAGTCTCGCACTGCTGGCCTCCGAAACCCTACGCTTCCCACCCAGTATAAGGGAACTCGCGGCCAGTGCCTGGTTAACGCTAGCGCTTTACCGGATGCGCGTTCTCGGCGAGGAGTGAACGGAGGCGCGAAGTTCTGCGCGCGTCCGGTAAAGCCGTTTGGACGTGGCCGCCCGTGGTTGCGGTGGACGCGGGCCCTATGCAAATTCAATTGTGCGAAGGAGCGGTATTAGGCCGTGCCGAGGCTGTTCGGCAGGGCACGACACGTGACACCGTGCGCGCGGAAACTGGCAACTGCGAAAAAGTATCGCGAAGACTGTGGTCGAAGAAGGTGGAAGAAGGGATCGGTTTGACGGCGAGCCACAAAGATACGGAGCGCCCGGAAGGACGCAGAGTTTTCGAGTTGGAGAGAGTAGTCTCATGCCGCAGCGCTGATCGGTGGTGGAGAACGAAGTTGGATTTCGGCAGCGGTGAGTCTTTCGATGACCTTCATCGGTCCACCGCATTTAGGGCAGCGCCAAAGATCGGGAGATTCTTCGGTGGAAGAGGCGTGTTGTTCGGCTTGCGGCTGGTGTGCCGAACCCAACAACTGAAAGCAAAGGGGTAGGAGCGCGGCGCGTTTGCGGTTGGCTAGGAAACCGAAGTTACGGATGCGCACAAAACCTTTGGGAAGGATGTGCAGTAAGAAGCGGCGCAAGAATTCATCGAGCGATAGGGGTAGCAACTTCTGTTCATTGTCGTGAGCAGAATCACGCCAGCGAAAAGTGACTTGACCCTCGCTGAGGGAGACCAGACGATGGTTGGAGATGGCCACACGATGAGTGTAGCGGCCCAGATAGTGCAGCACATATTCGGGGCCACCGAAGGGACGTTTCAAGTAGACCACCCAGTCTTGCCGATAGAGTGGCCGCAGCCAGGCAGCGAGGGTCTTGGGTTGCGCGAGAAGCTTCAGGTCTCCCTCGAAGCGAAGCTGACCGTTCTGAAAAGCCTGTTTGAGCGCATCGACGAACTTGCCGCGAAAGATTTCACGCAGCACCTCTTTGGGAAGAAAGTAGTTGTCTCGTGAACGAACCCAGCGGGTGTGATCGAGCGTGAGGCCGCCAGCAGGAACGACACAATGGACATGCGGATGAATGTTGAGTTTTTGGCTCCAGGTATGTAACACGCTGAAGAAGCCAATCTCTGCGCCGAGATGTTTCGGATCCCGTGCCACTTCGAGAAGAGTTTCGGCACTGGTGCGGAACAGCAGACCGTAGAGGACCTTCTTGTTCTGCAGGACCAGTGGCACCAACCGGCCGGGTAGTGTGAAGACCACATGCAGGTAGCGGGTCGGGAGAAGTTCTCGTCGACGCGCAGCGATCCAGCGATCCCGAGCAGCGGTCTGACACTTGGGGCAATGGCGATCGCGGCAGCTGTTATAGGAGATGGGGGCACGATGTCCGCAGCGGGTGCACTCATCGAGATGACCGCCGAGAGCGGCGGTACGACAACGCCGAATGGCCCGCAGTACTTTCACGTGCTTCCAACGGAGCCAATGGCGGTTTCGTTCGATGAACGCCTCTCCGGCAGCGCGGACGATGTCGGCCACCTCCAGAGGCGGCCGGCTCATCTAGTTCTCGTCAGGCGGCTTGTCGTCCAAAGATAGCGATTCCAAAGGACTCGCGGTGGAGTTGAGGCGTTGTATCGCGAGGTGCACGTAAAGCAAGGTGTCTTTCAGATGTTCATGACCGAGCAGGACCTGAATGGCGCGGAGATCCGCGCCAGCCTCGTATAGATGCGTCGCAAAACAGTGGCGAAGCAAATGGGGATACACGCGTTTCTGGAGGCCGGCGCGCTGGGCGGCTTTCTGACATGCGTACCA
>DATMCM010000057.1:0-2830 GCA_035558335.1 Blastocatellia bacterium | reverse complement strand
ACTCGCTGATCCCGATTGTAGCGGCGGCAATTCGCGCGACTATCGAACATCCCGTTGAAGGCACCACCGGCCGCACGACTGCATATCGGTCAACGTTGTGGCCCTACATAATCAACTCGGACAGCATCTTCTCGGACTACTATCTCGAACGTTTGTTTCCTAACGACGAACTAGTGGCGTTTCCCGAGGACGAAGCCAAGACCCTCTTGAAGGAAATCGCGAAGCGCGTCGATTCCCTTCGACCGTCGCTGGCTTCAGCCGATGCCGATGAAACCAAACGCAAGTGGTGCGAGGCGCTCCTGCTCTCGGCGCTCGGGATCAAAGCTATCAGCGGCGTAAGAATCGTAGGGCAGACCGGTGTCTTCGAACCCGACTACGTCGTAGCGCAAGCTGTCCTGTCCGGCAAACCAACTGACGAATATCAGGGCAAGGACGCGGGAGGCGAACTGGCATGTTTGATCTGGGTTCTTGCCTGGCGCAGCGAGTTAGATGCCGTCCAAACAAACGGTGAGGGTGACGTTCTCCCAATGGACCTGGCGCAGCGAGCGCTCACAGCCTCGGATGTGCAATGGGCGGTCCTGACAAATGGTCAGAAGCTACGCCTCCTACACAAGAGTACAGCTCACAAGCCACGCTCGTTTCTGGAGCTTGATCTGGCGGCAGTTCTGGACCGACGCGATGCTGAGGCGCTTCTCGCCTTCAGGTACTGCCTTGGGTTGTTCTCCGGCGAGTCGTTCACCGAAAAGGGCGACCACGAACGGACCAGACTCGATCGCGCCGTTATGGAAAGCGAGCGCCACGGCAAGGAAATCAGCGACGAGCTGAAGCAGAACGTCTTCCGCGCGCTCGAGGGGTTGGGCGACGGTTTCCTGGCATTTCTGCGAGCCAACCACGACGTGTTGAAAGCGTGGCGCGAGAAGAAGGAGTTCTCTGGTTCTCTTGAAGCTTTCCTGCATTCCGATGAGCTGCTCACAGAAATCTATCACGAATCGCTCAGTCTGATGTACCGGCTCTTATTTCTGTTCTACTCCGAGAGCCGTAACTTGCTGCCGATGGAGAATGAGGTTTACCGCGACAGTAGCCTGGAGTCGATGCGCGATCACATCAGCTCCGTCTACGATGATCCGGATAAAACTAAGTCGTTCTTTAGCAAGGGCGATGCATTCCTGTGGGATTGGCTGAGCAAACAGTTGTTCACCTGGGTCAACAAAGGATGGGGGGAGATCATTCCCGCATACAACGGCGGCCTGTTTGATCCCGACCAGCACGAGTTTCTCGAAAGCGTCGAGCTCGGGGACTACTACCTTGCACGAGCTATCGATCTGTTGAGCCGCACACGCCCGCGATCCGGTCAGCAGCCAGGTGAGGGGCGCAAGAAGATCACTTATCGTGATCTGGAGATTCGTCACCTTGGCAGCATCTACGAGGGCATTCTCGAATACTCAGCACTCATCGCTGACGAAGACAAGGCTGTCATAACGCGTGGCTCGGGCAGCAAAACTGCGGACGAGTACGCTTCGGTTTCCGAGCTGAGCAGGGACGAGAAACAACAGCTCAAAGAGTGGCAGGAGGCGGTGGATGAGAACCCAGACAATCCGCGACTGCCGCGAGGATGTAAGATAGCGGGCTTCAAGGAGAAGGGCCGCTACTTCCTGGTGTTCGGCGGGCGCGAGTCCAAGCGAAAGTCTTCGGGATCCTATTACACGCCGGACTACATCGTTCAGTACATCGTCGACAACACAATCGGGCCCTTGTTGCGCGGCGAACAGTCTGAAGCCGACATGAAGGACGTGCCGCTCACTTCCGACCAGATTCTCGACTTGAAGATACTTGATCCGGCGATGGGCTCGGGACACTTTCTTGTCGCAGCGACCGAGTACCTGGCCCGCGCTTATGGCGATGCGTTGATCCGAGAAGGCAAGGACAAAAACGGAATGATGAGCGACGAGGAGTTCATCCGATACAAGCGCATGATCGCCGAGCGTTGTATCTATGGGGTGGACATTAACGAGATGGCGGTCGAGTTGGCCAAACTTTCAATATGGCTATTCACTATGGATCGCGGACGGCCACTCTCGTTTCTCGACCACCATCTCAAGCGCGGGAACTCCTTAATCGGCGCCTATACGGTTGATCTAACCTCTCTTCCAAAATTCGACACGGATGGCACAGTACTCCTAGTTCCCGGCGAGCAGCTCGAACTGAGGTTTGCTCGCAATATCGATGTCTTTCGAATGAAGCTTCGCCAGATCGCAATGTCAATTAGCCGCGGGCCGACAGAACGGCTGGAGGATATCCTTCAGAAGAAGTCATTGCTGGCAGGTATCAATGTTGACTCGCTCGAGTTACTGGAGGCCTGTGCCCTATGGGTTCTCTATTGCGTGGCCGGGGACGCGGCGCGCGTAGGTATTCGTAGGAGCTTTGAGGATCAAACATTTGGTCTGGCGGACAAGGGTCTCCAGCAAGTGCTTGATGTTGTAGCGCCCTTCCACTGGGATGTTGAATTCGCAGATGCATTAGTCTCGGAGACAGGTGGAGCCAACGGCTTCGATGCTGTCCTGTGCAACCCGCCATATATTGGCGAGACTAAAGACGCGGACCGTTTTGACTCCAACGTTCGCAAGATTCCACGACGGCGCGCGTTGTACGAGCGGAAAATGGATATCTATTATTGCTTTATAGGCCTCGCGATCGAGCTGCTGCGACCGAGTGGACGACTTGGTTTTATTACTACCTCATACTGGCTCGAGGCCGATTCGGCCCGCCCATTGCGATCGTATCACGGTGCCAATGCAACATTCGATAAGGTCGTGTACTTCAATGATAACGT
>DATMCM010000056.1:0-4896 GCA_035558335.1 Blastocatellia bacterium | reverse complement strand
GGACAATGGGCTTTCAACCCAATTATCAGACCGAAGGACGCATTTTCGCGCAGTACGTTCTCAACGCGAAGCCAGATGCCAGGATTGCGGTGCTCTATCAGAATGACGATCTCGGAAAGGACTACCTTAAAGGCCTGAAGGACGGCCTTGGCAGCAAGTCCTCGATGATCATCATGGAGGAAAGTTACGAAATATCCGAGCCGACCGTCGATTCACACATCGTGAAGATGAGAGCTAGCGGAGCAGACGTATTTGTTTCGATTGCCTTGCCAAAAGGCGCCGCCCAGTCGATACGCAAGGTATCCGAGATTGGCTGGAAGCCGCTTTTCATCCTGTCCAGCATCGGCGCGTCGATCGGTACGGTGATCCGTCCTGCTGGCTTTGAGAATGCTCAGGGCATCATTTCGACGGTCTACTTGAAGGATCCATCTGATCAGCAATGGGCCAACGACGAGGCTAAACAACGGTTTGACGCCTTCATCGCGAAATACGCGCCGGACGCTGATAAAAATGATTACTTCGTGGTTTACGCATACGTCGCCTCTCAGACGATGGTGAAGGTTCTTGAACAATGCGAAAACAACCTCACGCGAGCAAACGTTATGCAGCAGGCTTCGAATCTAAAAGATTTCAAGCCGGAAATGTTATTGCCAGGCATCGTCATCAACACGAGCCCGTCTGACTTTGCGCCGATGAAGGGTATGCGAACTGTTCGGCTCCAGGGCGAGCGTTGGGAGACATTCGGAGACGTTATGTCGTCTTCGGACCCGGGGAACTGACTGCACTCGACCTTTGAACAAAGGCGTTCGTCATTCGTGACTATACTCCAGGGCGACGAGCGCTCTTTATTGACGATGTCGCCGGGGAATTTGGTTTGCGCGTGCGGGGAGCAACTACACGAACCTGCCTCACCTCAACCTCTTTGGGCAAAGGCGGCTTGCCGCATGAAAGGCAAATCATCTCGACATGCAGTGGCTTTCCGCAAGACCGATGAAGCACCGATGTTTCTTCTTCTTTCGAGAGGCCGCGAAGTCCCCAGTCGTGAAGAGTAAGTAGAACGGAGCAGATCGCCCTGCCGCTTTCGCTCAAGCGATAATCGTGACGCGGTGGTCGTTGTTGATACTCAATACGATCAAACAGACCCTGCTCGACGAAATGATTTAGCCTCACCGTCAGTGTGGTACGGGCTATGCCGAGGATGCTGTGAAAATGCTCGAATTTTGTTACTCCAGCCAAAGCGAGCCAAAGGACAAAGAACCCCCAACGGTCTCCGATGACCGACAGGGTTCGGCTAACCGATGTGGGACGCCCAGCAGTGTAGAGCTCCGGCCTCGAAGATATCCTGACCTGAGCAGTATCCTCGCGGACAGTTTCGGCAATATTGCCCAGGTCAATTTGGATGTCGGCAGCGTTCACCTCTCGCTTGCAGGCTCGACAGGTCGCTCTAAGATTTAGGACATGACCACATGTCTTGTGCGAAAGGATCACCGGCGGGCCGTCGTTTCCGGCAAGCCAGTCGTCACCCCATTTCATGAGCGAAAGCGCATAGGAATAGGTATCAAGGCCACGAGGGGTCAGACGATACTCATGGATATCCGAACGATCGGATAACCGCCTCCTCTCAAGTAAGCTAAATTCGACAAGCAAAGACAGACGATCGGTCAGCGTGTTCTTTGCAATATTCAGGTTGCGTTGGAAGTCACCAAATCGACGAACCCCAAAGAACGCCTCTTGTTGAATGAGGAAACTCCAGGGATCTCCAATTACCCGCAACGCGTAATCCAGCGGCGACGTTACCCTAGCAATCTGAGGCTGCAATTGTGATTTTAGATTCGCCATACCAGTATCTCCACTAGCAGAAGAGAAGAAGGATGGCACGCTTTTCCTTGCGAATGGCGTTCGCTACTCGCTGTCGAGCGAATATTGACACTGGCTAGCTGCAGCGCGAGAACGAAGTCGGCGCAGGGCCTTTCGTGGGTAGCGGATAGAAGGCACCCGCAGGACGGTCAGCATAGCGGCGCCGTAAGACGGACCCGGGACCGAGAGCAGTCGCGAGACCGGTTGGGTGGGCTCGAACCACCGACCTCCTGTTCCGCAGTTTGTGGTGCTAGGTCTTAATAGCGCTCTCGATCCGTCCGATTTGTACGCTACGGCGCGCAGGAGTTAGCGGCGACATCAGAGAGCCTCTGTTTGGCGCCGTAGGCGATGTAGTTGAAGCGCATCCTGGGCAATTGGGCTACGCGCAGATGGCGTCGAAACAAGTCAGCAGTAGAAGCTGCGCCTTCCTGGTAAGTCAGCTCAGACACCAAGGTCGCGCCGTGGAAATGCCCATCTCGCTCAGCGTTGCTTGATCCGATTATGGCGGAGATCATCGAAACACATGCAGAATCCCATGGTTGACAATGATAACAACAAGCGGCGTCGGCTCGTTGAGTTCAAGAACGGTTGCCGCTATGGCAAATTCGGAAAGACCAAGGCTTATGAACTGATCGCCCGCGAGAGGATCAGGGCGTACAAGATGGGCGGCAAGACCCTAATCGACCTCGACAGCGTTGATGAATATCACGCTTCTCTGCCAAGGGTCGAAACGAGAGCGAGCTAAGCCGCCAATTTCCGCAGCGAGACGGCGGGCGCACTGTCGCGTAGGCTGTCGAGGCGATCAGACCGATGCCACATTAAATGCACGCATTCGGCCCAAAAGGCCGGAAGGTTATAGATGCCGCGGGGCTTGTTCTTGTCGCTCTTGCGAAGCTAGCGCCTCACCACCTCGTCCGTCGCCGACGCTTTTTTTCCGTGTCGTGAGCGAGTTGGACTTCCACTACATCGCTGTCGAACGCGCCTTCCTCGTTGTGCAGGGTCGACGCGGTCGAGCGGCCGTGCGCGCAGTGGCCGCCGCCGGGGCCTAGTATCGCAGCCCAAGATCTGCAGCGGCTTATTTAGTGTGTTGTCGGACATTGGCGCGCCATCGTCATTGGAGGTTCAGCGGATCGCATCGTCGGGGCTAATGGATGGGGTGCGTATGACAAGACCCGCCCTTGACCGGCCGATATTGGGTTAGGTCGATCCGCAGCAATTTCGAGTCGAGCCGGGTTCGATTCCTGTCGGGGCGATTGTGGAGACCGGAACGGCATGGCCGTGCCCGCTGCCGAGGAGCCTGCTGTTTTATTATTGCGAGCTAATACCGAGCATCATCTTGTTGGTATTTCTGTTGGTATCGGCAGTAAATTAGAGGATTGCCGGCCAGGGCACCAGACAGGCATCCGCCCTCGTTCGCCAACGTTCATTTTCCTTAATAAAGACGAGCCTAAGTCGCATTTTAGAGTGCGCGGCTGTTCGCCGGGTTTTCATGGTATTCAGGGAGTTTCATGGATTTTTGGGTGGAATCGAACCCATGCCGGTCAAGAACGACAGCTACTTTCGGCATCTCAAGCCAGCCGAAAAAGACTACAAGCGATCCGATGGTGGCGGCCTCTTCATGCTCGTCACAAAAACCGGATCGAAGCTCTGGCGCTACGCTTATAACTTTGACGCCAAGCAGAAGCTGCTCGCGATCGGCCCGTATCCTCATGTCTCGCTCGCAGATGCCCGCCTGCGCGGTACCGTGGGAGCCGTGTTTCGTTTTGCCATCGCCACGGGACGAGCCGAGCGGGATCCGACGGGCGATCTCCGCGGCGCCCTTATCACTCCAACCGTTACCCACCGCGCAACGATCGTCGAGCCAAACGCCGTGGGCGCCCTGCTCCGAGCCATCGATGGCTTCGAAGGTCAAGCGGTTACCAGATATGCCCTCAAGCTGGCCTCACTGGTCCTCGTCCGACCCAGTGAGCTTCGGAAGGCCGAATGGACCGAGTTTAATCTGATTGATGGCGAGTGGCGCATTCCGGGCGCAAAAATGAAGATGCGGCGGCCACACCGCGTGCCGCTCGCGCCTCCGGATGATCCGCGAGCGACTACCGAATCTCAGCGCCATGACGCTGGACGAACTCGGAGCCAAGATGCGTTGCGATAAATGCGGGAAGCGACCTGAGCGATTTTATGCGGCGAACCAGAGCGACACGCCTGGGTTCGTTCGAAGCTTTTAGATGCCTTGATCGTGATCGAACCATGATCAGCCGCCGCTGCGACAGTCTGTAGGTTGTTACTAGTTATTGGGCAGGGCGGTACGGAGACTTCACGAGAGGAAACATGATCATGCGCACAATGTTAGCCATTTTGGCCTTGATAGCAGCCGGGACGACGGCCGCTTTCGCGGGCTCCGCCTCCGCCGTTCCTGTCTCATATGATTACCCTTGGTGCGTCATGGGTGGGGAGCTCGGCTATTCCGGCGACTGCTCCTATCAGACCCGAGACCAATGCCTGGCGTCGGCATCCGGGCGATGGAACACTTTGTGCGTTTTCAACCGGCGCCTCCTGTGGCAGCAGGCCCTGGAGCAGCAGAGTGTGCAGCATCATCGGGGGAGCCGCCGGGATTACTGAATCCGCCTGTGGCGCGCGGTGCGCCATGACGCTCGATCAACTCGGAGCGAAGATGCGTTGCGATAAATGCGGTAAGCGGCCGGAGCGATACTATGCGGCGAACCAGAGCGATACGCCGGGGTTCGTTCGAAGCTTGTAGAGCTGTCGAATGCAAACCTGCATTGAAAAAGCCGCTGCGAAATCTAAAACCGAATTTAATGGCGCCGGCGGATTGCTAACCTACATCAGCTTCACACCCGCGAAAGCAAGGAGCGATGACATGAGTGATCGTAATCAATGGATTAGCTATTCGCATTGGGGAATGTTCCTAACTGGAACGAAACATTCGAAAAAACATCGGTACAGGTCGATTGGAGAAAAAACGATGCGTTCTATTTTGGCTTTGAGTCTTTTGGTCACCCTGTGTGCCTCTGCCAACGC
>DATMCM010000055.1:0-12353 GCA_035558335.1 Blastocatellia bacterium | reverse complement strand
TGTTTCTCCTCTGGTCATGCCGCGAAGATAGATCGCCATCAGGAGTGCAGACATTTGGTAGTCGGCGAGTTCACCCGAGGTGTAAGCTTTGATGACGAAGCCGAGCTCGTCGCGGCTCAACTCGCGTCCGTCGCGCTTCTTTGCAATGATATCGACAGCTCGCATCTAGAGGTTCTTTATCTTTGCTCGCATCGTTGGATTCTTAACTTCGTTTAGGACAGCTTTCTTGAGCGAATCGGTCAAATCGATCTTCCACTCTTTTGCCACGAGCTTTGCCCGAGCAAACTCAGCATTATTCACGATGATAGTGGCTTCGGAATCGCTGGTGAACGATACGACTGCGTCGTGAGCAACTTTTCTTGCTGCTTGTTCGGGGGCCATTGGCAATGCTTGAAGGTATTGATTCGCCATCCCCTGGACGAAGAACCTCATAAACTCGTCGGAATTAGTTACTCGCGCGTTCCGCAACTCTTCTTGAAGACGCGGTTCTTCCTGCGCTGCCTCGTAGACCAAATTGACCAGATCAAGCGTGCGCCGAGCAGAGCGCTGTTTTAGGGCTTTGACGTCTACCGTGAGAAAAGCCCTCATCATCTCGTAAATCGATGTGCGGACAGCCTTCTCAGCTTGATCGCGCGAAGCCTTTTTTTGGGATGATTCCGGATGTGACGACAAACCGCTGGCGTAGATTGACCACGCTAAAAAAATGAAGACAGTCGCGCAGACTTTTCTTGCCATGGACACTCTCTCAACCAAATATTAGTCAAACATTCCGGAGACGTCGCGCGACTATTGAGACATCAGCAATGCGACCGCCTGTGCTGCGATCGCCTCGCCGCGTCCGACCGCTTCTAGACCTTCGCCTGTCTTCGCCTTCACGCTAACCTGACCAACGCCTACTCGAAGCATTGAGGCCATCCGTTCGCGGATCGCTTCAATGTAAGGCTTGAGCTTCGGGTGTTCTGCAATCACCGTCGCGTCCACGTTGACAACTCGGTATCCTCGATCGGCGAGCTGTTCAACGACGCTCGCAAGGAACTCCAAACTCGAGGCGCCCGCCCAGCGCGGATCGGTGTCGGGAAAGTGACTCCCGATGTCGCCCAGTGCGGCCGCTCCAAGGAGAGCGTCGCAGACGGCATGGGTCAGCACGTCGGAATCCGAGTGTCCGAGCAACCCCTTCTCGAAGGCGATCTCGACCCCGCCCAGGACGAGCTTCCGCCCCTCGACCAGCCGGTGTATGTCGTACCCTATTCCGATGCGGGTAGAGGAGGTCATCGTTTATTTGACCTTGGAGACATCCTCAATCGACGTTGCTTTCTCGAAGAACTCCGATCGGATTACCTCAGCCAGCTTCAGATCGAATGGCCGAGTTATCTTGAGGTTGATCGGCGAGCCTTCGACGATCGACACTCGATGACCGATGCGCTCCACGAGCTGAGAGTCGTCGGTTGCCGTGAAGCCGTCGGCGTAAGCGCGCTCGTATGCCTCTCTGATAATCGAGTACTTGAAAGCCTGTGGCGTTTGTGCTTGATAAATGCGCTTGCGATCTAACGTGCGTTTGACTCGCCCGCCCTTCATTTGTTTGATCGTGTCAGTCGCTGGAATAGCCATCAAGGCTGCGCCGGTATTGGCAGCTCGCTCGACCACGCTTCGTATCTCTTCGGGTCTGACAAATGGACGAGCCGCGTCATGCACGACGATGATCCCGGCGTATTCCTCCTTGATGACTTGAAGACCGCGATAGACCGAGTCTTGACGCTCTGCGCCTCCGGCCACAACGCGCCCAATCTTTGTCAAGTTATGGCGGGAGATAAGCCCAAGTACGTCGGTCGTAAGGCTTGGCTGCAGGACCAGGATGACTTGGTGGATGGCGTCGCAGTCTTCGAAGCGGCGGAGCGAGTGCACCAGTAACGGGACGCCGTGCAGCTCGATCATTTGCTTGGCGCGATCCGAGTGCATGCGCGCCCCGATTCCGGCGGCGGGAATGATGGCTATGTTGAGCTTGCCCTGGGTCACTGCGACGCCGACGTGTGACGCGGGGCGGCCACTCGCCCGTCCTCACTAAAGCGGCCAAAGATCATTTTGCCCGCAGTTGTTTGCAATACGCTGGTGACCGATACGTCGACGTTTTTGCCAATCATCCGGCGAGCGTTGTCGACGACAACCATCGTCCCATCATCCAGATAGGCCACGCCCTGGTTGTACTCCTTCCCTTCTTTGAGCACGAAAACGCGCATTACTTCGCCGGGAAGAACAACTGGCTTCAGGGCATTGGCAAGCTCGTTGATATTCAGCACCGAAACGCCTCGGAGTTGCGCGACCTTATTCAGGTTGAAATCATTGGTGACTATCTTGCCTTCGATCTGCTTGGCCAATTCGATCAGCTTGTGGTCGACTTCGCGAACATCCGGGAAGTCAGCTTCGCTGATGATGATCTCGTAGCTGCCTTTCTTTTTCTGAATTCGCTGCAGGATATCCAGCCCGCGGCGTCCGCGGTTGCGTTTTATCGAGTCGGCGCTGTCAGCTATTTGCTGGAGTTCGCGTAACACAAACTGAGGGATGACGAGCGTACCCGAGAGGAAACCGGTCTCGGCAATGTCGGCAACGCGGCCATCGATGATGACCGAGGTGTCCAGTATGAGTGAATGAGCCTTGCTTGCTCCCTTTTCTACGAAAATGCCGCCAAGTGCTGTCAGATCCAGGTAGTCCCCTTTGATTGCTCCGACAATCAGTCCGACGTAACCCATGAATAAAGTCAGCGTTAGCGTAAGGAAAGATTTGAACTCTTCGGGTATCGCGTGCTGCGCGGCTATTATCCAGCAGATGAGTGTTGCGCCCGCGATGCCAAGAATCGACCCGACCGCTCCGCCGATAAGAGTCTTAAGCGTGGCTTTGCGGATTCGGGTCTCGAAGAAGATTATTGAGATGGCAAGTATTACCCCAACCAGCGCCGAGATTACCGCGTTACCGGCACTTGGCTTTGGAAACGGTTTGAGGAAATAGCCTGCACCTCCGAGCGCCGCGACGAAGACGATACGAATCAGAGTAACATCAGCTTGCATATGACCTCCGTACGTCTTACCTATCGCTCGAGCCGTTCCTGCTTTTACGACGCTGCGAATAGTTAAGCTAGTTGTGAAAGAGCAATTCGCGGTTCAACGACCGCGAGAACGACCAGCCAGTTGTCATAAAGCTAAGAACACCAAGGATAAGGGGGAGTGCTCAGATTGACCTCAGCGTTCTTGCCCTAACTCTCTCGGCGCGCGTAGATTAGAATTATGGTCGCCGCGCGGCGGGCGCGAGATGCGAGCGATATGAAAAGGTAAAGCCCGCCAAAACTGCCGCGGCCCGCTCTGAGTGCCAGCCGTGTCAGAGCAACAGGCTCTGACCGGCCCCATTATAGCCGAACTCACAGGATTTGCTATTGAAAAGCAGGTGTTAAAGCGAGCGGGCGAAAGCCATCACGTCATCGGCGCCATCGGGCTCGCTTGCCTGCTTGACTCTTGAGCGCGAGGCCTTCTCCGTCGCTTGGCTTACAGTATTCGTCACCACCGCTGTGACAAGAATTGTAATCCTCGGTGGCCGCTCGTCCCAGGTTTCCTCCAATTACAAGAGTTGCGGCTACCCGCGCGGGGCAGAGAGACTGGCACGAGCATTGCCAATTCGATCAGCGTAGCTTTAAAGGTTACGCGGTAGTCGGGGGAACGGGGGCTCTGCCGGCAACCGCAAGACTGAGAGAAGCGACAGACGAAGTAAAAACAAAAGCTGAGGGGGATGAGGCAACGGGGGCTGCGTCATCCCCTTCGGTGTTTTTGGAGTCCTCCAAGCCGGATCTAATAATCACGCTGCGGTGTGGCTTAATCTTTCAGCTGGCCTTTCGCAAGGGCAGGAGAGATAATCCTCACACTTCTTCATTTGTAATCTTCTTTATTTGTAGTTGACTTCCTCCGACCCTTAGTGTTATTACTCTGGCCGTCATTTTCTTCTTGGTCTGCAATACTATTTGTTCTTGCGCCGTTTGTCTTTTTAGGATTCGCTGAAACTCAGTGAATCTTTTGGTAGCCCGAATCGACCCGCTTACTTCGACCGTGCCAAACCTCTCGGGGCGGCCGCTCGATCCCGGAAAGGCCCGACCTGAATCTGCATCATGTCGTCGATAGATTTCGTCAATTAATTGCGGGCAAGATTTGAAGTTGGAACCCGTCCCCGTTCAACATTTTAGAGGCTAAGACAATCTGTAGACTAAAGGAGAAATTCATGAAACGATTGCTCAGCATACTTGCCACAGCCGTAGTACTTTTGGTCTTTACCTCACTGGCGAACGCTCAGGCAACGAGAACCTGGGTGTCTGGAGTGGGTGACGACGCAAATCCATGCAGTCGCACCGCACCGTGCAAGACATTCGCTGGTGCTATCTCCAAAACAGCAACCGATGGAGAGATATCCGTGCTGGACCCCGGTGGTTATGGGGCGGTGACGATAACCAAGTCCATCACGATCAACGGCGATGGGACGCTTGCCGGGATCCTTGCCGCCTCTGTTAACGGCATCATCATCAACGCGCCGTCCACGAGCAAAGTCGTAATCCGGAATGTGTCGATCAACGGAGCAGGTAATGGTTTGGACGCGATCAGGTTCCTCTCCGGAAAGCAATTAGTAGTCGACCATGTAAACATAGAAGGCTTTACGGGAGATGGAATCGACGTCGCATTGCCTTCGACCGGCGGGACACTCTTCGTTCAAGACACGAATATCGTTGAATGCAACACCGGAATACGAGTGTCGGTAGTTGCTCCCGGCTTTGCGACCGCCGTGCTCGACAATGTTCGTCTAGAAGGCATGGTGACCGGCATGACCGTCGGAACCAACACGTTTGGCCATATCAGCAGGTCGTCCATCGTATCTAATACCAGCGACGGGTTACTGGCATCGGCAACCAACGCCACAATAAACGTCGAAAACTCGGAGATAGCATTCAACGCGAACGGTGTGAGGGCTGGCGCAAGCGGCGCTACAATACGCATCGCCGGCAACGGGATCTATAACAACACGAATGGCGTTGCGGTGATACCGGCTGGCGGCACGGTCGCCTCAGACGGTAATAACAGGGTTTCGGGCAACGGTGCATCCGCAACGCCTAATGGAGCGATTACTAAGCAATAGGGCAAGTTCAAACTGGCTCGAGTCTCAACTCGCTTTCTGCGCGCGTCGTTCGCAAGAGGGGAGCTGATCTTTTTCGCGGCCTCTTCTATGACCGGACTACCAACAACTATCTCGGTTTGAGCGGGATGTTCTCTCGTGCTTCACTTACTAGGCTGGGCCAGCGGTTTCGGCAACACCGATTGCAACTCTGCCAGTAGATCAAAGAAGAACCCTTCTTTACGCCTGATGCTCCTGTTGATTTTCCCCGCGTTCACAGTCACCCGACCGATTTCTGTCTTGAGAGTTAGGAAAAGCAGACTTTGATTTCCCACCTTTTGAACATCGATAATGAATGCGCGCTCTCCCTTGTCCATAAAGCGAGTAGTGATCGGCTCCTTCGATACTCCTTCTTCCGATAAGGCGAATTTCTCAGCCTCCAGCATCACCGCCCTCAAGATTTGAAGTTGATCCACGGAAAAGGATCCCGAATTACTTCCTTCGTCACCGTCAGAAATGACCAGACTGTAATGACCGTTTTCTGGAAGGTGAGTCAAGGTAAAGCTGGATGTTTGTGGTTCGGTTGCAATCATCCACCGTCCAGCGAGCGTCTTCCCGTCCGCGAGGTGTCCTTCTCCGGTTATAACCCAAAGAGCGGATAACATCAGTAAACCGGCGATTCTTTTTACTCGCATAACTCTTCCTCTCGCGCAATCAAGTGAAACGCATCGATCGCGGGCAAATTCTAATTTCGATGAAAGAAACCTGCTCTCACTTAAGGAGGCCCGACAGCCAATGCATGATATTGAGCGCCAATTGGCGGTTATCCGACCCAGGAATATTCATTCCGAATCGAAATCCCCGCGACCCGATTTTCGCGGTGAGCGCTGCAGCATCGGTTAGGACGACTACCCGCCCCTCGCCGAACTCAAGGGCCACACCCTGGGCTCGATCCGCGGCAGACACGATTTTCGGGTCAGATGGTTGGTCAGAGGATGCGGCGAGCTTAGGATCGGGAGGCAACACATCTCGCGCAGTCGCGGCCAACTTGAGAAAGGACACGCTCTTCGGAGGGCCCTTCACCGACGTGCCAGTGAACGTAATGATTCTCTTGATTTGCTCCGTTTGGTCGCGGCCTCGAGTGATAGGGTGCTCAACGACAAGCCCATCAACCCTAGTGAAGACCAGCTCGGTCTCATCACCTGACTCCTTATTGTAAGCTGAGGTTTCGATGACATAGCCGTTTGCAAGGTCAACCTCGAAGCGCTTCGAGAGCCTGCCAACCGCGGCTGTAAATGGTGACTGATCCGTAATCAGGAGAAGCGCTCCCCCGCCACCAACCCAATCGCGCACGGCGTCGCATTCTTCATCGGTTAACGCCGAATCGGCTCCCGGTGCCACCGATGCATTGACAATCACCAGGACAGCAAATGCCTTAAGCCGTTTTCCGGACAGAGGCTCTCTGTTGACTGTGATTTCATAGCCATCGCTTGTAATTAGATCAGCAAACGGCCGGTAGCCCCCCTCCGGATGTTTCGGAGTTGTTATGCGCCTCATCGAAGGACACTTTTGGGTGCTGGCGTGGATACGCCGGCCGGGCGACGCTGGGCCTGAAGTCCGGGTCAGTCTGCTGGAAGGCATCCCCCGCAAAGACCAGGGTCTCGCTCGTGTCTGCTACCAGGGTCTCGGAAACATCAAGCCTTGTCTGCGCGTGCGCCACTTGCAATGGTCCGATCGCCGGAACACTGAGCGTCAGCACGATTAACAAAAGACTTCCGGATCGCATCTGGTCATCCTTTCCTTTCCCGACAATCGCCTCGTTATTGTAGTCGTCCTTGCAATGCCGACCCAGTTCTACCCGTCGCTAACAGAAATCGTCAAGCTTCCGTCGACACATTTGTATCAAGACTCTTCTGTATCGAGATTTTTGCTACAGACCAACAAGCGCTTGCGCCGGAGCCAATGTGAAGTAATATATTCGGAATGGTTCCCAGCAAAATTGCAGCCAAGCTTAGCTCACTAGTCTGGCGCCTCCTGACACGCTACGGCCGGATCAAGTATAGATATCTGCTACCGGTTTACCGGCTGTTCGGACTCTTGCCAGATTCACCACGTTCCATTGGGACCGGACGACCTTCAGCCACGCTACGAGCGGCTGCAGCCATCGTAAGTGCGCTGGATCGCTCCGCGCTGGGCGCCTATGCCGAACAACTGAAGGTGCTACATGAGCGCGTACGCTTCAGCAAAGGCGCAGTGATCTTCTTGCCGTCGGTCGGGTGGGACATCTTGAACACTCAACGCCCGCATCACCTCGCTCGAGAGTTTGCCAGACAGGGGCACGTGTCGATATTTGACGTCAATAATGCCTTCGACGATGTAGCGGGATTCAAGGAGATTGAATCAAACGTCTTTCTCTTTCGAGGAGACCCGGGAATTTTACGCAGCATCAGAGACCCAATCATCTGGGCGCTGACCTACAACTTTGAACGGGCGACAGAGTATTCGCTGACCGGCAGCGTTGTATACGACTGGATTGACGAGTTGGAGATCTTTCCTTACCAAGAGAGTTTCCTTAAGAGTAACCATGCTCGCGCGCTAAGGGAAGCTACGATAGTTGTGAGCGTGGCCCGCCGTCTTCACGACAGGGCACTGGCATTGCGTCCCGACGCGCTCTACCTCCCCAACGCGGTTGAGGAAAGGCTGATAGGCGCCGATTCCGTGCCGCCCGACGACTCTGATATTTTGCTGTTATCTCGCGAAGGCAAGCCGGTGGCTGGATACATCGGCGCCCTTGCTGAGTGGTTCGATTATGAATTGCTCGAGTCGCTCGCACGTCTCAGAACTGACTGGACTTTTCTGTTAATAGGTCCGAATTATGACCTAAGCCTTAACAGGCGTGGTCGATCTCTGCTCGGCCTTCCCAATGTGCGATGGATCGGCCACCGCCCTTACGCATCGCTGAAAGCGTATCTTTCTGTCTTCGATGTCGCGTTGATTCCCTTCGTCATTAACGACATCACGATGGCAACTTCGCCGTTGAAACTCTACGAATATTTTGCCGCGGGAAAGCCGGTGATCGTCACCAGATTGCCCGAGTGCCTGGCATTCTCGGAGGTGTTCGATGTAGGAAACGTGGAAGAATTCAGTCGGGCGCTCGACCTCGCTCGATTAAAGGGGCGGGACATGTCTTTTGTGGAAGGCCTGCTGGATCTTGCTCGCAAGAACTCGTGGACAGCTCGCGTGCGCGTACTGCTGGAACACCTGAACAACCATCCTGAGACGCAGAAGCGTCCGCGCTCCGTAACGCTCGCAAACGGCGCACCGCGTACGCAGGATTTCTAGGCTCATCCCCTCGTTCTGGATTCACCGGCAAAGCTTGGTCTATATTTACAGACTCGATTCAAGCAGCAATAAGTTGGAGTTGAAGGAAATGCGAGAGGATTCGTGTCCAATCAATTCCCGCTCATGGTGGGAGGAATACTTTGCAAAAGAATGGGATGCCCACGGTGGAAGCGATCAGACACGCCACTTCATGGAACGGTTGATCGCGGAACTCCCGGCTCCGGAGAAGGACTATTTGCGGTCGCAGCCGGTCAGAGTCTTAGACTGGGGCTGCGCGTTTGGAGAGGGAGTCGAGGTGCTCGCCGAGGCTTTTCCCGGGTGCCGCGTGACCGGTTTGGACTTTGCATCACGAGCCATCGAGCAAGCTCGCCTGCGCTACCCGAACCGCGAGTTCATACTTACAGAAACGGATGATATTCCCGGCCAATTCGACGTGATCGTCACCTCCAATTGCCTGGAACACTTCGAAATCCCTATCGAGTTAGTAAATGCCCACCTTCGCTCGTGTAACAAGTTCTATGTTGCACTGGTTCCTTATGACGAGTTTCCTCTGTCTGATTATCACCGATCTCATCTGACCGAAGAGTCCTTTCCGGAACGCCTGGGAGGATTTATTCGGCTTTGCGCCAATCGGGTTGAGATAGATCCGCTTTACTGGAATGGGCAGCAGCTCCTGGTTGTATACGGCTCTCAGTCTTACCTGCGGGAGCGGGGTTCCGCGACCGACAAGACCGCGGAACAAGAGAAATGGGACGAGTATTATCGATCCTTACCCCTGTATGATGCGGACGAAACGACCCGATCGTTCAACGCCGAGCTTGTCCAGCATATTTCGGACCTGCTTCCGAATGGTGGCACGGTCCTAGAAGCCGGGTGTGGCGGAGGTTGGCAAAGTTTAGCTCTCGCGCAGACAGGGAAGTTCCAAGTGACCCTTATGGACTTCTCGCAGTACGCGCTTGGATATGCGCGCCGACTTTTTGAGCGAGAGGAGCTCTCGGCTGAGTTCATTTATGGAGACGTTTTCACCCAAGGCGATCCTGAATTTGACCTTGTTTTTAATGCGGGAGTCCTCGAGCACTACTCGCTGCAGGAACAAGCGAATTTCCTGAGAGGAATGGCGAGCCGTAGTCGAAGTTATGTAATGGCTCTCGTGCCGAATCGACTGTGCTACTGGTATTGGCTTTGGCGGATTCATAAGGCAGGTGCCGGCGAATGGCCATTCGGCAAGGAGGTTCCTCTGGCCAGTTTCTCCTCGGCCTTTGAGGCTGCCGGTCTCCAGTTCCTCGGGCAGAGCTTTATGGGTAAGACGTGGGCCGAGTTCTTTATTACCGATCTCCCCGGGTTGGATCAGACACTAAGCCAAGAGATCGTCAGAATTCATCGTTCTCCTCTTATTCCCCTGGAACAGAAAACCTACCTTCTAGCGGGTCTCGGTTGTGTTTCGAAAGAGCCGGCGGCGGTTCCTCGCGTTTGGACCGAGCTTGCTCAGCGCGAAGACATGAAGGTAGCGGAGTCGAATGCCGCGCTTGCAGACGCGTTAGCCCTGAGCATCGGCGCCGATCACGGTCTGAAACATTTGCGAGACCAGCTAACGGATAAGAACCAGGCTCTCGATCTGCTATCGTCCCAAGCAGCAGAGAGGGACCAGGCTCACCAAGCGCAGTTGGCCCAACTCGCGGCTAAAGGACAAGAGATGTCTGGCGAGATCGCTGACAGAGAACGCAGCATGTCGGTGCTCTCCGAAACGATTGCTGAGAAAGAAACCACAGTTAGGACACTGATCACGAAGGTCGAACAAAATCTCGATATCATACAGTCGCTGTCGGCAGAGATGGGAGCTAGAGAGCAGAGGATACAGACACTCTCATCGGAGCCCGAAGAGAAGGACCGGGCCTTATCGCGTGTGGCTGAATACGAGCAGACAATTAAGTCTCTATCGTCTCAGAGCGAGCACAAGGATCAAGCTGTCCGAACGATGGAAACGCTACTGGCTAAAGATAGGGAGGCGGTACGAGCATTGTCGTCCGAGATCGCCGAGAAGCAGCGATCTGTCCAAGACCTATCGGTCAGGCTGGCGGAGAAAGAAGCCCAGCTTGAAAGGCTAACCAATTCACTTGGCTGGCGGCTGTTGAGTCTTTACGGTCCCATCAAGTACCGCTATCTCTTGCCTGTTTATCGAATGCTGGGCCTGATGCGCTCTGAGCGCAAAGAGCCGAACGGCGCCGAAACAAATCAATCAGCGACTGGTTCATTTACGATTGAGAATCAGCAGTCAAGCACTGTCTCGATCCAGCATGAGAGCCGGGAACGAGTGGAAACGGCTGAGCGACAAGCACTGCACGAGTCGGCGGGCGCATGCCTTGAGTCGAATGCTTATGACGTGGTTTGCTTCCCGATCATCGATTGGGGCTTCCGCATACAGCGCCCTCAACAACTGATGCTGCAATTTGCCGCAGCAGGTCACAGAGTCTTCTACTTAGCACAGCAGTTCCGCTCGAATGGCGACGCCTACATAATTCATGAGAAACACCCGAATGTGTACGAAGTATCCCTACGCGGACCACAGCGGAATATCTACACAGACGTACTGGACGACGAAGCGCGAGACGAGTTGCTCTCGGCACTGGACGAATTGCGTCGCGAGTTATCGCTGGGCGCGAGTGTCGCGATCGCACAGCTGCCCTTCTGGTGGCCCCTGGTCAATAGAGCGAGGGACGAGTTTGCCTGGCCGATAATCTACGATTGCATGGATCATCACGCCGGCTTTTCAACAAATCAGCCGGAGATGGTTATCGAAGAGGCCAGCCTTTTGTCGTCTGCCGATCTGGTAGTTGTCTCGTCTTCCGTTCTTGAAATCGACGCTCGCAAGCACAACCCAAATGTACTCTTGCTTCGAAACGCCTGCGACTACGAACACTTCACGAATGCAACCGCGAGGGCGCCGGCAAGCCGGCCAGTAATTGGCTATTATGGTGCAATCGCGGATTGGTTTGACTCCGGCCTGGT
Organism: Blastocatellia bacterium; assembly: GCA_035558335.1. Lineage (GTDB taxonomy): Bacteria > Acidobacteriota > Blastocatellia > UBA7656 > UBA7656 > Onstottus_B. Next base: position 869 of record DATMCM010000055.1, on the reverse strand, counting down.
CGCAGACCTGGCCGAGAAGCGAACCGACTGGGATTTTGTGCTTGTCGGCTCAACGTTTACCGCAGATGTAAGTCGACTTTCTAAACTACCCAACGTCTTTTTGCCGGGCGAGAAACCTTACTCGGAAATCCCGGATTGGCTTGAATCCTTCGACGTGGCGATTATTCCCTTCAAACGGATTCCGCTCACTGAAGCGACCAATCCGGTTAAGGCTTACGAGATTCTTGCGTCTGGAAAACCATTGGTCTCCGTGCCGATCCCAGAGATGGTGCCCCTTCAGCCATTGGTCCGGCTCGCGTCAACCGCCGAACAGTTCGAGAAAGAGATAAGCGCAGCGCTCGCTGAGCACGACCCGACTGCTATAGAAGCCCGGCGCGAATTCGCCGCGGAGAATACCTGGGAGAAGCGCTTCGAGACGCTTGCTCCCGCAGTTCGCGCGGCTTTCGCGAAGGCTTCGATCATCATTGTTACATTCAACAGTTTTGAATTGAACCGCCTGTGCCTCGAGAGCCTGTATGAGCGTACCGAATGGCCTAACTACGAGGTCATCGTGGTGGATAACGCATCCTCCGACCTTACCCGCGAATATCTCAAGGACGCAGAGAAGAGGTTCCAGAATTTGCGCGTCTTTCTGAATCCGAGCAACCTTGGCTTCGCTCCCGCCAACAACATCGGGCTTGAGCATGCTACGGGTGACTATCTTGTTCTTTTGAACAACGATACTGTGGTTACTCGCGGCTGGCTATCAGCCCTGGTGCGTCATCTTCATCGCGATCAGGCCATCGGAATGATCGGCCCCGTGACCAATGCCATCTCTAATGAAGCAAAGGTCGAGGTGGGTTACCAGCATGTGGACGAGATGCCGGCGT
>DATMCM010000054.1:0-3731 GCA_035558335.1 Blastocatellia bacterium | reverse complement strand
TGCGTCACATGTCCTGTCTCTTGGTGGTATTGCTTCTTTCTTCAGGAGTGTCGGCGCAGACTGTCTCTTTGCGCGGTCAGGTCACCGATCAGAACGGCGCGCTCGTCTCCGCGGCCAAGCTCACTCTCAATGGCCCATCCGGTTTGACCAAGACTACTATCGCCGACAGCAGTGGGCGCTATTCTTTCGCCGGGCTAGCAGCCGGAGACTACATCGTCGAGGCAGCGGCGCCGAGCCTCACCCTTCAAGAGCCGGTAAAGATCACTTTGAAGTCTGGAGTTCAGACGCTAGACCTGCAACTGAGCGTTGTGTTGTCAGAGCAGCAAGTCACGGTGCAAGACAACGGCAGACCGATCGTAAGCACCGAGTCCAGCAACAATGCCAGCGCGATCGTTCTCCGCGGCAACGATCTTCAAGCCCTTGCCGACAATCCCGAAGACCTTCAGGCGGACTTGCTAGCGCTCGCCGGACCATCAGCAGGACCTGGCGGTGGTTCGATTTTCATCGATGGGTTCAGCGGAGGGCAGCTACCGTCGAAAGAATCAATTCGCGAGATTCGAATTAATCAGAATCCTTTCTCACCCGAGTATGACCGGCTTGGGTTTGGCCGCATCGAGATCTTCACTAAGCCGGGAAGCGATAAGTTTCACGGGTCCGGTTACTACAACTTCGCACATGACTTCTGGAACTCGCGCAATCCGTACGCACAGCAAAAAGCGCCGTTCTTGCTGAAGGAATACGGCGGCAGCGTTAGTGGCCCGATCAATAAGCGGGCCTCATTTTTTCTGGATGTTCGGCGTGACGCGATCGACAACGGCTCGATCATCAATGCGATCATTCTCGATCCGGTGACGCTCGACATCATCAACCCGTTCACGGATACTCCTCGGACTCCGCAACGCCGGGTAGGAGTCAACCCGCGCATCGATTATCAAATGAATCCTATTAACACATTAATCGTTCGCTACGGTTTCACGCGCAGCGACATTCGCGATGCGGGGATTGGCGGCTTCAATCTGGTTTCTCGCAGCTATCACACCCAGAACATTAACCAATCGGTGCAAATCACTGAGACCGCCGTGCTAAGCGCGAGTATCATCAACGAAACTCGCTTCCAGTTCTTTCATATCGACGCGGAAACCATTGCCAACAGCTTGAGCCCGGCGATTCAGGTGCTCGGATCTTTCAACGGCGGCGGAGCCCAGGTGGGTCACTCGTTCGACGCCAGAAACAACTACGAGCTTCAGAACATCACCTACATCGTTCGAGGGACACACGCTTGGAAGTTCGGCATACGGCTTCGCGGTGAGACCGATGACAACACATCACCGCAGAACTTCGGCGGCACTTATACATTTGGAGGAGGGACCGCACCTGAACTGGATTCCAACAACCAACCGGTGCTCGATCCATCCGGCCAGCCAGTGCTCGTGCCTATTACCTCTATCGAACGGTATCAAAGGACTCTACAGTTTCAGCAGCTTGGATTCACACCGCTCCAGATTCGCGCGTTGGGTGGAGGCGCCGCGCAGTTCAGCATCAACGCCGGCGACCCGAAGCTCTCAGCCGGGCAGTTCGACATGGGAGCGTTCGTTGGTGACGACTGGCGAGTACGCCCCAATCTCACGCTGAGTCTCGGTCTGCGTTATGAGACACAGACCAACATTCATGACTGGCGCGATGTTGCGCCGCGCATTGGGATTGCGTGGGCGCCTGGAACGACGAAGCGCAATGCTCGTCCGAAGACCGTGGTCCGGGCAGGTTTTGGAACCTTTTACGATCGCTTCAGCCTCTCGAACACGTTGGCCGCGGAGCGCTACAACGGCATAGTTCAGCAACAGTACGTTGTCACAACCCCCAACTTCTTCCCGGTGATTCCTCCTATCTCTGTCATAGCCGGTTTCGAGTCCATACAGACCATTCAGCAGATCAGCCCGACGCTCCGCGCTCCTTACATCATGCAAACTGCAATCAGCGTCGAACGCCAACTGCCATTCAACACTACGGTTGCGGTTACCTATGCGAATTCACACGGGCTCCACATGCTCCGCTCCGAAGACATCAATGCGCCGTTGCCCGGTACGTTTAATCCACTAGTTCCGAGTAGCGGAATGTTTCCGCTTGGTAGGCCGGGTCCAGTCTTCCTCATGGAATCGTTTGGTCTGTACAACCAGCATCAGTTGATCACCAATGTAAACGCGAGGATCAACCAAAACATTTCGTTGTCTGGCTCTTACGTGCTTAATCGCGCCAAGAGCAATACGGACAGTCTCGGCACCTTCCCGGCGAACCCGTACGACTTCACCGGCGAGTACGGGCCTGCGGCAACGGACGTTCACCATCGCGCCTCGCTGACCGGTTCGTTCAATACGAGATGGAATGTGCGGCTCAGCCCCTTTTTGATTTTGGAGTCCGGGCCGCCGTTCGATATCACTGTCGGCCGCGACCTTTATGGAACTACGTTGTTTAACGGGCGGCCCGGTATCGCAACCGACCCGAATAAGCCCGGACTCATCCAAACCAAGTACGGCTTGCTCGATCCAAATCCCACGCCAGATCAGGAAACGGTGTCGCGCAATTTCGGGCGCGGTCCCGGGTTGATCACGGTGAATCTACGAGTGGCGAAGACGTTCGAATTCGGTCCAGGCCGCGAAGCAGCTTCTGTCCAGCCGCCGCGCGGTCCAGGCGGTGGAGAAGACCGTCGCGGAACCCCGGGTGTCTTCGGCACGGGAGGCGGGCCTCAAGGACCTTCGCCATCGACTAACCGCCGTTACAATCTGATCGTTTCGATGTCGACTCGCAACCTGTTGAATCACACCAATCCCGGACCGATCATCGGCAACATCACATCTCCGTTATTCGGTCAGGCTAACCAGCCAGCCGGAAGTGGCGGCTTCGGTTTCTCAGAGGCCGCAAACAACCGACGCCTTGAACTTCAAATGAGGTTTACGTTCTAGCGACCTTCGGCTCTCCTTGCCGACATGACCATACAAGCGAGGAGAACAGGGGATGGGTTTTGCTACCGGAAATTGCTGAGCAGGGAGCTAGAAAATGAATGAAGTTGACGATCAGAAGAAACGCATTCTGTTGATCAGTAACTCAACGCTCTATGGCAGCGGGTATCTGGATCATGCCGAGGACGAGATCCGGCATTTTCTGGGAGCGATAGAACGCGTCCTCTTTGTCCCCTTCGCTCTATACGATCGCGATGCTTATACCACGCTGGCGCGCGAGCGCTTCAAAGCCATGGGCTATGACCTTCAATCAGTCCACGAGATCGCCGACGCGACACAGGCCGTCGATAGTGCGGAAGCAGTCTTCATAGGCGGAGGGAATACTTTCCGACTGTTGAAAGCCCTCTACGATTTTGAGTTGCTACTTCCAATCCGTCGCAAGGTAGCAGCCGGAATGCCTTACATCGGATCGAGTGCCGGCTCGAACGTTTCGTGTCCCACAATAAAAACAACCAAGGATATGCCGATCGTCGAGCCGCCTTCATTCAATGCGCTGGGCCTCGTTTCCTTCCAGATCAGCCCTCACTACCAGGACCCCGATGCCAATTCAAAGCACATGGGAGAAACACAGGAGGAGAGGATCAATCAATTTCTCGAGGAGAACAAGACGCCAGTCGTGGGGTTGCGGGAAGGCGCAATGCTCCGCGTCGAGGGAGCCTCGGTGATACTAAGAGGAGTTAGTGGAGCTCGAATCTTTCGGAGAGGACACTCTCCCGT
>DATMCM010000053.1:0-3783 GCA_035558335.1 Blastocatellia bacterium | reverse complement strand
CGGCATCCCGCGCCAAATGTCCAGAGACCATAGCGGTCAGCGCCTTCGGGCCAGCACCCACAGCGTCCAGTGACCAAGACGGGCCTCGATCCACTTTCCATCATCACGAAAAAATAAACGCACAGGCGAGCCCGCGTCGTGCTTGATGTGCTGCTAAGCGCTGTCGACGGCTGCGAGCAGCCCAGCCAGCTCCTCGCCTTCGATATGTTCCCGCGCCAGCAGCTCGTCCGCGATCCTGTGCACGACATCCGCATTTGCTGTCAGGTTCTCGGCCGCCAGCCTGTAGCTTGCCGCGCGTGCTGCGCAGCGCTCGGCCTCGGGGAAGCGCAACAACAGGTTCTCCATCTGTTGGAGGTCGTGCGTTGACCTCTCCTCAGTTCTCGTTGACCTCAGCGCAAGCGCTGCAAAAGCGTGTTCGGCCTTACGACCTGCGACGCAGACCGCGAGATTCTTGATGTTGTCGGCGAAGACGCTGCTCCGTGACCCACCGTTGCCGGTCCGCACGTCGATCTCGACGAACACGACCTCTGCATCGAGCGCACGCGCGACGACAGCGTGGCCAGCTTCGTGGATCGCGAGAGCGCGATCATCAGCATCCAGGGCGTTGATCTCGTTAATAGCGTCTTCGTCGTCGGTCATGGAGACAGGCATAGCGTACTAACAGGCTGCCCGCAGCACTGCATGCGCCTTTGTCCACTGGGATGTTCTGATCGCGCGGCATCAACGAGCTGCTGGCATGGCGGCAACCGCGCCAAGCAAACAATCCGGCCAAATTGGCACAAGTGATAAGAGCCACGCCCGCGACAAGGTAGCTGCCTTCACCGGCGGCTATGTCATCCCCACTGATGCTTTCTTGAGCGGCTCGATCAGAGACTTCGCCGAGAATGGCTTTGTGAGATAGGCGAGACACCCGGATTGATGCGCAGCCATACGAACGGCGGGGCTGTCGTTCCCAGTCATGTAGATGACCGGCACGGAAATGCTCGCTGCTTTGAGGCGGTGCCTCAACTCGATACCTGAAACATCGCCGAGGTTGATGTCGAGAAGGACGCAAACCGCCCTGTCGAAGTATCGTGACTTGCGAAGGCTTCCGCAGAGGAAAAAAGCAAGCTGTCGTAGCCGAACTGCCGCAGCAGTCGCGCTACGCTCTTCAACATCGAGGCGTCGTCATCGACGACAAAAACAAGGTTCCGATTTGGCAAGCGGGGATGCTCGACAAGTCATGGTTTCTGCCGGGCGTAACAATAAATTAAATCGCCCGGATTGTCTGTCAACCACCCGACACAGCACTCGAGACGCCGGTAGCGCCATATCCAAGCCGAGGGGATGCTCAAGTTAGTCGCCAATTAAATCCGGCTGTTGGGCTTAAGAGGAAGCCTGATCCTAAACGACGCGCCGCCGTGATCCCGATTTTTTGCCCATATCAGCCCATGGTGCGCCTCGACAATGGTGCGCGCGATGGACAGTCCCATGCCCATGCCTTCCGCCTTGCTGGTAAAAAAACGGTTCGAAGACCCCTTTCAAGTTGTCTTCGGGAATGCCCGGTCCGCGATCCGACACGGATAGCTCGGCAAACGTTTCAACGCACGAAGTCCGAATGCTGATGATGCGATTTTCGCTCGGAGTGTCCCTCATCGCGTCGATCCCGTTCACCACAAGGTTCAGAATGACTTGTTGAAGTTGGATGCGGTCGCCGAGGATCGGAAGCGCAGCCGGTTTGATCCGACTAACCAGTTCGACCTTTCGCCCAACAGCAAGAGAAGAAAGAAATTCGACAGTCTCTCGGACGATGTCATTGAGATCGAGGTTTTTCAGTTCAAAAGGTGCCTTTTTCAACAGGCTGCGCATCCTCCGGATGACTTCACCGGCGCGCCGGTCATCCTGCAAAATATCCTTCACGATATCCTTGAGTTCAGCGATGTCGGGGTTCGACGACTGCAGGATCGCATCTGCGGTTTCGGCGTTGGTCAGAATGGCGCCGAGCGGCTGGTTTATTTCGTGAGCAATTGAGGCGGTCAGTTCGCCAGCCGTCGAGAAGCGGTTGACATGGGCAAGTTCGGCCATGCGCTGCCGGGCCTGCACTTCGGAAAATTTACGCCGACGATGCTCGCGCAGAAGCACTGTAATAAGCCCGGCCTGTATCAAAAGAACCGCGACGACGGATGCAATTTGCCACGAATACCGTTCCCAAATGGTTGGCTCTCGGAAGTAGACGGTGCTGCCGGGCGGCAGATTGCTTTCGCTGATCCCAAACCGCTGCAATTGTCGCCAGTCGAACCTTGGAGCCGCGAACTCAATCGGCCGGGTCTTTATGTCCCCCGCCCTCTCCCCCGAAAGGATTCGGTTCGCGACATTGGCCGTGACTGCACTGCTCTCCATCACGGAAAACATCGGCCCCCCAACGAGGGCGCCTTCAAAAAAGGAACCGTCGTAAGAGAAGATGGGAGCAGAGGCTACGGAAGCCAATGCGTTCAACGACTCGTTCTCTTCGTGAGAGACTCCTGCTGCGTCTACATTCATCAAATGCCAGAGAATCGCGCTATGCGGCGGCAGTTTGGCCGCGTCCTTGAGAATGTCGACAAAAGGCAGCTCATCGTACCATTTCAATACGACCCTGTTCGCAAAAGGAGCAAGTTGCCGCTGTATCTCTTCGTGCCAGAATACTTCATTCGGCGAAACTCCGTTCACAATTGCAACCGTTTTGGTATCCGGCAGCACCTGGAGAATCGTTGTGAGAATGGCAGCAAAATCGTGATTGACTGCTACGACCGTGTCGTTCTCTGAAAGGTGATCATAATCAACGCGGCGCCTATCAACAGCCGTGAAGATCATTGGGGTTGTTAGAAACAACTCGCTGCGATGCCTCTGGATAAAGCTTGCGGCGGGCGCTCCAACCGCGATTATCAGGTCGAGCGGCTCCCTGAGATAAAGCGCTCGGAGATACTGAACCAGCGGGGCTTCGGACTCTCTGTCGTCCGATCTTGCGCCGGCGAGCGAGAAGTCTGAGAAATCAATCGACCATTTTGCCTGACGAATAGTTTCGGCTCGAATCGTGCGAGCATAATCGCTCCAGGGCTTGAATTGTGGTCCGAACGAATGCAGAAACATCACGCGCTTTGCATCTGCTGCCATCGCGTAATTTATTGCCCCGCAAAGGATGATCAATGCGCCACAGATCATGCACAGATGCGAGGTGCCGGTCGCTAGCCCGGAGTGACGTGTTCCCATCGCTCGACTGCCGGCCCTTTCTCGGCCCTACAGAGGCGCATTCAGGTTGCATTCTCGCTGTTCGTCGGCATATTCAAAGGTGCCTCAAGGCGACCTTCGTGCTCGGTTCAAAATGAAGAGGACGGAAGTGGGGTCAATTAAGAGCTTGCGAAACTTTTTAAGGATTTCTCTTAGATCGTCGGCGTATTCCTCAACGATCCGCCTCGCTTCTTCCGTGCGCGAAGGCTTGCTCGGCTTCTCAGGCCCTGAGGCCGGTTCGTCGTGTTGCGGCTTCATGAACGGAGCTTTGAGGCCTCCTTCACATTGGCTCACCGCCAGCAATTTATGGAACGCCGCTGTTCGTGATTGATATAGATCAAGGAATGTCCGTTCGGGGTCAATCACGTCACTTTGACCGTGGACAGGCCCCTTCCGGTCTACCCCAATCAACGGACATCGTCAGACCGCCCCGGCATGTCGGGTTGGTGCCACGAGCAAACCTAGCCTTTATCGACAGATCAGCCCGGCGGCCGACCCGCGTGCTGGCTTAGGGCCTGGAAACTGATTTCTGTGGCA
>DATMCM010000052.1:0-4555 GCA_035558335.1 Blastocatellia bacterium | reverse complement strand
TGAGATCGGCTTCTCGAATCATAAGCTTGTTTACATCGGCGGCGCCGCCTCGCAAGTGGTTAACGCTCGGTAATGGTTGGATTGCGACACAGTTGTCCTGTCCAAACAGCATTGACTCCTAGGGTTCGCCATATGACTCTTTGGCCCACTCGTAGCAACCGCGTATGCACATTATCATTCGCAAGCGCCTCAACGAGTTTGCAGAGAAGCATCCCGAAACGCGGACGGCCCTAGCAGGCTGGTATCGCCTGATGAAAGGGGCCAATTTCTCCTCGTTCATACAGCTTCGATCGATCTTTCCCTCGGCGGATCGAGTCGGCAAACTAACCGTGTTCAACATTGCCGGCAATAAGGTGCGACTGATAGCTGCTCTTCACTACAACAGGAAAGGGTCTATATTCGAGCTGTGCTGACTCATAAGGAGTATGACGAGAACAAATGGAAGGAATAGGCTATGCAGAATCTCGACCTTGAAAAGGCCGTGAATGCTTGGTCGCCTCTGGCGAGCGCTCTTTTCGTTCCACACAGCGAAGAGGAGCTCGACAGGATCGTTGCTTTGCTCGACGAGTTGATCGATGAAGTGGGCGAGGATGAAACACATCCACTTGCATCGCTTATGGAGGTTCTTAGTGTATTGATCGAGCACTATGAAGCTGCTCACGTGCCAGAGCTCGCCTCGGCGGAGCACCCTCAGGTTCACAATGCTGAGAACGATCGATGGGTAAAACGCGAGTCAGAGACGGGCAAATTGATCGACCACGGAGAGGACCGCGGGCCCATCAAGGAGGAACGCAAAGCTAAATGAGCAAACTGCGGGGGCCTTCTGCCGCTTAGACAAACACGAAGCGCTGGACTACGCGCCACTGCCGCGATTATAACGATATTAACCATCCCACAAACGACCTCGCTTGCTGTGCCAACCAACGCGCATATAAACTCTCGTCGATTCAATCTGGTCTCCTTAGAAAGGACACAAACCTGTGCGCAAGCGCCTTCTTATCGCCATCCTCACACTCGCCGTTCCTCTGATAGTCACGGGTCAAACCAGAAGCAAACGGCCCGCTTCCCGCAATCAAACCAAACAACAAACGCAAACCGCCGATCAAGCCTTGAAAGATGCCGAAACCCAATGGGCTGAAGCCTTCAAGAATCGTGACAAGGAGGCGCTGGCTCGCCTTCTCGCTGATGACTTCATCTTCACTGACGACCAAGGCGGGGTTCACGACAAGGCCGAGTACATAAAGGGCGCGACGGAGATGACAAGTGTCGAGTCCTACAAACTCGAGGACCTTGCTACGCGAGCGATCGGCGCCGCAGGTGTCGTAACCGGCCGATGGACTGGTAAGGTTATGGTTAACGGAAAGGACGCGAGCGGCGAGTTTCGATTCACCGACACTTTTGTAAAACGCCAGGGTCGATGGCAAGTCCTCGCTTCTCAAGACACACGAATTCCTCATCAAGGAGCCAGGTCTATGAGTAATGAAGTCACGACCGCATCCGGTTTGAAGTATGTCGATCTTGTCGAAGGCACTGGATCAAGCCCGACGCCAGGTCAAAAAGTCATCGTTCACTACACCGGCACGCTTGAAAACGGAAAGAAGTTCGACAGCTCCGTCGATCGAGGCGAACCGTTTGACTTTAAGATCGGTGTTGGGCAAGTGATCAAGGGTTGGGATGAAGGCGTAATGACGATGAAGGTCGGCGGCAAGCGCAAACTCATCATTCCAGCGAACCTCGGCTACGGAGCGAGAGGGGCGGGCGGTGTGATCCCGCCCAACGCAACTCTGATCTTCGAGGTAGAGTTGCTGGAAGTGAAATGAATGAACAGTGGTTAGTGGTTAGTGGTTAGTGGTCAGTGGTTAGTGGTTAGTGGTCAGTCCAATACGAACACGTGACATGGCCAGCGAGTTACCGCTGACTACTAACCACTAACCACTGACCACTGACCACTAACCACTGACCACTGACCACTGACCACTGACCACTAACCACTGCTCCATGTCCGCAGAACACGACCACAAGCACGATCACTCTCGGGCGCAAGGCTCAAACCGTCGGCGGCTTACGGTGGTGCTCGCGCTGACCATCACCTACATGCTCACCGAAGCGGTGGGCGGATTCCTCACTAACTCTTTGGCGCTTCTCTCGGATGCCGGGCACATGCTCGCCGATGTAGCGGCGCTGCTGCTCGCCTTGCTTGCGTTGTGGTTCGCCGCTCGGCCCATCACTCCGCGCAAGACTTACGGCTATTACCGTCTCGAGATCCTTGCTGCGCTGGCTAACGGCGTAGCGCTGGTCGTTATTTCCCTGTTGATCTCCTACGAAGCCTTGCAACGCATTCGACAGCCGCAGCCGGTTCAGGGGTTCGAGCTGACACTGATCGCTGTTGGCGGGCTTGTGATCAACGCCGTCAGCGCGTGGCTTCTGCATTCGGCTTCCGAAGACAACCTGAACATGCGCGCTGCGTTTCTTCACGTCATCGGAGATATGCTCGGCTCAATCGGAGCGATCGCCGCTGGCGTGTTGATCTGGAAGTGGGGCCTTACTATCGCCGACCCGATCATAAGCGTCTTGATGTGTCTGCTGATCGTCTACAGCTCGTGGCAGTTGATTCGCGAGTCGGTGAACATTCTTCTCGAGGGGACTCCTTCACACATAAACATCCGCGCGCTTGTCGAAGCCATGCACCAAGTCGCAGGAGTGACCGATGTTCACGACCTGCACGTGTGGACCATCAGCTCGGGCAAGGAAGCGTTGTCGGCTCACGTGTCCATCGAGGTGGGTGCCTCGCATCCCGAGACCCTGGAGGCGCTTCAAGAACAACTTCGCACGATGTTCAACATAGGTCACGTAACTCTTCAACTTGAGCCAGCCGGCGAGGACGACGCGAGCAAGCTCTATCAGATCACGAGGCAGGCAACCGGCGATCACAATTGACGGCTCGATGCATTGAATCACGGATATCTCGGCGCGGCCTCTGCGTCCGGCGACTCTGCGGTTAAAACAGTGATGGCACAAGACCGCTCGGCAAAACACAAGAGTCATCGCTTGCTGCGCACGCCTCAACTTGATGATAAGCTCACCCCTGCGTGATCGAAACCCACACACCGCCAAACATCGTGCGCACGGCGACGTCGCGAGCGTCATGGCCAGTCGTCACGCCGGCCGCACTGATCGCGCTCGGCCTGGCAAGCGCCGTCTTGTACTGGTGGGGACGAGATCTGCACCGATTCACTCAGTGGCTCGCCGCCTATTCGTCGCTGTTCATCGGTCATCTCGCGATCTACGTTGTAGCCTGCTACTTAGTTATGCGGGGCAAGCCTGGGTCGACGCGCACAAGGCGAATCACTCTTGGCGCCATACTCTTCTTCGGCGTCTTGTTCAGGGCCGAGCTTGTAGCTCAGCAGCCCTTCCTGTCATCGGACGTCTATCGCTATGTGTGGGATGGCCGCGTGCAAGCGGCGGGCATCAATCCTTACCGATACAAGCCCGAGGCTGAGGAGTTAAGCTTGCTTAGAGACGATCGGATCTTTCCCAACATAACCGCGGAAGACCGCGGCTGGCTTTCGGCTTACCCGCCCGCGGCGCAAGCCGTTTTTCTCATGGCGTACAAGGCTCTCCCGAGCGTCGCCGGATTCAAGATCGCAATGTCGGCGTTCGACCTTGCCGCCGTGCTGCTGATCATGCTGACGCTTTCTGGCGCTGGTCTGGACCCCGCGCGCGCCATCATTTTCGCATGGCACCCGCTTGTGATTTTTGAAACGGCTCACAGCGGTCACGTTGAATCGGCGTACATAGCCTTTATTGCATTGGCGTTGTGGGCATGGTCGCGTCGGAGTTACGCGCTTGCCGGAGTCGGGCTCGCGCTTGCAACGGCAGTTAAGTTCTATCCCGCGTTGCTGCTTCCGGTCTTCTTGGTAACTTCAGGCGGCGCGCAGGATCAAGGCGGAGCCGGCCCGCGAATTGAGGGCCGCGCTCGGTCGCAATCGCTTGCGAATCTCTGGAACGGATCAAACCTGAGAATGTGCGCCGGATTCATCGCGACTATTGTGGCAGCTTATCTTCCCTACATCGCAGCGGGTAGCAACCTCTTTGGGTTTCTTGGAGGATACTTCAGCGAGGAAGGCTTTGGTGGCAGCGGCTCGAGGTATTTCGTGCTCACGCTTCTTCGCAAGGTGCTTCCGATTCCGACTCTGGTGTTTTTGATCCCTGCGGCGCTCGCCCTCTTATGGTTGTCAGCGCGTCTGTTGGTCAGGGAAAAGCGCAACATTGCGGATGTGGCCCAAGGAGCCTGCGCTGTGGTAGGCGCTTACTTGCTTCTGACGACGCCGCGCTACGCCTGGTACTATCTGTGGTTGCTGCCGTTCTTGTGCTTTGCGCCGAGTCTCGGATGGCTTTATCTGACAGGCGCGTCTTCGCTCTTGTATCTGGTGTGGTACACGCCACTTGTGTATCCGGAGGTCCCGTTGTGGCTCGGCGCAGTTGTTTATCTTCCCTCAATCGGGTTCCTGGTGTGGGAACGGTTGGCAGATAAAGGAAAAGGTTCGAAGTATTC
>DATMCM010000051.1:0-18377 GCA_035558335.1 Blastocatellia bacterium | reverse complement strand
CGCGAAGGCTGAAAAATCTTAGTCTCAAGGGTGTCGCTGCTGCGATTGAATTGATAAGCCAGCCCCGCGTCGCTTACGAAATAATAGAAGTGGCGGTCGCGCTCTTCTGTGCAGCGTTTGAAGCCCGCGGTGAGGTTCAAGTCCGACCGGCTCAAAGGCTGGCTCGGCTTGAAGTAGATCGTGAATACCTTGCCGACCATCGAGGCGGGCGCGCGGTAAATCTTCGCGAGACTCTGCGTCAAATAGGAGAAAGTGACTTCGCCGCCCTCGACTTTGAACGGCCCGCTCGACAGCGTCGACCCTGGCTCTTCGTTGATGCCGATAACCCTGGCAACGTCTGCGGCCGACGATCGAAGCGGGGTGATTCCCCTCCACGAGTTGGTGAGTGGAACGCCTCCCCCGGAGCCTGACGCTGACGTGTTAACCATCAGAAGCATAAACGACGCGACGGAAATCAAAGCTATCTTGTATTGCAACTTCATATCTTAAACCAGTGCTGCCTTTCCTTTGATTAAGCCAGAGAATTGAAACCAGCGGAACATCGCCCGGCGCCGGACCAGAGTAGAGATAATAAGGCAAACGGCTTCGTTCTGAAATGAGAACTTGCCCGTCGCTGCGACCATCAATCAAAAAGGGCTGGGTCGGCTTCACTGAAGAAGACTTCGTGCAGGCGGGCAATCACGCCCTCGACTTCCGACTGATCGACCACGAAGCTTACGCTTATCGGAGACGAACCATGCAAGATGACGCTGAGCTTTGTGTCATCCATGGCCTTGACCGCGCGGCTCACCGCCGATGGATCGCTCCCCAGCTCCTCGCCAACAAGTGACACGATCGCCTTGTCAGGCTCCGCCGTCGCGCTGCCGTACGGCGCGATCGATTCAATCAGATCGCGTCCCCCGTGCTTGAGCTCGCGCGAATCGAGAGCCACCACTACGTGCGAACTAGACACCGCCGTGAACAAAGCGCGGGCCCTTCGTTTTGCAAGCGTGTCGAGCAAGGCTTTCAACAAGTCATCGGCCGAAGCTTCTCGCGAGCCGTCGGTAGTCGTGTCCGCCCGAGCCCGGATGATCGTCACCGGCCGTCTGTAAGCTATCGACTTGATCAAACTTGTCGAGCGCGGGGCGGCGGCTCCAATCGAAGTGCCTGTTGCGTCTGGCTGTTTCGAGTTGTAGATGTGTACCGGAATCTTCTTCCTCGCAGCCGGATAGATCGCCTTTGCGTGAAGCACCTTGGCGCCCAGGAAGGTCAGGTCGGCCGCTTCGGCGAAGCTGCAGGCCTTGACCGTGCGCGCGCCGCCAAACACGTGCGGGTCGGCGGTCATCAAGCCCGGCACGTCCTTCCAAATCTGAATGTCTTCGGCGTTAAGCGCAGCGCCGATGATCGACGCGGTGTAGTCCGAACCTTCGAAGCCAAGCGTCGTCGTTGCGCCGTCGCGAGTCGAACCTATGAAGCCCTGGACAACCGGCACTTCGCCCTGCTCGAGCACTGGCGCAATCTTTTCCACGATCGCGCGATTGGTCAGATCCGACAGCGGCGAAGCTCCGCCGTAACGGTCATCCGTCTTGATCAGTTCGCGCGCGTCAAGTAATCGGGTGCGAATGCCGCGCTCGGCCATCGCATCGGCGACGATGTAGGAGGAAAGCAACTCCCCGTAAGCGAGAATCTTGTCGAGCCCGCGTGGCGGGACCTCGCCGAGTATGGCGAGCCCTTCCAGCAGAGTCTTGAGCTCATCGAAATGTTGTTCGATCAGCGGAAGCGCGAGACGGCCCGTCGCCTTTTGAACAAGTCTGCGCACCTCGCTGGTGTGCCGCGTCTTAAGGTCGGCGAGAAAGCCAAGAGCGGTCCGCGAATCGCCGTCGGCCGAAGCTTCGGCAGCGGCGAGCAGTTTGCGAGTCGTCTTGCCCATCGCCGAAACAACGATGACCGGCTTGAGGTCGAGCCGCGCGCGAACGATCTCGGTGACGCGTTCGATTGAAGCCGCGTCCTCGACCGAAGTCCCGCCAAATTTCATTACGATCATAGCTTTGTAGTAGGCAGTAGGCAGTAGGCAGTAGGCAGTCCGCTTACTTGCCGATTAGCGAATTGGAGAGCCCGTTTATCAGTCGACCGACCTCCGACGTAAGGTTGTCTAACCTTTCGAGATCCGCCGCGGACAAGTAAAGCAGCCTCTTCGCTATCACGAACTGAGTTTCAACCTCCCTCAGCGAGCCGTAGGCAGCCTACTAATCTAGATATCCCTGAGCTTTCATCAACTCTGCGTTCAGGATCGCCGCGCCCGCTGCGCCGCGGATTGTGTTATGCGAAAGCACGATAAATCGAATGTCGAATACCGGGCACTCGCGGATGCGGCCGACGACCGCGCTCATTCCATCCCCGGCGTCGCGATCGAAGCGAGGCTGCGGGCGGTAGCGATCGGTAGTAACAAGAACGGGGTGTTTTGGGGCCGAAGGCAGCTTGAGCTCTTGCGGCAGAGAAGTGAACTCCGTAAGCACGCGAGCGACTTCATCGGGCGACGCCTTCTTCTCGAGCTCGACCGACACGCATTCCATGTGCCCGTCTTCGACAAACACGCGATTGGTGTGCGCGCTGATCTTGCAGCTTGAGAAACGAATCCGGTCGCCTTCGAGCTTGCCCATGATCTTGAGCGGTTCGGTTTCAAGTTTTTCTTCTTCGCCGCCGATAAACGGGATCACGTTTCCGACCATGTCGATCGCCGCGTGGCCAGGGTAGCCCGCGCCCGACAGCGCCTGCATCGTCGTAACGATAACGCGCCGCGCGCCAAACGCCCGATCGATCGGAGCGAGCGCCATCACCAATCCAATGGTCGAACAGTTGGGATCGGTGACGATCGCGCCTTTCCAACCGCGCCGCTTGCGTTGCGTCTCGATCAAACCGAGGTGATCGGGGTTGATCTCGGGCACAAGCAGCGGGACGTCTTCCGCCATGCGATGGTTCCTCGAGTTGCTCACCACGATGTAGCCGGCGCGCGCGAAGTTTTCTTCCACTTCCCCCGCAACCGAAGCGTCGAGACCGGAGAAGACTACGTCGCAGTCAAGGTTCGGCTCGCATGGTTTGACAAGCTTGTCTTTCAGGCGATCTGGGATGGGAGAATACTGGCGCCACGTGACGGCTTCGTTGTAACCCTTACCGGCGGAGCGATCGGAGGCGGCGAGTTCAACAAGTTCAAACCACGGGTGACTCTCGAGCAATGAGACAAACTTCTGCCCGACTGCGCCCGTTGCGCCGAGGATTCCGACTGGGATCTTCTTGCTCATAGTTCCTTTGCGTCTTCGCAACTTTGCGTCAAAAAGAGAATCCGCCTCACGCCAAGTCCATAAGCCGCACAAGAGCTTCCTGTTAACCACTCGACTTCAGCCGCATAACCATCTCTTTGTACACAGCGACGGCCGCGGCAAGCTCGCGCTTTGAGATTTTCTCACCTTCGGTATGCGCATCAAGTATCGACCCGGGTCCGAACAACAACGGCCTTCCCCAGTTCGTGAGCATCGGGATATCGGTCGTGAACGACACCACCGTGGTTTCAAATCCGTCGAGTTTCTCCATAAATACCGGGTTGCATTCGAAGCCGTATTCGATGCCGGTTCGTCCTGCGACGATGTCTTCGATCTTTCGCTTCAGCGAAATAGTATCGGTCACTACTCGAAACATAAGCTCGGCTTCGGCGCTGGGCGGAATGACGTTGGCCGCGACTCCACCGCTGATGAATCCGATGTTCATCGTAGTCTTGCCCAGCGTCTGGTCAACCGCAAACTCGGCGCGGCGCAAATCGTCAAGCACATCGATCAGCTTCTCGATGGCCGACTCGCCGCGCTCCGGATACGCCGCGTGAGCCGCCCGGCCTTCGGACTTGAGAATGGCTCTCAGAGCCCCTTTCGAGCCAAGCGCCAGCTTCGATTCGGTGGGCTCTCCGTTAATCAGGTACCGCGACCGGTTTGCAATTGTGTTGGCCGCGCGAGCGCCGTGGCTTCCCGCTTCTTCACCGACGAGAAACAGCACGCCGAAATCATTGACACCTGATTCGATCAGGGCCTCCGCGGCCCCAACCATTGCGGCGACCAGACCCTTCGCATCGCAGGCGCCACGGCCGTAAATGAACTCCTCGTCTTCTCTAAACTCGACATAAGGCGGAACGGTGTCAATGTGAGTCGACAGGACAACGTCGGGTTCGCCGCGGCGCGCGTAGACGTTTGGCCGGTTGTCGCCGATGTCTTGAAGCTCGACTTCAAACCCCGAGCCTCGAAGATACTCGGCTATGAAGCTAGCGACTTCTCCTTCGTCCCCGCTGATCGAAGGGATCTGAATCAATGCGCGTGTCAGCTCGAAGACGTTCATAGATTTCTGATTTGAGACTCGATCGGTCCGGGTTTGGCAGGCTCATCAGATCGCGCCGATGTTCTCGCGGTCTTCGCTTTCCTTTGCGTCAGCAGGATGGCTGGCTTGATAGAGCTCGTAGCACGACCGGCAGCGAGCTTCATAAGAACCATCGCCGACTTCTATCTGCGAGTCTCCGCCCGCGACGCGCTGCGAGTAGTGCGCGGGTCCTCCGCAACGCACACACACCGCGTGCATCTTCGATACGTATTCGGCCACCGCAAGCAGCGCGGGCATCGGGCCAAAGGGACGGCGGCTGTAATCCTGGTCCAATCCGGCGGCGATCACCCGAATGCCTGCGTCAGCGAGGTCCATGCAAAGATCGACTATAGGCGCATCGAAGAACTGAACCTCATCGATGCCGACCACTTTAACGCCGAATACCAGATTGGCTCGAAGCGCGGCGGTGTTGTTCACCGCGATCGCATCGATGCCTCGGTTGTCGCGGGAGATGATCCGCTGGTCGTCGAAGCGATTGTCGATCGCCGGCTTGAAGATTTGAGTGCGCTGCCGCGCGATCTCCGCTCGGCGCACGCGGCGGATAAGCTCTTCGCTCTTGCCGCTGAACATGCCGCCGGTTATGACTTCAATCCAACCGCCTCTGGGGCTTAAGTTTTCCATTCGCTCTCCGGAAAGAACAGCTTCGTCGAAAGCAGCACTGTTCGCAGCCAAAGCCCGTCATAACGGAAGTGACTGTATTCTGTTTATCCATTCCTCTGATTCGCTTGCGCCCCAAATCAGAACGAGATCTTCGGCCGCGGATTTGATGGCGAGCTTCTGCGGAACAACTATCACCCCGGCACTCGTTCCCGTCTTAATAAACTCGGCGAAGTGTTTCGGCATTGTCTTTCGATCGTGCGTAACCAGTAAACGGCCCTCCGCTGCGGCTATAACCAGAACCTGTTCATCGCTGAGGGCAACGAGTCGCGCGGCGTACGCGTCTGAAAGTCTATGCCACGTTCGCGTCTGAGGGTCGCTTTCAACAGTATGTGATTTAGGTCAGCGTCCGCTTGGAAACGAACTTTCATACCTCGCTCATCAGCGCCTCTCTCCTCGCCTTGATCAACTTTGCACTGAAATGAGGATCTGCATCGCGCGTGGCCTGGCGTAGCGACTCGAACTCCTCGCCCGCGTCCTTCAGGTACTCATCGATCTCAGCGCGATGGGCCAGATAGTACGTGATTGCGCCGAACACCTGTTCCAATGTCAGAATGGGAAAGCATTCGGTGGCGATCGTCTCAGGAGACAAGCCATCTAGAAAAGCGAAAACTACAGAGTCTAGCGAGACACGTGTCCCCGCTATCCAATATCCTTCATCGCGTCTTTCGACGTATTCCATAGCACTCCTATGTTTGCGGTGACGGACAAGCTCTTCGGGCTGCCGCTAACTATCCTACTACCGATCCACGATTGCCGCTTGGTGAATTGGCATCAAGTCAGCATAAAGCTTTCGAAATAGCTTCCTGACGAGCTCTACGAGCGACTCGCAGTATTCGATCGAAGGAAGAATCTCAACAAAAGTTCCATCCGTCTAGACATCTGATCTGTTTCGTAATCTATCAGCATTTGCCGAATGTTCATCAAATCATCTCTGCGGCGGAATGGACTCGGCGAATCGCAGTCATAACTAGTTCAATCGTCCCTGCAGTCGTCTTAGCGCTGTAATCGCAAGCGCATAGTTCGGGTTCAACCTGACCGCCGCCTGGTATTCGCTGAGCGCTTCAAACCACCGGCCCATCGCTTCGTAGACCCGCCCGAGGTTGAAGTGCGGGTAGAAATAGGCCTCGTAGCGAGGCGCAGTCATAGCGCGCTCGAGCCAGGGGATAGCGCCGTGCAGGTTGCCCGCTTCGATCAAGTACGCACCGATATCGTTGTACGGGTTGCCAAAGTCTGGATCGACTTCAATTGCGCTATGACACTCTTCGATAGCTTCGTCGCGCAACCCCATGAAGCTGTAAGTCCACCCGAGAAACGTGTGTGCTTCGGCGGTAGGGTAGCACTCGATCGATTGTTTGTAGAGATCGGCAGCCTCGTCAAGTTCGCCGCGCATCTGCGTTTCGTATGCCTGCTGGAAATAATGTAGTGCATCGCGCTTTCGTTCGGCTTCGCCTTCGGTCAGGAACTCTTCGCCCCCAAAGGACATTCCGCCGATCCCGGTGTCGAGCGCGACAAGCTTCCTCGAATCTTCGGCGGTGTTGCCTTCGTTCTTCTCGGTCATACGTCTTTCTTTGTATTGCAAAGGGGGCTTCGGAATTCAAGCGCGTCGCGCTCTAATAGCCAAGCGCCATACCATCCTTGCGCGGGTCCGAAGCTCCCATCAGCGTACCGCTCGATGGATCGATCATTATCGCCTGTCCGCCGCCCATCGAAAGCCCAGCCTCGCTCGCGCGCTGGTGGCCTTTTTCAATCAGGCGCGAAATCAGCGCGGCGGTCATCGCGTCTTCCATCAGGACTTGCTTGCCGCTCACGTAGCGAAAGCGCGGAGCTTCGATTGCCTGCTGCAAGTTCATGCCGAGGTCGATTAGATTCGTCAGTACCTGCACATGACCCTGGGCTTGGATATGACCGCCCATCACACCAAATGACATAAACAGCTTGCCGTCCTTGAACACCATCGCCGGAATGATCGTATGAAACGGCCGCTTGCCCGGTTCGAGCCGGTTTGCATGATTGGGGTCGAGCGAGAACCCCGAGCCGCGATCGTGCAACACTATGCCAGTATCGCCCGCGACTATTCCCGACCCGAACGATTCGTAGAGGCTGTTGATGAACGAGACCGCGTTGTGATCCTTATCGATGACAGTGAAGTAAGTCGTGTCACTCGAGTTTGTGAACTCGCCAGGCTCGGGCGATTCAAGCGCTTTGTCCGGATTGATCAACGCGCGGCGCGAGGCGGCATAGTCTTTTGACAGCAACTGAGTGACTGGAACCCTGGCAAACGCCGGATCGGCTATGTACTTGTTTCGATCGGCGAACGCGAGCTTGGTCGCTTCGATCAGGGTGTGATAATACAGATCGGGCCGCGCGTTCATCGCCGCGATGTCGAAGCCTTCGAGGATATTCAGCGTCAGCAGTGCAGTGAGACCTTGTCCGTTTGGCGGGCACTCGTACACCGTGTAGCCGCGATAGTTCGTCGAGAGCGGCTCGACCCATTCCGAGCGGTGTTCGGCGAAGTCCTGCATCGAAAGAAATCCATCGTTCTTTTGACAATAGTCGACGATCGCGCGCGCGATCTCACCCTTGTAGAAGGCGTCGCGCCCGCCTCGCGCAAGCGTGCGAAAGGTCCGCGCGAGGTTTTTCTGCCGAAAGACTTCGCCGGCCCGGGGCGCCCGGCCATCGAGCAGGTAGTTCGAAGCGGCGGCGGGAGTTCGCTTGAGCTTGTCGACTTCGTTGCTCCAGTCACGCGCCGCCTTCTCCATCACCGGAAAGCCGTTCTCTGCGTAATCGATCGCTGGGGCCAGCAAGTCGGCTAGCTTCATCGTGCCGTACTTGTCCAGCAGTGTGACCCACCCGTCGAACGCGCCCGGGACGGTGATCGGCTCCATCCCGGTGGCGGGCACTGCTCTCATTCCGAGTTTCTTGAAGTGATCGAGGGTCAAGGCGCGAGGCGCGCGGCCGCTCGCGTTCAAGCCCTTCAACTCTCTGGTCTTCGCCGTGTAAACCAGGATGAAGGCGTCGCCGCCGATGCCGGTCATCATCGGCTCGGTAACGTTCAGCACGGCAGCCATCGCGATCGACGCGTCCACGGCGTTACCGCCGCGCCTGAGGACTTCGAGCCCGGCTTGTGATGCGAGTGGCTGACTCGAAGCTACCATTCCGTGTTCGGCGCGGACGATCGAGCGTCCGGGTTTGATTGTGTCCGACCACTTGTCGAGATCGGCGCCAGGCAGAGCGCTTCCGGTAAGCATCAACATAACGGCAACAATTGAACCGGCTTTCCGCGGCCAGGGATATGAGTTGAGTGAGTGTGACATCTTGTTGATTTTTTGGTCTGAGTTCCTGGATCGGTAGATGGCCGCGTCTCCGATCGCGGTCCGTGCGAATCCAGGATCAGATATCGCTTACGACGCCGGCCGGGTCTGCCCGCGATGACACGTGAAGCACGTCACCCTGGCCGCGCCGCCAAGTTTGCTGTTCGTATCGCGCACAAGCGTGATCATCTTGCGAGCCATCTGCTTGGGCGGCTTATCGTCCTTTTCGAATTGGTCCTTGATGTGACAGTAGGTGCAATCGACCCCAAGCGAAGACTTGAAGGCGAACATCACACTCATCAGCCGATCCGACGGAAGGCCCTTGAGAATCTGTATGTTCTTGTACTTCTGCTCGACGCGCTCTTCGCGGCTGGAGGCGGGCAATGGATCAAGCGACGGAAGTTGGACTGCCGGGCTCGCGCTTGCGCTGGATGGCGCGCTCGATGCAGCGTCGCTGGGCAGGGGCGGAGCCGGAATCGTTTGTCCGGTGTCCACTGGTGGATGGTTCGGCGGAAGCTCCGGACTGCTGGCGGCGGAACTGTTCACCGAAGTCGACTTCGGCTCCGCGCCGCTTGCCGCTTGTGCGCCCTGTACTGGCTTGGGGCCAAACCAGTTCGCGGAATAGAACCCCAGCACCAGACCTAGCACAATGCCACCGATTCCGTAGATGAGATAATCCTTGTTCATTGCGAACTCCGCGCGCACCGGGTTTGACCTCAGAAAAATAGAGATTTCTAGCCGGTGAACGCTTTTTGGGAAATCAATTAAGCAAACCTATGATGACCGGGTAAAGCAAGCACGATTCTAGCACAGCGTCCGAACGAGATCGAAGCGGAACACCCGCGTCGGATTCCGTGTCTTGCAACGCGGTTGAGGTGGTGTTGTGAACGAAAGAGAATGATTTGCTTGAGTCAGGCGCGGCGTGGAATGATCGATTATGAGTGACGATGTCATCGAGCATCGCGGTAAACCAGGAAAGCGAGATCAAATGAGTTCAAAGTTGAAAGCCATTTCGCTGTGCATAGCAATGCTGGGCGCGTTTGGATGCGGCTCCACTTCATCAAACAAGAATGCTCCGGCTGCAAGCGCGACGACACCGGGCCCCGTTTCCAGGGAAGATAATCCGGTCGATGTCTTGAGCAGGGCGATCAACGCTCAGCTTGAGGCCAAATCGTTTCGGGCTCGAATGCTGACCTCAATCGACGGTGGCAAGGAGAGCACTCGAATGGTCGAGTGTGTAGCCCCCGACCGTTTCCACATCACTGGTGATCAGGACGAGATGATCATGGCGGGAGGCAATGTCTATATGAAGAATCCCGGGGGTGAGTGGACGCGGCTTTTGTTTGATCCGACCGAAATGATGAATCAGATCCGTGACTCCAAGCGACTCGATGAGATCCGTAAGAGCACAGACGTAGCTCTTGTTGGCGCCGATACGGTCGAGGGCGTGCCGACGCTGGTTTATCGCTATTCGATGAAGGATCCATTTGGCATGAAGTTCACCAGCAACTGCAAGATGTGGGTCGGGTTGACTGATAGCTTGCCGCGCAAGATGGAAGTAGAAGGCGAGTTCAATAAGATGAAGACGAAGAGCGTGGTTACCTACTACGACTACGGAGCTGACGTTAAGATCGAGCCCCCGACGAACTACAAGACTCAAGGCGGGAGATGAGAATTCCCGCTGTCCAGCATTTGCCGAGGAGACCGGAGATCTCGCCACAAAGACCTAAGGCACGAAGGAGCACCAAGAGTGCTTCGCTTCGTGCGTGCTTCGCTTCGTGCGGCTTTGAGCCTTAGTGTCTTTGTGGCGAAAGGATCGCTCAGGATTCTTCTCAGGGAAGGTTTTGAGTGAAGAGCTTAATCGCGTTGCCGCCCATTATCATCTTGATTTCGTAGTCGGAGAACCCTTCAGCGATCAACGCGTCCGTGATCTCAACAAGTCCTCTGGTATCGAAAGGCGCAACAACCGCGCCGTCGTAGTCTGACCCCAACCCGACGTGATCTGCTCCAACGAGATTAGCCGTGTAGCGTATGGCCCTCGCAATTGCCTTCGCATCGGTGCCGCAAACCGCCGTGTCCCAGTAGCCGATGCCAATCACTCCGCCAGTTCGCGCGATGCCTTTCAACTTCTCGTCGCTCAAGTTGCGCTGGTTGTCGCACGTCCCCCTCACGCCGGTGTGCGATACCACCACCGGACGCGTGGCCATCGCCAATACATCGTCGATGGTCTTTGCCGACGCGTGCGCGAGATCGACGGTCATCTTTTTGGCTTCCATCCGGCGGATCATCTCTCGACCCTTCTCCGTGAGGCCGCCTTTTTCGACTCCGTGGGCCGAGCCGCCGATGTCGTTATCGAAGAAATGAGTCGGCGCCATCATTCGAAACCCCGCGTCGAACAGCACATCGATGTTCTCGAGGTTGCCGTCGAGCGCGTGGGCTCCTTCGATTCCGAGAAAGCCGGCGGTGATTTCCGGCTCTCGAGAACGACGTTCGAGATAATTCGACAGATCAGCCGACGTTTTGATGATCACAAACTTACCGCCTGACCGAGCCGCCACGTCGTGAAGCTTGCGGGCTTGATAGAGAGCTCGCTGCGTCAAGCTGCTCCAAGTCGAAGGCGGCCACCGCTCCATTATGGCCACCAGGGTTATGTTGTCGCTCGAGTCGTCGTTGCGCTCGATGTTCATCTTCCATACGTAGGGTGTCTTGGTTACGACGGTGAATGCCTGAAGCGCGACGTTGCCCTCTATCAATCGCGGAATGTCCACATGCCCGCGCGTCGCTCGGTCCATCAAGTCCCGGTCCCACAACAGCGAATCCGCGTGAAGATCGCAAACGAGCAAGCTCTTGTGAAACTCCACTGCGCGTTCGGAGGCTTGATAAGGCGGGGGATTGATCGTTACGTTCAGGCGCTTTTCGAGCTGCGCCGGCAAAACAAAGAAGACCAGGCCAACCACGATGACCAGAATCACCGCAAGCGCAATCAGAACCTTTTTCTTAACAGCTAGACGCTTTTTGTTCATGACTCGCGTGCCGGAGTTGAGCCGCTGGACGAATTCCCAATGAACTCACATCGAGGAGGAGGCCACGGCCGGGGTTGGGTTTCTTCTCCGATCCGCGTCCATTCGCGCTGTTCTGCGGCTCAAGCTTCGGCGATGACGCTCTTAACATGAGAGTCGCGAGCTGCTCTCAGCTTGTCGAACTCGGCAGCGACATCTTCATCAGCGGCGCTCATCTGCTCGACGTCAATCTGGGCGAACTCGATCACGTTCATGTCGGCGAATGCCTTTTGAATGCGCGGACCCCACAAGCCGATCGCCTTGATGGTTGGCACAATTCGCGAGAACAGCATACGAGTGTATTGCTGCATAAAAGGCGATTTCCGGGTCCAGTCAACGCATCCCTGGACGTCCAGCCCGAGGTTCTCCCAGATTTCCTCGGCCATAAACCGATCGCGCATCAAGTAGCACGCTTCGACCGCGAACTCTTCACGCTCGTCGCGTTCTTTTTCCGAAAGCGTCGGGTAGTAGTCTTGAAGCGCCAGCCTTCCAAAAGCGACGTGCCGAGCCTCGTCCTGCATAACATAAGCGTTCAAGGCACGGCCGAGCGGCTCAGTCGCGAGATCGCGAATCGTCCCGAATGCCGCAAGCGCAAGCCCCTCGATGACGACCTGCATCGCAAGATAAGTGAGGTCCCAGCGTGTATCGGTGATGGCCTGGTCGAGAAGATGTTTCAGATGCGGGTTGATCGGATAGGCCAGACCGAGCTTCTCTCTCAAATAACGCGAGTAGACCTCGACGTGGCGGGCTTCGTCGAACACTTGAGTCGCAGCATAGAATTTCGAATCGATGTCCGGGACGGTTTGCACGATCTTGGCTGCGCAAATCAACGCCCCCTGTTCGCCGTGAAGGAACTGCGAGAATCGCCACGCATCCAGATGAAGCCTGGTCTCTCCGCGCTGCTTCTCATCCATCTTGTTCCAGATCTCCGAGCCGTACAACGTGGTGTAATGGTCCGGAAATCCGAGTGGGTTGGACAGGTCGATCTCCTTAGACCAGTCCAACCGGTCGTTCGCGTTCCACTGATTGTTCTTCCCCTTTTCATAAAGGGCGAGCAGCCTGTCACGACCCTCGTCGTACTCCCAGTTAAGGACGGTAGTCGCGCCCACACCCGGGACTTGCCACTGAGTCTGCTCCACCGGCAGCGTGTACATACGTGTGCTCATTTAGTGCTCCTGTTAAGAAAATGCGCGGGAGAGAATTACCGTTCGAGGGTATGAATTTGCGGAGATCAAGTCAAGGGGTGCGAAGGTCAAGCCAGCTAGTCGTTCCTAACTTGAGCGGTGTCTTGATTTTGCTACCCCTCCGCGTTGTCTCTGTGTCTTTGCGTCTCTGCGATTAGCAGGTTTCAAGGCTATCTAACCGCAAGATGGTGAGGCGCAAAGGCAACGCAGAGAGCCCGACGAAATGAAAACAGCGCCCTAACCTGGAATCGCGCCGACGCCTTTGTCTTTCCCGTGTAGCATCCCCAGAAGCTTGAACAAGGCCGTGATTCCTCCGGCTAAAGCAGACATGAAGGTGACGGTCGAATCGTAGGTATCCTTTTGAGTGATGAACAAGAAGAGCGCAACGCTGATCAGAATCAAAAGCAGCGGAGCTTTCAGCAATTGCCACGCACTGCCACCCTCCTGTTGCTGCCAGGCCTCAACGTCTTCCTTGTGCGAGACCGAGCTGACGAAACGCCTGAAGCTCTCGTCCATCAAACGCAGGGCTGGATCGCGCACGACGAGTTGACGCTTAAGCAGCCGGCGCAGGTGTTTGTTCGTGGGGCTGATCATTCCCTCTTGAGCGAGTTGAATAAGCGTGCACCGTTGGCCTTCAGTACAAGTTTCCCATAGAGCCTTATGATACGATTGCGCCTGTTCAGCCACCTGACCGATTTGCTCTTCGATATACGCGCGATCATGGCAGTTCTTGTTCTGGGGCGTCTCGCTCAAAGCGATCCCTCTCCCGATTCCCTCGATGTAGCGCCAGGGCCGCTTGGTCTTTAGGCTACAGAGGAAACCATCGGGATAGCCTTCGCAAAAGTCGTCCCTGGATTGCTCATCGGCGAAGACTATTGCAAACTTCGTGAACACTTCCGTCCATCGAGCCTGAACGCCGGTCGGCAGCGGATCGGCGACCCTTGGCTTCCCGTTTTGACTGGCTGCTCCGTTTTCTTTTCCATCGGTCGAGACATGCGAGGAAGCAATGGTTTTCCCTTTGCCATTAGTGGGGCTGCCCGGCGCCGCGGGCTGTGGCGCCACCAGAAGGCTAAACTGCGCGGCGGTGGCTCCGACCGGCCCACTGGGTTTTGGGATAAATGAAAAGTTCAACGGCTCCACAGTCGAAGCGACTACGACAAAGGGTCTCTTAGCTTCGAGGAAATACTCGATCGCCAACAGCTTCTCACGACTAGCCGCCGGATCGTCCATACAGTACTCGAAGTTATCAAACACTACGCCTTTATCGAGTTTGTCGAGCTTCAAAGGAGCTTCGCATTTCGCGACAAGTTCGGACTTCAGGAAGCCTCCGGATGTCACGTACGCTACTTCGGGCGGCGCGTCGGTCTTAGTCAGCTGGCCGATCAAGTTGCGCCAATCCTTAATACCTCTAAGATCAAAGATGTCGTACTTTTTCTCGTCCCACTTGTTTCCGTCCGCCGTCAAAGAAGACCGAATGTAGACATAGTTTCCCCTTAAGTCGGTTCTGAGCGGCAAGTCGATGTAGAGCGGGGGATCCATGTACGGCGTCGGATCCATCTCCAGAAGAAAGAAGCGCTTGGCAACAAAACGAACCAGTCCATAAGGCAGAAGTAACAGAAGCGCTATCGAGAGAGTTACGCGTATCCAACTCCAAGGGGTGTTCGGAGTGACCAAGGCACCGACGTCCGACTTCAGCACAACCGACGGGTCTCCAACTCGCCCGTCCTTGTCCTTCTCAAGATAGGTGCGGCCGGCCGCATCCTGCTTCCATTGCCAAAGCCGGTCTGACGACGCGCCGCGCGATAGTTCCTGGCTCTCAACGCAACTTTGATTATACAAGGGACGAATCCAGGCCAGCATCGAGTCAATGCCACCGGGGTTCTGGTCAACCGACGGAAGCTGACCAACCCCAATAGCTCTGGTGCCGAAAAGAAATGAATCGTACACATCCAGGTTTTGTTCATCCGACGACAGGTCCAGGCGTTGATTTAGGAACGCGTTCTTTTCCAGCTTCGGGGCCAGCAAGTAGTCTTGCTGTTTGGACTCCGGGGCTCGATCCCCCTGTCCTCCGATTTTGATCGACGCGTATTGTAAGGTCACGCGTTGGGCTCGTTGCTCGAGCCCTTTGGCGATGCTGACCTGGCCGTACTTGACCAAGAGCCTGGTCTCAAAGTTCTGAGCAATTTGAAAGAACCCCGCGGCTGGCAGTACGCTCATAAGGATCAGCAACGCCGTGAGCGCGATCGCGTAGCGAGTGCGGTATGAGGTGGGCACGGTATTCGCTTTTCGGTATGGCTTGCAGAGGGTCAACAACCACAGAAACCCTGCGAGCAAAGGGAGCACGATACAGCAAGTCGCCACGAACCCATCTCCGATCACCAGCGCCAGCACGAAAATGCAAGCGAGCAAAACATAAGACTGTATAAGCAATTCATAACGACGAGCGTATTCCGGAACGGGCCACAACAACGTGGTCCAATCACCATCCCTCGCTTGATACCGCCCTGAAAGAACTGTCCTTCGCGCCAGAAAGAATAATGAGGTGAGGGCCACAACTAACAGGGCGAACACAACATAGAGCACGATCGACAGTGTGATTACTTCAAGCTTGATAGTTCTAGCCATCTGCTTGTCTACAAAAACGACTAGCGTCCAGGGCGTGCCACTTAGCGGGCTGGAATAGAGACGGTGTCCCTTGCCGAGGTACTTTGAATCGATCAACCGGTCGGCGCGAGACATCACCGCCGCTCGAAGCTCGCGATCGTTCTCGCACTCCGCGAAGAATTGTTCCTCAAGGTTTTTTACCTCGTCCGAGTGAAAAATCACCTTGCCGTCGTTGTCGATGACAGCGTAACCGAAAGGGGAGGGAAGCACTGTCCCCATTAGCGATAACAGCCTCGTATCCAGGTTTGAAACCCAGGAAGAATCCGGCACGCGTGTCGCGATGACCGCTACATTCTCTCCCGTGAGCCTTGACCTCAACAGCTCAACCCAGTA
The DNA here is from genome assembly GCA_035558335.1 of Blastocatellia bacterium. Lineage (GTDB taxonomy): Bacteria > Acidobacteriota > Blastocatellia > UBA7656 > UBA7656 > Onstottus_B. The sequence continues at coordinate 2,771 of DATMCM010000051.1, read as the reverse complement.
ATCGGAATCCGGGGATGTTTGATCGAGCCGCCATAGCTTGTCGTATTTCGCCTTCCTGAAGAACTCCCGGCTGGACACTTTAACGAAGGCGGTTGTGTCATCCCACGTCGTCCACTTGATTCGTTGCTGTCCGGAGGGATCTGTCCAGGTCGCCGTGTTGAAGTATGGGTAAGGCGCCGCTTTCCACTCGATTCCGTTGGCGAATATATTCGTTATGCCTGAGTAGGGCGGAGTGGTATTGGCTGGCTCGGGTCGGGGCGACGTTGTGGATTCCGATAGCTCTTTTAAGACTTTCGATGCATCGTTTCGTGCCCAGGAGGTTATTCGGTCATCGAGCTGCGGCGCCTTTGCGCACTTCTGGTCTTGAACTCCTGGTTGCTTGTCTCGCGCCAAAGCAGTTATTTGGCAGTTGAATTGCCGCAACTGGGCGAGCGCAGAAGTTACCTCCTCACGAAAGTTCAACTGGATCTTCTCGGAGAGGCGCAGGAGGTTGTGGTCGAGCGTATTCTCCAGAGTGAAATATGTGTGCACGTCTAAGAGCATGAAAGTGACCAGCGCCATCCCAGCCAACGCAGAAAGCAGGGTGAGCCGAAGGTCCCGGCGCCGCATTCGATCCTTCGGTCCCATCAGCTTCAACTTCAGGAGCGGCCAACCCAGCGCCGTCAACAGGACCATAAATATGAAAACAGTCAAGACGGTGTAGGAAATGGCGAAGGTTTCGTCTCTGAAATGATCCTTCCTGGTTAAGCCGCAAACCACCCAGCGCCTTTCTAGTTGTTTGTTGTCGAGGCTTTCAGTGTGGGTGAGCCTGACTGGCTGGAGGAAGAGTTTATAGTCCGTGCCGGCGAGTTGTACGTTTGCAAGAGTGCTGGATTGGTCAGCCAGGTCGACTTCCAGTTTCCCTCCTTTGTTATTTGAGAAGCTGTCCAGTGCAACAACACTCAGTCCCGCCGCTCCTCTCTGGAAAATCACCCTCCCCGTTTCTTGCTCGGCGACCAGCACTTCGTCGAACAACCGCTCTTTTGTTTCATTCAACTCGTCTATCACATAGGGGGCGACAAACGGCTCGAAATGCTTCTTTATGTCGTTCATGACCGATAAAGTGCCGGACAGTTCTTTCGAAGGTCCCAGGCATTCTAGATAGAGCCAATATGAGCCCTCATCTGCCCTGATACTCATGGTCACGGGTTGCGTTACCGCCGCCGCCGAGTCTGTTTTTGCGAGGCTCTGTGCCCCTGGGGCTGCGCCGGGAAGGCCCTTGCTTGGGATCGAACCGGGATTGCTTGCACGTTGGTTGGAACGCGCGGTGCCCGCGGCAGGCCCCCGGACCGGCTTGTATGTGACCTGGTCCCCCTTGAAAGCTCGCACGAGCATTGCCGCGTCTCTGACTTCACTAACTACGTCGTCTTTTTTTCCTGCTTTGCGCTTCCTGATATCTTGCGTTGCCTTCTCTGCCACGAAGACCAGGTTTGTGGCGAGGCCGTCGATCTTTGAATTTATGTGTTCGCCAATCGCCGCGAGCACCCGGAAGTTTCGGTTGGAGAAGTAATCCTCCTGCGAAGAGACATAAAAGAGATAGTACAAACAGAAGGGTATTACGACGATGATCATCGTCAACCCCAGTATGCTGAATCGCTTCAGTCGCGCGGATGACGAGGTTGACTCGGATGGCTGGGACGGCATGGTGCTGCTCCTGGCTTAATCCCACGTAACGATGGCCACGGACGGCTGGTTGTGAGAATCGCGGGGCCGAGCGCGACGCTCTTGTTGAGTGACCGCCATATCAACATGACGTAAACTATCACCCAATTAATTCAGAAGATTCGAGCGGCTTCGGCAGGAGGGGGCGAGGGGTTGTTAACTTCAGAAACCTGCAAGACTTGCAGGAATGGGCGCTTCGTCTATGAGTGCCGTCCAGTGACGGACCGTAGCAGAAAAGCCGGATTCATCGAACACATTGAGATTGGGCAGCAGGAAGTGCGCAGACGCGACCGTCAACAGCGCCGCCGTCGCATCGTCGTTTGCAGAGCGCAGTGAAGTCCTGGCCATCCATGCGAGTTCCAACAGACTGCCGAGACGGTCTACCATTCGCCGCGCGTTCGTCGCAGCCCATTCGCGATCGGCCAGTCGGTCGGGGGATAGCTCGTCGAGGGTCTGTCTTAGAGTTTGATCGAAGCGCGAACGAGTCCTCGATAGAAAGCTGCGAGGCCATTCGCTTAATATCGCGTTGATCTCGGCTCGCCAGCGGTCAATCAAATCGGATCTAGCCGCGTCTCGTGCGATCTGCAAACACAGCGTGTTGTGAGTTCCCTCCCACGTCTCGATGATCATTGCGTCCCTCAGCAACCTCGGCAGCACCGTGAAATCTTCGACGATACCGTTTGCGCCAAGAACCATGATTGCTTCGTGAACCGAGTCCGTCAGCATTGAAGCGGATCGGTACTTCGCCAGGTTGATCAGGAGCCTCTGCCACATCGATTGGCCGGCGTCGGCCGGGCAGAGACCGTGCTCGTCTATCATCGAGACCAGGTTGAAAGTCAGCAGTCGATAGCGCCAGCAACGTTCAAGCAACGAAATCAGCGTTTCCTGAACCAGCGGGTAGTTAACGATCGCTCCCCCGAAGGCATCGCGTTGGCGCGCGTAGTTGCGCGCCTCCAGGAAGGCCCGGTGCAGAAAGCCGCAGGCGTTCGCGGCGTTGTGCACCCGCGAAGTGTTGATGACGTGATTCATCAGTGTCTTGAAGCCGTCGGCCGGTTCGCCAATGGCCCAGG
>DATMCM010000050.1:0-9084 GCA_035558335.1 Blastocatellia bacterium | reverse complement strand
ACCGCGCGGACCGGAGATTCTATACGACGGTTCTGAGATCGTCCAAGCGAGCCTATCCGCCGACGTGAATGGCTGGTCTCATTTCGGGGTCCGGCTCAGCCTGGCGTAAAACCTCGCGAGTGATCGGAGCGGTCTCGCCTTCGCCAAAGATCAAATACTTGAGCAGGTACTTGATCGGGTTGCCTTCGCTCCAGCCGAAGTAGGCGTGCGGGATCTTGCTGGTCGTGTCGCGCAGATGGAGCAGAAAGGCTGCGATCGCATTCGGCACCGCCGCGCTCCTCGTCCTGAGCACGCGGTAGCCGTTTACTCTGACGCCCCTCACCCGAAGCACGTCGCTGAACTCGGATGCATCGCCGACATCGATTTCGAGAAAGAGTATCGGTTCGCCCTTTGGGATGTGATTGTCCAGACGCTGTTCCTGTTCTTTCAATCGATACTCGCGAACGTCGCCTTCCTGACGCTTGTTGGCAACTATTCGAATCTCGTTACCGTTTACTTCATCGATGAAATCGCGCGCCGTCTCATCAAGCTCAACTCGCACGACGCGAAGCTCAGTTGTACGCAGCGCTCTCGATACAAACGAGGTGACGACGATCGCCGCGATAAAGAACGAAGCGATCTTGATGCCTTCGGGGCGTTCGATCATGTTGACCACCGTCGTATACGCGAACACGAGCGCTATCATCAAGTACAACCAGCCGCGCCGGCGCCGGCGAAAAGCCGACAGCGTCACCGCAACCGCGCCGGAGCTTATCAGCACCAACACGCCCGTCGCATAAGCTCCGCCCTGCGCCTCTACGTCGGCCTTGAAGATCAACGTGACCGCGAACGCGATCCCGGTGTAGACCAACACCAGCGGCCTGACTGCGGCAGCCCATCTTGGCGCCATGCCATACCTGGGCAGGTACCGGGGCACGATGTTCAGCAGCCCGGCCATTGCCGAGGCCCCCGCAAACGAGAGAATGAGAATCGTGCTTACGTCATAAACCGTGCCGAAGCCCCTGCCAAGATACTTGTGCGCTATGTAAGCGAGCGCGCGTCCGTTCGCCTCTCCTCCGTGAGCGAACTCCGCAGCTGGGATAAGAATGGTGGTCACCAGGCTGCTCGCAATAAGCATGACGCTCATGGTCAATGCTGCAGTGCGAAGCAGCTTGCGGGTGTTTTTGATTCGTGCGGCCGGATGAGCTTCGGTGTCGGTTTCATCACCTTCAACAAGGGGCATCACGATCACGCCGGTCTCAAATCCCGAAAGCCCGAGCGCGAGCTTGGGGAACAGGATCAATGCCGCGCCGATCATCGCAAGCGGACTTGCGTGGGCGCGAAATAGAGCGTCCTTCCATGACGGAACCGCAGAAGAATGCGTTGCAAGCTCGTAGAAACCCGCGCATAGCACGACGGAATTCAACAGCAGGTAAGTTCCTACCAGCACCATCGCCACGCCTATCGCTTCTTTGAATCCCTTGAGGAAAACTCCGCACAGCAGCGCGATCAAAAAAAGCGTGACGGCTATTTGGTTATGCAGAAAGTGAGGCGTGAAAGGGTTTTCGACGATATGAGCCGTTGCGTCGGCAGCTGATAGCGTGATGGTGATGATGAAGTCGGTTGCTACGAATCCGAGCAGCACAAGCACGAAAAGCTTCGCTCGCCAGCCGGGGAGCAAATTCTCGAGCATTGCGATCGAGCCATCCCCATGCGGGCTCTCCGCCGCCACTCGGTTGTATACAGGCAGCGCCCCAAACAGTGTGAGCAAGACCAGCACGAGAGTAGCTACCGGCGCGAGCGCGCCCGCGGCGAGGAACGCTATTCCCGGTTGATAACCAAGCGTCGAGAAATAGTCCACGCCGGTCAAGCACATCACCTGCCACCAGGGGTGTTGATGACGCGAGCCCGCCTTCGAACCTTTTCGCTTGCGGGCTTGACCGCTAAGCAGCCATCGTCTGAAAGCGTTTCTCGGCATGCGGCAAGGAGTCTAACCACGAACGAAAGCCCGAACAAGATGGTGAGCGCGAGACCGTGAAATGAAAAAGGGAGTCTTTCGAGACTCGCTCCCCTTAGTTGACGCACCCCTGAAAACGATTGAGATTCACCCCCGTCGCCGGCGTGGCGGCATCGCGCTGAGGCCTGAACCCATCCGCTATGTTCAACGCTCGTACTCGGGGAAGTTGGCGATCCAGTTATGGACGCGTCGGTCATGTGCCGGAACTATCACAAGTTCGGGATAGCGAGTCATCAGGTGGTGAACTTTGACTATCGACGCTCGAACCTCCGCTTCATTCAGATCGACCAGCCTGCGAGACATCCACGGGCGTTCAGCAGGCAGTTCTATTCCTTCAAGAGCCCAGGTCAGATCGCCTATGAAAAAGAATCGTTTGCCCGAGCGCAGATTCACAAACATCCCGACCGAACCTGGAGTGTGGCCGCGCAACGGCACGAGCACTATGCTGCCGTCGGCAAACAGATCGAGGCTTCGGTCAAAGTTCTCGTAGCCGGGACCCGAGAACTCGAACCCGTGGAGCTTTAGCTTGCCCTTCATTTGCTGAATCAATTCGCTCGACGGCAGAGTTGGAATGTAGTCGACTTCCTCTTGTGAGAACCAGGCTTCAGCTTGCGGAAAGTCTTCAAGCCCACTGATGTGATCCCAGTGCGAATGCGAGATGATCGCCATTTTGATCTCGCCTGGATCAAAGCCGTGAGCTTTCAACTGAGCAGCTGCGCTGGTCTCTTTGTCATAAGTCGTCAGTCGTCTCATCAAAGCCGGTATCGTTTTGACGTCTTCGTCGACGTTGGAGCCGAACCCCGAGTCGAACAGGAAGATCCCTTTCGGGTGGCGCACCAGCACCGCAGCCATTCCACTGTCGTAGCCTTCGGACAATTTTCCGCCGCGAAAGACGAACACCTGCTTGCTCATCATCTTTCCGCATTCGATAAGAGAAAGCGTAGTCTGGGGCAAGCTCGAAGGTTCCGGAACCGTGCCTTGGAAAACCGGCTCGGGGTAAGCCGCAAGGTCGAGCTTCGCGGGCGTGAACGTATAAACAAGCAAAGCGAGCAGCGCGACAACGACGCCGGCGGTCCAGAGCAGAACTCTCTTGATTCGTCCGATGCGCATTTGGCATTGATCCCCTTTCCGGGATTGCGGCGCCAATGTTTACACGAATCGGCGAAAGCTATCAAACAGCGGAGAGCTTGTCGGGTGCGAGAACTGCATCCAGCCTCCGGATCTTCCCGTCGAGATCCACTTCGATATGTACAGTGTAACGGGTCGCAGCGGTTCCCACCGACTCAACGTCCTCGAACAAAATCCCGGGAAGGCCGTTGAAATCGTGGATCGAGGTTCGGGGAGCCGATCGCAGCTTGGCTGTCAAGCCGGCTATCAGCCGCAACAAGTTTGCACGGCCCTTGATCGGATTCAGCGCGGCGTTCACCTTCCCGCCGCCGTCCGAGATGGTGACTATGTCCTCGGTCAGCAGTTGTTCGAGTCCGCGAACGTCGCCGTTGTTGATGCAAAGCAGAAACTGCTCGAGCGCGTGCCGCGTTGCTTCGCGACGAGCGGGAGTCAATGCTTCCCTCTTCTTGTCGTACTCCTGCATGCGCCGCCGCGCGCGATGAAGCGTTACTTTGACATTTGCCTCGCCGATGTCCAGCGCTTCGCCCGTTTCCTCAGTCGAATAATCAAACACGTCGCGCAACAACAGCACCGCTCGCTGAAGCGGAGTCAGCGCTTCCAGCGCAAGCAGGAATGCGAAGGATACGCTCTCCAGCATCTCGTAACGAGTAGCCGGAGACTCTTCGATTGCGGCGCGTGGATCAAAAGACGCGGGATTCTCTTCGCTGCCGGTGGGAACCGGAGACGGCAGCCATTCGCCGACATAGACCCGGCGGCGACGCTTGCGCAGCAGATCGAGGCTGAGGTTCATTGCAACGCGGATGAGCCAGGGGCGAACCGGTTGTTCGCTTCGCTTAGGCGCGTGGGTAAGCGCGCGAACGAACGTCTCCTGCACAAGATCGTCCGCGTCGGCGGCGTTGCCGGTCATGCGATAACACACGCCCCACAACAACCGCCGGTCTGTTTCAAACGCTTCAGCAGGAACAGCCATACTTATTTATTCCAGGTTGTCGGCCAGCTCTCGTAACAACGCGGCTCCGTCGCCGCGCCATGCGCTGCCGTGCATGCACGCAAGCGTCGCAGGTTCCTCGCTCGCGAGTCGTTCGAGCATCTCTCTTGTGTTTGGCGCGTGCGCGAAATAGTCCAGACCCTTGCGCATCTGTTCGCTTGGCCCGAGAATATCCGACTCGGTAAGCGCCGGCGTCTTGTCGCCGGCTGAGTGAACAGGTCGCCGCACAACAGAGTGCGGGTGTGCTGCTCCATCATGAATCCGCACTCCCAGGCGTGCGCTAGATGCGGAGTATCAAACCAGCGAACCCGCCGCTTGCCGAGCAAAATCGTCTCGCCCTCGGCTAGCGCGCGCGGGGGCCTGTCCGCGATGTCGCCGATCGAAGTCATCGCGGCGACTCGGCTGCAGACTGCAACGGCTTGCGGAGCCGCGGCGAGCCAATCGTTCAACGAGCCGCACTCGTCGGCCTCGTAATGCGAAAGACCCACGTACCTGAGTCGCTCGACTGGTATTACCGTCGCAACGGCTTCTCGAACCAGCGGAAACATGCGCCGAAGCCCGGTGTGAAACAACAACGGCTCATCATCGACTATCAGATACTGATTGAACGAGAATCCACCGGGGACCACGGAAAGCGGAGTGTTGATTCGATAGATCCCGTCGGCGATCTCGAAAATGTTTGTTCCAGATTCGGTGTTTGTTATCGACATTTGATCTCCATTTCTGAGCCCGGCGATCGACATTCTTCTTGACTCTGCGTGGCCTCGGCGGCTCTCCGTCTCCGCGGTTAGTCAAGGTTGCGGCTCTCGCTAACCGCAGAGGCGCAAAGCCGCGGAGGCTACGCTGAGACTACCAAAATCCGACAGGCTCTAACCTGCGAGTCTCTTCAAGCAAGAGAACTAAACGACTGCTGCCGTCCTCACGTTCCTTCGTGAGACGATCAACTCCGACGCTTGGCGCGCGCTTGAAAGACTCGCATCGACCAGCAAGCCCTCCTTGCCGACCCAATCGCCGACGACGTACAAACCGGGTACATCTTCTACCGCTGGCGAGGGCCGGCCTTCCACGCCGCCCGCTTGCGCTCGAGTCATCGCGTTCATGACGATCATATCAGGCAGGAAGCGACGATAAACCAGCGCATCATGCCAGCGCGGCTGAACCAGATCCAGCAAGCCTTCAAGCTCAACCTCGGCCGCCTCGGGCGAGTCATTGTAGTCAGGCGGAAGGTACATTGCGAGGTGAATCAACGCCCCGCCATCGGGCGCGAGCTTCGCCGAGGCCGAGTGGACCGAAAGATAGAGCGGGCGGTCGACGCTGAACGCAGCGCTTGCTCGCGGCACCGGCGATGACCTCAACGCTACATCAAGGCAAGCTGCCCTCACCGGTATCGACTCGTCCGCCCACTTCTGAAGCGACGAATCCTCGCCGCGCTCTACCAGTCGAGCTGCAATTGCGGGGCTTGATGCGATGACGACGTTCGTTGCTCTCAGAACACGTCCGTCCTCGGTGCGCACACCGGTGACAGCGCCGCTGGCATCGCGTTCCACTGCCTCAACCTTGACGCCGGTCTCGATGGCGACGCCGGCTTGCTCTGCTGCTTTCGCAAGTCCGTCAACCAGCGTTTGCCACCCGCCGTCGAGATACAAGACGTTGCTCTGAAAAGCCAGCTTTAGTTGTTCGATCGCGGTCCCGGCGCTCATCAACTCGGGCGCGTTTGTGTAGGTCGCGATCCGGAACGCGGTCAGCAGAAAGTCTTGAACCTCGCGATATGAGATGTTCGCTTCCAGCCACTCCAGCAAGCTGACGTTCATTACCGTTTTGCCGTTGAGCTTGGGGAGCGAAGCCAAGAAGCGCGCGGTTTCGAGCTTTGCCGCAAGACCAAACAGGCTCGTCGTCAGAAGCGACGCCAGTCCAACCGGGAATGTGTGTTTGACTCCATCTTTGACCACAAACGCGCCGGAGACCGCCGGCACTTTGCCGCTTGGCTCGATGCCCAGCTCGCGCAGCACTTCGATTCCGCGCCCGCCGCGATAGAGCGCATGGGGCCCGATGTTCAGCAAAAACCCGTCTTGCTGTTTGGTTCGCGCCCGTCCGCCCAGGGCCTGTGACTGTTCCAACAAGCGAACGGGTTTGCTTTTCCTCGCCAGGTAAGTTGCGGCAGCCAGTCCTGAGACTCCGCCGCCGACTACGACTACTTCGGTGTGTTCGTTTGATTGCATCGTATAACTCCCTTCCTAGGATCACGCATCGCGCGATTCTACAAACAACACGTTTGAGGGACCGGGAAGGTTACAGGGCGTTCTCTAAGGCGCCTGTAGGGGCGTCCCTCAGCGGGCGCCCCTCTTTGGTTGCCGAAATGAAATTGCAAAGAGGGGCGCCCACGGAGGGACGCCCCTACAAGGTTTCTCGAGCCCCTTTGTTCTTTCCACTCAACTACGGTAGCATCCGCGCCATGCTCACGGTAAAGGCTCTCCTGTTTCTCGCGCTCGGCGCCTTTCTTCTCGTCTACTTGTTCATCTGGTGGTCAGCCGCCCGGCGCAATCGTCAAGGGGAACCGATTGCGCCTACTCCGGAACAGTCAGCCATCGGATTCGTGACGAATTTCTTCGATACGCTTGGTATCGGTTCATTCGCCACCACCACTTCGTGCTTCAGGCTGCGGAAGGTCGTTCGAGACGAGCACATCCCCGGCACGCTCAACGTCGGTCATACGTTACCGACCTTTGTGCAGGCTTTGATCTACATCTCGATCATCGAGGTCGATATGAAGACGCTGGTGCTGATGATTGCCGCAGCGGTCATGGGGTCGTGGCTTGGCGCGGGCGTTGTCGCCGGCTGGGAACGGCGCAAGATACAGATCGGGATGGGGACCGCGCTATTGGTAGCAGCGACGCTGATGTTGTTAAAGCAACTGGACCTGCTCCCGGGCGGAGGCGTTGCCCTCGGTCTGGAAGGGTCGGCGCTTGCGATTGGTCTGATTGGAAACTTTACCTTCGGCGCGCTGATGTCGTTAGGGATAGGCCTCTATGCGCCGTGTTTGATTTTGATAAGCGTGCTTGGCATGTCTCCCACGACAGCGTTTCCGATAATGATGGGATCGTGCGCGTTTCTGATGCCGGTGGCGAGCGCGCGTTTTATTCGAAAAGGCAGTTACGATCTGCGTGCGGCATTAGGACTTGCACTGGGCGGCATACCTGCGGTTCTGATAGCCGCCTATCTTGTGGTGTCGTTGCCGCTTTCGGCGGTTAGATGGCTCGTCGTGGTTGTGGTTGTATTCACAGCGCTAGCAATGCTGAAGTCGGCGATTAGTAAACGAACCGGGGTCGCAGAGTTAAGAGCTAGAACATCTCAATCTGAGTAGGCCGAGACCTCAACGGCGACGCCCATTCGCGCTACTCACGGCTAGCAGGACGAAGCGCGAAGCCTCAAGCCCTCAGATTTATCCTGAGGGTTGATTTGCTAGAGGTAAAGGCTGAAGCGTATCAGCATTAAGGAGATGCGTGCCTTCCCTAGATATCATCGGGCTGGAAGACCTCTATCCCGTGAACACGCAAGAAGTCCCCGTCCCTAGTAGCGAGGCGAGATACTCCCAGACTTCTCATACAAGCGACGATCAACGAGTCATTCGTTAGGAGACATGCGATTTGTCTCTCAATGTGGGCAGCTCGGAGAATCGCTTCATCGGTCCCCAGCAGAAGCAAGTTAAGGCTGAGAATTCTCTCGGTGTCTTGCCAGTACGCGTGCAGCGCCTTGATACTCGCGAAGTGTTTCCCTAAATGGCTCGCCGAGTCTTTCGTGATGAGGCCTTTCGAAAAGGCCTCAGCAAGCATGAACTTATGCGTTGCCTCGCTAACAATCTCGAACATCGAAATGCCCTTGACCTCTTCTCGAGAGCATCTCTCTAGAAGATTCTTACACTGAGCGGACTTCCCGTTCAGTCCGTACACAAATACGTTTGCATCGATAAAAACATCGATGCCGTTAGGTAGGTCGTTCAGGGCTCGGGCCATCATCAAGCTAGAGATCCAGAAGGTCAGGATCCTCTGTGACTAGCTGCCACTCCTCGAGGGATAACTCTATAGGCTCTGGCTGATTTAAAGCCGCAAGCGATCTGGCAATTCGTTCTGCTTTCCCTTCCGGACGAAATCGCTCTCTCTTTAGAATTTCAAGTTTGGACATAGGGGTGGCGTCTTCTTTTACCACGCGAGTGAGGGGAGCCTCGTTCGACGCCCGGATCCTGTCAATCGTGGCCCGCGCGCTCTTTCCAGATGAAACAGACTGCAACTCACCATTTCCCAATAATCCTCCACCGCTTATCGCGCGACGTCGGTAGTCAATATGAGGGATGCGGGGCTGCGTTTCACTCTTGTTGTAATTCTCCTGCTGATTCAGCATGCTAGTTAATCCTCAACCCTAGGAGATCTAGGACTCCTAGCTCCTCGCTTCTTAGAGCTTCTGCGAGTTGTTCAAACGAAACGTCCGGTTCGAACTCGCGGTTGATTCGAACAAATAATGCGTTCGTGTACAACGCTGATCTGTCCACGATCCAATATCCATCATCTCTATAGACGCCAAACCCATATGCACGCGCACTCTCTATTGCTCTTGGAAACGCATCCAACTTAATGAATGGTGCCGTTAGATCTAGGAGAGAACGGGCATGCGAGCTTACATGAATTGCCAAGGTCAGGAACTGCTTTTCGATATGCACTCCCGCTGCTTTCTGAAGGGTGTCTATGCCAGCGCGGGCTATATCGGTAACTTGATTCTCGTCATTCCACCCGACGTTCGTCACAAGCAACGTCGCCGCCCCAAGCCCAGCTTTGAAACTCGCCTTTCCGTTCAGGAGGTCGAATGCAAGCCCGATCTCGCTAGCGTTTTCGGGCGCCCGGACTCCAGATACGTTCTCAAGCGAAACACCCCATTCTCGAAACGCCTGGAAGAGCTCAAACGTAAGCCTACCCGTTTGATC
>DATMCM010000049.1:0-17947 GCA_035558335.1 Blastocatellia bacterium | reverse complement strand
TGGAAGTAGAGTTGATCACGCCGATCGCGATGGAGAAGGGATTGAGGTTCGCGATCCGGGAAGGCGGGCGAACGGTAGGAGCAGGAACCATCTCAGAAGTTATCGAGTAGCTCAGTCACTGCTTTAAGGTGCGCTGGTTGATCGGCGCGGGTCAAGACGAGGAGTTATGCCAAGAGACAACATCGTTCTTCAGTGTACAGAGTGTAAGAATCGCAACTACGTGTCGACGAAGAACAAGAAAAAGACTCCGGATCGGCTTGAGTTCAAGAAATTCTGCAGCAGGTGCAGGGTTCACAGGCCGCACAAGGAGACAAAGTAATTGCGGAATTCGAATTGCGGATTGTGGATTAGAAATGGTCGCTCGCTTTGCGAATCCGCAATCCACATTTTGCAATCTGCAATTGTTGCAGGGGTATAGTGTTAGCGGCTAGCACGGCGGTCTCCAAAACCGTAAGGCCGGGTTCGAATCCTGGTACCCCTGCCACGCCGCAAGGGGCTGTGCGGGCCGAGCGGAAGAGGTTGAGCAATGAGTCGAGTCACAGAGTTTACCGAAGAGGACGAGAAATCGCTCCCGGACGAGCCGCAGCGCAAGGCCGCCGATGGCGGTGATGAGGGCGGGCGATCGGTTCGTTTGAAGGGCTTCTCCCTTGGACGAATCGCCGAGTTCTATCACGACGTCAAGCAGGAGATGAAGAAGGTCACCTGGCCGACGCGCAACGAAGTGTGGAGCACTACGGTCGTCGTTCTGATAGCGGTACTCTTCTTCGGTTTCTACTTGTGGGGCGTGGACAGACTGGTAACGCTTGGATTTGAAGCACTCGAGAAGGCCATAAGGTAAACTGATGGCAAGGAACTGGTACATCATTCATACATACTCGGGTTACGAAAAGAAGGTGAGGGAGTCGCTGCTCTCGCGCATTCAGGCGTACGACATGGCCTCCGAGATACTCGAGGTGCTGGTGCCTACCGAGACTGTCGTCGAAATGCGTGGATCGAAGCGGGTTGAGACTTCGCGCATGTTCTTTCCGGGCTATGTGCTTGTCGAGATCGAGAACGACGAGAAGAACGAGGTGAGCGAGAAGGTCTGGCACATGATCAAGTCAACACCGAAGGTGACCGGATTCGTCGGCGGCCAGAAGCCGACTCCGCTCACGCCTGATGAAGTTGACCAGATCGTCCATCATGTTACCGAGGCAGCGGAGAAGCCCAAGCCGAAACACACCTTCGCTCATAGCGAGCACGTCCGAATACTGTCCGGGCCGTTTAATGGCTTTACCGGGCAGGTCGAAGAGATAAATCCCGACAAAGGCGTGCTTAAGGTAATGGTGACGATATTCGGGCGATCGACGCCCGTTGAGCTGAATTTTTTGGATGTGGAGAAGCTAACCTTCTCCGAGGAAGAATGATTGGTTCAGCGGTTCGGACGCGTGAGTCCAAACCCCGAACCTCGAGACTGATAGAAAGGGGAGAGTCAGAGTCGCGCTGGCGACATGGCTCGTAAGCGACCCAAAATATGGCAAAGAAGATAACTGCTTATATAAAGCTACAGGTTCCAGCGGGTAAGGCTAACCCCGCACCTCCAATTGGTCCCGCCCTTGGTCAGCACGGCGTCAACATCATGGAGTTCTGCAAGGCGTTCAACGCTAAGACTGCCAACATCGGGGATATGAACATTCCGGTTGTGATAACGGTCTACGCCGATCGCTCCTTCACGTTCATCACCAAGACGCCGCCGGCTGCTGATCTATTAAAGAAGGCTGCAGGGATCGAAAAAGGCTCGGCCCGGCCGAATCGGGACAAGATCGGCCAGGTCACTAGAAAACAGATCGAAGAGATTGCTCGAACCAAGATGCCTGACTTGAACACGACCTCGGTCGAGTCGGCGATGCGTACGATCGAAGGGACGGCGCGCAACATGGGGCTCGAGGTTAAGGACTAGCTTGTTTTTGATTATCCGCGCGTCTTGCACCGATCTGTCCAGGCATCGCATCTGCGGTTGACCTGGAAGGGGAATGTCGTCGCGGATGGGCAGTCATCCTGGCGGTCGATCGCTCGAAGAGAGTGATCAGGCGGCGCCGGCAAAAGGGAGTGGTTGAGCTTCGGGTTCGCCACGTTAATCACCTGGGAGAATAAAGATGGCAGGAAAGAAATATGAAGCCGCTGCGGGACAGGTCGAACGCGACCGCCTGTATTCGGTAGAGGAAGCCGTTGATCTCGCGAAGAAGGTTGCTTACGCAAAGTTCGACGAGACTGTGGAACTGGGATTGACACTTGGAGTGGATCCGCGAAAGGCCGACCAGATGGTTCGCGGCACGGTCGTGTTGCCCCACGGATTGGGCAAGTCGAAGCGCGTGGTAGTAATTTGCTCAGCCGAGAAACTTCAGGAGGCACGAGAGGCTGGAGCCGACGAAGTTGGAGGCGACGACATTGTCGCCCGCATCAAGGGCGGCTGGGTGGACTTCGACGCTCTGGTAGCGACACCTGACATGATGAGATCGGTCGGGCAGCTCGGAAAGATCCTCGGGCCCCGCGGACTGATGCCCAACCCGAAAACCGGAACGGTGACTGCGGACGTCGGCCGCGCGGTGCGCGAGACCAAGGCGGGCAAGATCGAGTTCCGGGTCGACAAGACGGGCGTTATACACGCACCGGTCGGCAAGGTGAGCTTCGATAAACAGCTGCTGGCGGAGAACGCGAAGTCTCTGATCGATGCGGTAATGCGCGCGAAACCTTCCGCTTCAAAAGGCAAGTACGTTAAGAACGCCACGCTCTCATCGACGATGGGTCCAGGCATCAAGCTTAACACGGCAGAGTTTTGATTACGGACTACGGATTACAGATCGCGGAATACATTGAGCAATGCTCGGCTGAATTCGAAATCTCAATCTGCGGTTAGACAGGGGTGTGAATCGTGAAGACAAGAACACAGAAAGAGCAGGAGATCGAGATTCTCCGCAAAGAGTTTCAGGAGTCGCCCAACGCGGTGTTGGTTGGATTCAAGGGCCTCAAGGTCGGCGACGACGAGCGATTGAGGCGAGAGTTGCGTCAGGCTAATCTGTCGTATCGCGTAGTGAAGAATACACTTGCGATTCGGGCTGCCAAGGGCACGCCTATGGAGCAAGTCGACAGCAACTTCACCGGCGCCACCGCGGTGGCGCTTTCGAAAAACGACCCGGTGACGCTTGCCAAGGTCTTGTCGAAGTGGGGCAAAGACAGCGCGGTGTTTTCCTTCAAGGCGGGGTTGGTGGAAGGGCGCGCCATCCAGGGCAAGGATGTAGAGGCGATTTCGAACTTACCCACGAAGGAAGAGCTTATTTCGAAGGTCATGTTCGTGGTCAACAGCGGGGCGCAGCGTCTGGCAGTGGTTACCGGCGCAGTTGCGCGCAACCTGGCGGTCGTCGTCGATCAGATCCGAGCTCAGAAAGAAGCGCAAGGATAGGGAGTTATGGATCGCGAAATGAGGAGTCAAGCGAATCCGAAATTCGCGATCCGAAATCGGGCTGGGCTTGTGGAGGCTCGCGCCTGATTTGCAATGATCAATCGCCGCTTTGCAATGTCAGTGAAGCGGCTCGAATGGCTTGCCTGGTCGGGATGCACTGATCCGGGAGGCGAAATTTTGAGGATGAGTTAGGGCTTATTCTCTAAGGACAGGTTTGAGGAGGACGGGAAAGTCATGTCAGAGAAGCTTCAAGTTATAGTCGATCAGATCAAGGACCTCTCGCTGTTGGAGGCGTCGGAGCTGGTCAAGATGATGGAACAGACATTCGGCGTTTCGGCGGCGGCTGCGGCCGTTGCCGCAGCTCCGGCGGCTGGCGCTGCCGCGGCCCCTGCCGTAGAAGAAAAGGATGAGTTCGATGTTATTCTCGCCGGGATGGCAGATCCAGGTAAGAAGATTCAAATCATCAAAGTCGTTCGCGAGATAACTGGGCTGGGATTGAAGGAAGCGAAGGATCTGGTTGAGGCTGCGCCCAAGGCGGTCAAGGAAGCCGCTCCGAAGGATGAAGCGGAGGCGCTGAAGAAAAAGCTGATCGACGCTGGCGCTACCGTCGAGCTCAAATAACGATTTATCGTTGGTGCTTCGCCACTAGCCATTTGTTCCCTGGGCTCCTGGATAGAGGGAACGGTGGTCTCCAGTGGTAGGGATGCACTGCTTGACGCAGAGGGCGAACTCCGTGTAGTATTTCGTTTCAGCAACTGTATAGGGGCGGCGACGACAATAAAGTTTATTTGGCGCTCAACAACACGCGAAGATCGCGGCTGGAGTAGGTGTCTCCAGCCGTGCTTCGCATTTTTGTGTGCAGGGACTAATAAGACTGCAGCGGGTCTTCCTTGTTTGGGCTTCGTGACATAGCCTCGCATGACTTAAGTCGTGTTTGTAGGGCGGTTCTCCGTCAGAGTCCGAACTGTGTAACCGGCCGCGAGTCTCTTTCCTACTTCTCGAGGAGACATAAATGTCAGCACAAGCGAACACTGGAATCGGCGTAGGTCGTGAACGATACGATTTCTCCCGGATCAAGACAGCCATAAGGATTCCGAACCTGATTGAGGTTCAGCGTCAATCGTACAATCGATTTCTACAGATGGATATGCTTCCGGCGGAGCGCGAGAACACCGGGCTTCAAGCTGTGTTCCGTTCGGTGTTTCCGATAACCGATTTCCGCGAGACCTCGCAGCTGGAGTTCGTCGAATACTCGATCGGAAACTGGCAGTGTAAGTGCGGCCAGCTCGAGGGTCTCTATCACCTTCGAACGAATTGCCGCTCGTGCGGAGCGATCCTTCGCGTCAATCCCTACGCCGCGGAAGATGTCGTGTGTGCACAGTGCGGAACCACGAATACGGTCTCTCCGGTGCTTTGCGATAACTGCGGCGAACCGGTGACGCTTCAGCACAAGCATTCCGAAAAAGAATGTCAGGAAAAGTCGATGACCTACGCGGTGCCGCTGAAGGTCAAAATCCGACTGACCGTCTGGGACACAGACGAGGACACCGGCCAGAAGTCGATTCGCGACATAAAGGAAGAGGAGGTCTTCTTTGGCGAAATTCCACTGATGACCGACAACGGGACCTTTATCATCAACGGAACCGAGCGAGTAATCGTGAGCCAGCTTCATCGCTCGCCCGGGATTTTCTTTGAGCGCGCAAACAACAACACCTACTTCCTCGCTAAAGTTATCCCTTATCGCGGTTCGTGGGTCGAGTTCGAGTACGACGCGAAGAACCTGTTGTACGTTCGAATAGATCGCAAGCGCAAGTTCCTTGGCACCGTGTTTCTGCGCGCGCTCGGACTGATGGACAAGATTGACATCGAGCGCGTCGGAACCGATTCCCACCTGGAAGATGAGATAAAGCGGTCGAGCTTTACGGATGCCGAAGTGCTGCGGATGTTCTATACGTCGCATAGAGGGACGATCAAGAATGGGAAACTACACTTCGAACCGGCTGAGGGTCTGATCGGGCTGCATCTTGCTGAGACCGCAGAAGATCGCTCGGGCGAAGTCATCGTTAAGGGCGGCCCGAGCGCCAAGAAGCTATCGCGTCGCGACATTGATTCGCTTCGCAAGGCAAAGATCAAGAGCGTTGTAATCGACCCAAACGACATCGAAGGCGCATTTCTGACCGACGACGTGGTTAACAACGAAACCGGTGAAGTAATCGCCGAGGCAAACACGGAGCTGACTCCTCGCGAATGGCAGCAGATCATCGAATCGGGAGTTTCTGAGGTTGATATATTCTTTCCCGAACGCGACGACTGCGGCACGGTTATCAGCCAGACATTGAAGAAGGACGCGGTGAAGACTCCGCGCGACGCGAGCCTTGAAATCTATCGAAAGATGCGGCCTGGGGATCCACCGACCATTCTGACCGCATGGAACCTTTTCCGCGGAATGTTCTTCGACGCGCGCAAGTTCGACTTCTCCCGCGTCGGGCGTCTGAAGTTCAACATCAAGCTCGGCAAGCCCGAGCGCGACCGGATGGACCAGCAGACGTTGTCGAGCCAGGACTTTGTCGATGTCATCGGGTACCTGCTGAAGATGCGCAAAGGCATTGGAGAACAGGACGACATCGATCACCTGGGTAACCGCCGCGTGCGAGCGGTCGGCGAGCTTCTCGAAAACCAGTTCCGCATTGGCCTGGTCCGGATGGAACGCGCCATCAAGGAGAAGATGTCGATCCATCAGGAGATGCAGACCGCCATGCCGCGCGACCTGATCAACGCGAAGCCGGTCACCGCAGCGGTGCGCGAGTTCTTCGGGTCATCGCAGCTTTCGCAGTTTATGGATCAGACGAATCCGCTTTCCGAGATCACGCACAAACGCCGCCTATCAGCGCTCGGGCCCGGAGGCTTGTCGCGCGAGCGCGCAGGGTTCGAAGTGCGCGACGTTCACCCGACTCACTATGGGCGCATCTGTCCGATCGAGACCCCTGAAGGTCCCAACATCGGGTTGATCTCGTCGCTATCCTGTTTTGCGAGGATCAACGAGTTCGGTTTCATTGAATCGCCGTATCGCAAGGTCGAGAGCGGCCGTGTTATCGATTACGTGCGGATCACATCCGCCGGCGACACCGAATTCAACGTTGGAGATCATCTGCCGAAGGAGGTAGTTGATCGGGCCAACAAGAAGCTCGAACGCGGGCAACCCGCCGATTACGAAGCTTATCCGTTCTATCTTTCAGCGTGGGAAGAAGACCGATACACGATCGGTCAGGCGTCGGTCGAAATTGACAAACACGGCAAGATAGTCCAGGAGCGCACCACGGCTCGAAAGGCCGGCGAGTTTAAGTCTGCCGAGCCGAGCGAGCTCGAGTTCCTCGACGTGAGTCCGAAGCAGTTGGTATCGGTGGCAGCTTCGTTGATTCCGTTCCTCGAAAACGACGACGCAAACCGCGCCTTAATGGGCTCGAACATGCAGCGTCAATCGGTGCCCTTGCTGCGCGCTGAAGCGCCGATCGTAGGCACTGGTATGGAACGAGTCACCGCACAGGACTCAGGCGCGGTTGTCATTGCGCGGCGCGATGGCGTGGTCGATTCCGTCGACTCCGAACGCATCATTATTCGCGCCGAGCACGGCATCGCGGGAGGCACGACCTCGCGCGAGATCAATGCCGATATCTATCAGCTCACCAAGTTCAAGCGCTCTAACCAGAACACCTGTATCAACCAGAAGCCGATCGTGCGCGAGGGCAGAGCGGTGAAGAAAGGTGACGTGATCGCAGACGGTCCTTGCACTCAACTCGGCGAACTGGCGCTTGGCCGCAATGTGCTGGTCGCTTTCATGCCCTGGCGAGGATACAACTTCGAAGACGCCATCCTGGTGTCTGAGAAGCTGGTGAAGGAGGACTCGTTCACATCGATTCACATCGAAGAGCTTGAAGTCGAGGCGCGCGACACCAAGCTCGGTCCCGAAGAGATCACTCGCGACATTCCGAACGTCAGCGAGTCCGCGCTTCGCGATCTCGACGATTCTGGAATCATTCGAATCGGCGCAAGCGTCAAGCCCGGCTCGATCCTGGTCGGCAAGGTTACGCCCAAAGGCGAAACCCAGCTCACCGCCGAAGAGAAGCTGCTGCGAGCTATCTTCGGAGAGAAGGCCGGCGACGTTCGAGACGCTAGCCTTACGTGCCCGCCCGGCATCGACGGGACGGTAGTCGATGTAAAGGTCTTCACTAGAAAGGGCGCCGAAAAGGACGAACGCTCACTTGCTATCGAACGCGCCGAGGAAGAGAAGCTTCTTAAGAACCTGAACGACGAGCGGCGCATCCTCGAAGACGAACGAAACAAGCGAATCTACGAGTTGCTCGAGGGGCACAAGCTCGCTGAGGATCTTTCGTACAAGAACAAAAAGCTCCTGGCTAAGGGTACCAAGCTCACCCTCGAGGACTTACGCGAACTCGAGATGGGCGCGCTTCGCAAGATCGAGATCGCGAGCACCAAGCTCGACGTTGCTGCCGAGATCGCCGACATCGAGAAGCGAACTGAACGGCAGATCAAAGTTCAGGAACAGCTTCATCACGAAAACATCGAGAAGTTGAAGAAAGGCGACGAGCTTCCGCCCGGTGTGATCAAGATGGTCAAGGCGTTCATCGCGATGAAGCGCAAGCTTTCGGTGGGCGACAAGATGGCGGGCCGTCACGGTAACAAGGGAGTTATCGCTCGCATTCTTCCTGAAGAAGAAATGCCGTACTTGCCGGACGGAACGCCGGTCGAAATCGTCCTGAATCCGCTGGGGGTACCGTCGCGAATGAACGTCGGTCAGATTCTGGAAACTCACCTGGGGTGGGCGTCGAAATGGATCGGACAGAAGATCGGGGAAATAGTTGCTGACAGCACGCGGGCGGCCGAGCTTCGAAAGATCTACCGCGACGTGTTCTCGGCGCCCGAGTTGCAGGAGCGTTTCAACGAAATGAGCGACGCCGAGCTTGTCGAACACGCGCGTTCGCTGGTCGACGGGATACCGTTCGCCTCTCCGGTGTTTGACGGCGTGCGCGAGTCGGACATCAAGAAGTTGCTCGACCTGGCGGGCCTGCCCGGTTCGGGGAAGACGGTTCTTTATGATGGAGTCACCGGGGACGCCTTCGAGCAGAAGGTGACCGTCGGCTACATCTACATAATGAAGCTGTCTCACCTGGTCGACGATAAGATTCACGCCCGCAGCATTGGACCGTACTCGCTGATCACGCAGCAGCCGTTGGGCGGCAAGGCTCAATTCGGCGGCCAGCGATTCGGCGAGATGGAAGTCTGGGCGCTGGAAGCCTATGGAGCTGCGCACATACTTCAAGAGCTGTTGACGGCGAAATCCGACGACGTGGCGGGCCGGTCGAAGATCTACGAGGCGATCGTGAAGGGCGAGGCCGACTTCGATCCCGGAGTGCCCGAGTCGTTCAACGTTTTGATCCGCGAGCTTCAGTCGCTTTGTCTCGACGTTGAGTTGATGCGCCGGAGCGAAGAGGTGGCGGTTACTGAGTAAGGAACCGGTTTGGAGTTCCGGGTTCGCCGTTCCGGGTTGCGAGGTCAGGATTGAACTCATAACCCGAAACCCTGAACCAGAAACCTCGAACCGCTTACAGAGGAAGGTACAGCGAAATGTTTAGAACACATCAAGAGAAGACGAACCTGGCACCTGACTTTGAGGCAATCAGAATAAGTCTGGCTTCACCGGAAAAAATCCTCGGCTGGTCCCACGGGGAAGTGACCAAGCCGGAAACAATCAACTATCGAACGTTCAAACCGGAACGCGATGGGCTGTTCTGCGCCAAGATATTCGGACCGGTTACGGATTGGGAATGCCTTTGCGGAAAGTACAAGAGGATGAAGCATCGAGGCGTCGTGTGCGATAAGTGCGGCGTCGAGGTAACGCAATCCAAGGTGCGGCGTGAGCGGCTCGGCCACATCAAGCTCGCCAGTCCCTGCTCGCATGTTTGGTTTTTCAAGGGGCTTCCTTCGCGCATCGGCCATCTGCTCGATATACCGCTGCGCGAGCTCGAGAAGGTGCTTTACTTCGAGTCCTACATCGTTATCGATGCCGGAGACGTGCCCGAGCTTAAAGAGAAAGAGTTGATCGCCGATGATCGCTATCGCCAGCTTGTGCAGGAGTTCCCCGGACGCTTCACCGCGAAGATGGGAGCCGAAGCGATCAAGGAGCTTCTAAAGAAGGTCGATGTCGACGAGCTTTCGCAAGAAATGCGAACTCGAATGAAAGAGGAGACCTCTCAGCAAAAGAAGCTCAAGTTCTCGAAGCGGCTCAAGGTCGTCGACGCGTTCCGCCGCTCGGGCAATCAGCCCCAGTGGATGATTCTGGATGTAGTGCCGGTCATACCGCCGGAGCTTCGGCCGCTTGTGCCGCTTGATGGCGGGCGATTTGCTACCAGCGACTTGAACGACCTTTATCGCCGGGTGATCAACCGGAATAACCGGCTGTCTAAACTGATCGAGCTCAAGGCGCCGGAAGTAATTGTGCGCAACGAAAAGCGGATGCTTCAAGAAGCCGTTGACGCGCTGTTTGACAACGGCCGCCGCGGGCGCGTACTTCGCGGCGCAAACAATCGCCCGCTCAAGTCGTTGTCCGACACTCTGAAGGGCAAACAGGGGCGCTTCCGGCAGAATCTGCTCGGCAAACGCGTGGACTATTCGGGTCGCTCAGTTATCGTGGTCGGTCCCGAGCTCAAGCTCCATCAATGCGGTTTGCCCAAGAAGATGGCGTTAGAGTTGTTCAAGCCGTTCATCTACAACCTGCTCGAGAAGAAGCAATACGCCGCGACAATCAAGCAGGCCAAAGAGATGGTTGAGCGGCAAGAGCCCGTGGTGTGGGACATTCTCGAAGAGGTGATCCGCGAGCACCCGGTCCTTCTCAACCGGGCGCCTACACTTCACCGGCTTGGAATTCAGGCGTTTGAGCCAGTACTTGTCGAGGGCAAAGCGATTAAGATTCACCCGCTGGTCTGCACCGCATTCAATGCGGACTTTGACGGCGATCAGATGGCGGTCCACATCCCGCTTTCGCCGGAGGCTCAGGTTGAAGCGAGCGTGCTGATGCTCGCTTCAAACAACATTCTCTCGCCTGCGAACGGCCAGCCGATCGCGGTTCCGACGCAGGACATCGTTCTTGGGTGCTACTACCTGACCAAGGACAAGAAGGATGACAAATTCTCTGGTCGGAAGTTCGCGGCTATGGACGAGGTGCTTCTGGCGTTGGACAGCGGCGACGTCCACACCCAGACGCCGATAAAACTCATGTTCTCGGGCGACATTCTGGATCTCGAGCACGAGCGCGACGACCAGGACGTGATACGCGCGACTTCGCGAACGTTGAGCAATCGCGTGATCGATACGACCGTCGGCCGAGTGATCTTCAACGAGCATATGCCAAAAGGCATGCCGTATGTGAACGGCTCATTGAAGAA
The DNA here is from genome assembly GCA_035558335.1 of Blastocatellia bacterium. GTDB lineage: Bacteria > Acidobacteriota > Blastocatellia > UBA7656 > UBA7656 > Onstottus_B. The sequence continues at coordinate 7,048 of DATMCM010000049.1, read as the reverse complement.
GAAGGGCTTGCAGTCGCTGGTCAACTACTGTCATCTGCGGCTGGGCCATCAGGAGACCGTCAAGATGCTGGACCGCGTCAAGGAACTTGGGTTTCTGTACGCGACCAAGGCAGGCATTTCGATCGGCATTGATGATCTGGTTACACCACCTGCAAAGGCCGGTCTGGTTCAGCATGCTCAGAACGACGCGGTGGAAGTCGAGAATCAGTACAAGGAAGGAATCATTACCAACGGCGAACGCTACAACAAGGTGATTGCCATCTGGTCGGATGTCACCGAGAAGGTCGCTAGCGCGATGTTCGAAGAGATGAACCGTGCGGAGACAGAATCGGGTGAGTTGAACCCAATACTGATAATGGCCGACAGCGGCGCGCGAGGCTCCAAGCAACAGATTCGCCAGCTCGCTGGTATGCGCGGCCTTATGGCCAAGCCTTCGGGCGAGATCATCGAGCAACCGATTCGCGCGAATTTCCGCGAAGGGCTGAACGTGCTTCAGTACTTCATCTCGACTCACGGCGCGCGAAAGGGCCTTGCCGACACGGCGCTCAAGACGGCGGACTCGGGTTATCTGACCCGCCGGCTGGTCGACGTTGCCCAGGACGTCATCATCAGCGAGCCGGATTGCGGAACGATCAAGGGCATCTGGGCTACAGCGATAATCGAAGGCGGTGAGGAGATCGAATCGCTGCGTGACCGAATCATCGGCCGCGTGGCGCTCGACGATGTTCGCGATCCCATCACCGGTGAGGCGCTTGTTGAATCGAACGAGGAGATCACTGAAGATCTCGCTACTCAGATTCAGCTCGCGGGCGGAATCGAGCGAGTCAAGATTCGCTCGGTGCTGACTTGCGAGTCCCGCCGCGGCGTATGCGTTAAGTGCTACGGCCGGAACCTGGCGACTGGTCGAATGGTCGAGTTGGGCGAAGCTACGGGAGTCATCGCGGCACAGTCGATCGGCGAGCCAGGCACCCAGCTTACGATGCGGACTTTCCACATCGGCGGCGTTGCCGGCGGCGTCAGCGAAGTTACAAAGCACGAAGCTCGCACAGCGGGCACCGTAAAGTTTGAAGAGCTCAAGACCGTCCGAAACCGCGAGGGCGATCTGATCGCGATGAACCGCAACGGGCAAATAGTGCTGATCGACGAGCGTGGACGAGAGGCGAGTCGATACCAGATCGTTTACGGCGCGACTCTGAAGGTGGTGGATGGGCAGCACGTCGAGGAAGGCCAGGAGATCGCGGAGTGGGATCCGTTTACCTTTGCGATACTGACCGAAACCGCCGGGTACATTCACTTCAAGGATCTGATAGATGGCGTAACCGTTCGCGAAGAGGTCGACGAAGTGACGGGTCTTTCGCACCTGGTCGTCGTTGACTCGCCCGACGAAAAGCGCCAGCCGAGGATCGAGATCCGCGACGAGAAGAACAAGATGTTGCGGACTTATCAGATGCCGGTGCGGGCCAACCTGCTGGTTGCCGACTACGACGAATGGAAGAAGAAGAAGGGCGGCTCCGGTTCGAAGGCAGTAGAGGAGAAGGAGCACGTCCGTGTCGCGCCGGGCGACATCATCGCCAAGATACCACGCGAGACTACGAAGACCAAAGACATCACGGGTGGTTTGCCGCGTGTCGTCGAGCTGTTCGAGGCGCGCAAGCCCCGCGAGACGGCTGTGATGACCGAGATTGATGGAAATATCAAGTTCGGCCCGATCACCAAGGGACAGCGCCGCGTGATCGTCGAGGCGCCTGACGGCGAGAAGCGCGAGTACTCGATTCCTCGTGGCGTGCACATAAACGTGCAGGAAGGCGACTGGGTCAAAGCGGGCGAACCGCTGATGGACGGGCCGCTGAACCCGCACGATATTTTGGCGGTCCGAGGTATTGAAGCGCTGCAACGCTATCTCGTGAACGAAATCCAGGAGGTGTACCGCCTCCAGGGCGTGACCATAAACGACAAGCACATCGAAGTCATTGTGCGCCAGATGCTGCGATGGGTTCGGGTGAAGGACGTTGGCGACACGGAGTTCTTGCTTGAGGACATGATCGATCGTTTCCGGTTCCAGGACGAGAACGAGCGCGTGCTCGAAGAGGGTGGCACACCGGCGACGATGGAGCCTTTGCTGTTAGGAATCACCAAGGCTTCGCTCTCCACCGAGTCATTCATATCAGCTGCGTCGTTCCAGGAGACTACGCGAGTACTGACCGAAGCCGCCATCAGCGGCAAAGTCGACTACCTCCGCGGCTTGAAGGAGAACGTGATCATGGGCCGGCTGATTCCCGCTGGAACGGGAATGGAGTTCTACCGCAACATCAAGCTCGAGCCGGATAAGACGCAGCAGGAAGAGGAAGAGTACTACCGGGAGGGCGAACTTCCCGCGGGCGAGGACTTGAAAGCAGAGGCTAAGGAAGTAGGCGATTAATCCCGCAGAGATCGAGCCTTGAGGCGCAAGAACGAGGGATGAAGAAACCATTTTCCGGTTTCTTCATCCCTCAATCTTTTTTCAGGATCACGCAAATAAGAGATCACCACTGAATCCATCTTGAGAGCGCTTCAGCAGACCGAAGATCGCACTCAGAGCACCCAGGGGTGAGTCGTTAGACTGGTACATGCGTCCACGCGTACACCTTGAGGATAAAGGATTGCAGCTGTGTGAGAGGAATTTGGTAGCCGGCTATCATTTGAAGACGGCCGCTGCCAGCTCGGTCTGCGGGGTAAACGTGCTGCTCGCCGGGTCTACAAGCCACTCAGCTCGCTGCTTGGTGTTGTCTCTTTCGTCGAAGGAGAATACAACCAATAACTTTGCCTTGTCGCCAGGCGCTCGATGCACGGTCCAGCCTTGATAGCTACGCAGATTGCCTACGCGGCGTGATTTTTCGAGCTCCCGGTTGACCGACTCTTCAACGGTCAGTCCTTCCTGGTTGGAAGGCATTTTCCGAAGCTTTTCCAGTACCAACGCAGCCGTTTGAGGCTCAGGTTCGGATGCCAGCAGCGGCCACAAGAACCAATATGCTCCAGCGCTGAGGAGAGTAAGAAGCACTGGAATGCTAACCGTCAACGCCACTCGCTTAGCTTTCGATGGCGGCCCTACAGGCTTTCGGCGGGCTGTCACGCGCTTCCGAGTTGTGTTTTTCTTGCCAATCTTGCCAAACCATTTGGAAGGCGTATCGTCTTCGCTAGCCGGGCGAGCCTTTGGCTTGCTGAGCCCGCAGCCAGGGCAGCGTATCGAGATGTCAGGCACGTTGGTGCGGCACTTTGGACAGGTCATAAGCTAATCCCTCGAAAGTTTATGTAGGGATCAAAGCACGACACAGACCACTCGCCAACGTCAATTAGGTTGTTCCAGAACAACGTGTTTTTTGATGGTGATCCTCCGAAAAAGCGAGCAGGGACGCATGGGGCATCACGTTTTTTGTCAGAGCCGATGAAAGATTTTGTCATTGAGCGCCTATCTCCTCCCCTGAAACTCTCCTGCAGAGGAAGGACTTCAAATCCACCTGGAGCGGTATTGACAGAGAGCAACAAGGCGTTCAAAGAGAGATGCCGAGCAGCTCTGCTCGGATCGGGTTGACAAAGAAATTAGCCATGAGTATAGTTTGCTGTTTGCAGCGACAGCGTTTTTTGGTTCTGGTGCATGCGGAGCGCTGTCGTAGATGAATCCGGACGCGGAATAAACGTTATTGTGGCGTAAAGGGACACGGCGTATGGCTCCGGGTCCTGAATTCAAAAGCTGGTCAACCTGAGATCACGCCACAGAAAAGTTAGGCCTGGGGAGGCCGGATCCGCAGCAACTTTCAGAACATCCCCACAACATTGGTTAGCAACGGCCGGGGTGGGTCCCACGTTTGGCAAGTCTGTTTTTGTCGACAGGGGTCGGCCTGACCAGAGATTGCGCGGAGCGATCCTCATTTGTCATCGGCTGGGGCGCGCGCAGGCAAAACTTGAGAGGAGCTGGAGAGTGCCGACTTTAAGTCAACTAGTTCGCAAGGGAAGACATGCCGTCAAGTATAAGACGTCTAGTCCGGCTTTGAATGCCAGTCCGCAGAAGCGCGGCGTCTGCACTCGCGTGTACACGCAGACACCTAAGAAGCCGAACTCGGCCCTTCGCAAAGTGGCGCGCGTTCGCCTCACAAACGGAATAGAAGTCACCACCTATATCCCGGGAGTCGGACACAACTTGCAAGAGCACTCGATAGTTCTGATTCGCGGGGGACGCGTAAAGGACTTGCCGGGAGTCAGGTATCACGTCGTGCGCGGCACTCTCGACGCCGTCGGTGTCCAGGGTCGCAAACAGAGCCGGTCGAAATATGGGGCGAAGCGACCAAAGGAAGCGGCCCCAGCAAAGAAATAAGACTGTTTGATGAGGACTGAGCTGCAAGCAACGCGGTCCTCAGTTCTTAGCACTCGGAAGGATTATGCCAAGACGAAGAGTAGCAGCCAAGCGAGAGGTTTTGCCGGACCCGGTTTACAACTCGACGATGGTGACCCGCTTCATCAACTCATTGATGTGGGACGGGAAAAAGTCAACTGCCGAGAGTATCTTCTACGGCGCCATGACGCAGATTCAGGGCAAGACCCAGGAAGATCCTCTGAAGACCTTCAAGAAGGCCGTCGATAACACCAAGCCGAGGGTCGAGGTGAAATCGCGTCGCGTGGGCGGCTCAACCTATCAGGTGCCGATCGAGGTGGATCAGAAAAGCCGTGGCAATAGCCTCGCGATTCGATGGCTGATTTCATACTCGCGCGGACGCGGCGAAAAGACTATGACCGACCGGCTGGCGGGAGAGATTCTGGATGCCGCAAACAATCGCGGCAATGCCGTCAAGAAGAAAGACGATACCCATCGAATGGCGGACGCCAATAAGGCATTCGCTCATTACCGCTGGTGAGGATTGAGCGATTTCTGAGACGCGATTCGAGCACCGGTCGCGCATCACGAATCACATCGGAAGTTTATGTCGAAGCAAGCACCATTAGAGCGATGCCGGAACATCGGGATCATGGCTCACATCGACGCGGGCAAAACCACCACGACCGAGCGCATCCTGTACTACACGGGTGTGTCCTACAAGATCGGTGAGGTGCACGAGGGCACCGCGGTGATGGATTGGATGGAGCAAGAACAGGAGCGCGGCATAACGATAACGTCTGCCGCGACGACTTGTTTCTGGCCGCGCAATGGTGAGGACTACCGCATCAATATCATCGATACCCCCGGCCACGTCGACTTCACGATTGAAGTTGAGCGCTCGTTGCGAGTGCTTGACGGTGCTGTTGCAGTGTTTGACGCAGTAGCGGGAGTGCAGCCGCAGTCCGAAACAGTCTGGCGCCAGGCTGACAAGTACAATGTTCCCCGCATCGCTTTTATGAACAAGATGGACCGGCCGGGCGCCGACTTTGATCACGCGATCCAAACCATGCGAGATCGGCTGAGCGCGAATCCGGTTGCGATCCAGTTCCCGATCGGTGCCGAAGACCGCTTCAGCGGCGTCGTCGATCTGATTTCGATGCGCGCTTATCTTTATCAAGTCGAAGACAAGGGTGCGGAGCCCGAGGTTGTAGACATACCGGCGGATATAAAGGCCGCTGCTGAAGCCGCGCGCGACAAGATGATCGAAGCTCTCGCAGATGCAGACGATCAAATCGCCGAGAAGTACCTGGCCAGTGAAAAAGTGTCCGACGATGAGATTCGCGCGGCCCTCAGGCGCGAGACGATCGCTCTAAAACTCGTGCCGGTGGTGGCGGGAACCGCCTTCAAGAACAAAGGCGTCCAGCCGCTACTGGATGCCGTAGTCGACTTCCTCCCGAGCCCGCTCGATGTGCCGGCGGTTGTCGGAATCAATCCAAAGACGGGAAAAGAAGAAGAGCGAAAGGCAGACCCGAAAGATCCTTTTTCCGGCCTGGTGTTTAAGATCATGGCCGACAAGCACATCGGCCAACTCTCCTTTGTTCGAATCTATTCCGGAACACTCAAGTCAGGCTCGTACACATTGAATTCGACGCGTGGTTCGCGAGAGCGAGTCGGCCGAATAATGCAGATGCACGCGAACAAGCGTGAAGATATCGAGCAAGCCTTCTCGGGCGACATCGTCGCGGTTGCCGGTCTCAAGCAGGTCACGACCGGCGACACGATTTGCGAGGAGTCGCATCCGATCATTCTCGAAGCCCTCGAATTCCCGGCTCCGGTCATCGCTCAAGCCATCGAACCCAAAACACGTCAGGATCAAGAGAAGCTAAGTTTTGGATTGCAGCGTCTTGCCGCGGAGGATCCAAGCTTCAAGGTTGCGACCGATCAGGAGACCGGTCAGACGATCATCAGCGGGATGGGCGAACTGCACCTCGAGATCATAGTCGATCGACTCAAGCGCGAGTTCGCCGTTGACGCAAACGTGGGCCGTCCTCAGGTGGCTTATCGAGAGACGATTCGCAAGGCTGCTGAAGGTGTGGGCAAGTTCGTGCGTCAAACAGGTGGGCGAGGTCAATACGGCCACGCCGAAGTGCGCATCGAACCGTCCGAGCCAGGCGCAGGCTTTGAGTTTGTAAACGCAATCGTTGGCGGTGTCATTCCGCGCGAGTACATTAAGCCGGTCGAGCAGGGCATGAAGGAAGCGATGGAGGGCGGCGTGCTGGCGGGTTACGAGATGGTGGACATCAAGGCCACGCTGAACTTCGGCAGTTATCACGACGTCGATTCGTCCGAGATCGCTTTCAAGATCGCAGGCTCGATGGCCTTTAAGGACGCCGCTAAGAAGGCCGATCCGGTGTTACTCGAGCCGATCATGAAGGTCGAAGTCGTAGCGCCCGAAGAGTACATGGGCTCGATCACCGGCGATATCAACTCTCGTCGTGGCCGAATTGAGAGTATGGCTGCGCGGCCCGGGACTCAGGTGATTACTGCTCTGGTGCCGCTTTCTGAGATGTTCGGGTATTCGACAGATATGCGCTCGATGACTCAAGGGCGCGCGACCTACACGATGCACTTCTATCGTTACGAGGAAGCGCCTCGCAGTGTGCGAGAAGAAGTAATAGCAAAGGTGCAGGGCACCGCGAC
>DATMCM010000048.1:0-2569 GCA_035558335.1 Blastocatellia bacterium | reverse complement strand
GCCAGCCCATGCGCAGGATGGCGATCTCGCGATCTCGCGCGGGAAGCGTGGATTTGCTCAGCACGTGGCCTCCGAACACCATCCATCGTTTCAGCAGCGGCGGATGCCGGGCGAGTGTCGCAAAGATGTTGTAGACCTGACCCTCTCGCCGGAGGCCTTCCAAGAGCTCGCGGGTTTCATCATCCCACTCCGAGGGTTGAAGAGGTGCGATTCGAGGCTTGGTCAGAAGCATTGGATGTTCTCCTCTGTCGGATTCGAGTCGGTGAAGTTCACGACCCGTCAAGTCATCGCCAGTAGCAACTACCACTTGCTGATCCGGCGCCGCGAGCTCACTTGGCTATTCGCAGTACTACCTTGACGAGCACGGAGCTGCGAGCCTTTGCACTCAAACGCAACACCGTTTGCGGGAGTGGATCGCGCTGAGTCAGCATCCGCGAGCCGTCTCCGCCCGCAGATTCTTCTGCTTTGGTGTAAGGCAGCCCGGCTCCGCCTTCAAGCTCGAATTGCTCGGCTCGACTTCAGTTCTTCTCCCATTCGAGCGGGATGAATCATTGCAGCGCTTCCTCTGCAGGCTATCGGTTTGCGCCTTGTTCTGAAAAGAGCGACGAGGCTACGGGCTCCGAAGGCTGCGCATCGACTCGCGTCTGTCCCTCGAATAGCTTGATCACACTTGCGCGGCATAAGACCAAGAACGAGAGTACGCCAAGCAGCGTCCCCCACGGAAGGCTGATACAACAGAGCGTCGCCGCAACGAGACAGAGAGTTCGCGACTGCGTCTGGCCTAGCGCGCGCCGCCAAAAGTTTCAACGCAGCTGCGCCGGCGAAGAAACCCGAGACGACCAAACCAATCACCACAAAGATCAAGCCGAACAATGCCGGGTTAGGCTCGCCTGACCGGCGTTGGCCGCCGGAAAATGCTGCCACGAGAATTCCCATTACGACATAGATCAGCGGAACAAAGGCGAAAAAGAGATCGCTTATGCCCGCGACTATATATCCAATCCGCAGTAGCTTGAGATGCTCTTCATCGAGGAGCATCTGTTTCTCCTGATTCACCATCAGTTCTTAGCCTCTAACGACGAACGCGCCTCCGCGTCCCTTATCTTGTATGCAGAAGATCATTTTGAGGGCCGCAACCATCATAGCTGACGCCGGCTCCCGAACAACAGGTTTGTCGATTGGAATGGGGTGATGAAATGAAAGGCCGCCGCCGACCCCTCGGGGGCCGGCGGCCGATTAGTTCAACTATCTTGAGGTTGAACTAGTAACGGTGGAATCTACCAAACCGATCGTAAAAGCCATACGCGTGAAAGCGCCCGAACCGGTCATAGTAGCCGACAACCCGAGTAGAGTTGTTCCAACGGTATCTCACCTGATTCTCCCTATCGAGACGTCGGATTCTCCAGAACTCCTCTCGGTCCCGGCGGTCGTCCCAACGTCGATCGTGGTCACCCCATCGATCTCGATCGCGATACTGCGCGAATGTCGCAGAGCTGGTCGCGAAGCCGGTCGAGAGGATAAACGCGGCCGCTATTGCAGCCGAAATTACGACCTTCTTGAGTCTTTGGTAAATCATAATTCCTCCTTCTTCTCTGACCTGGTCGCTCCACTAAAGCAATAGAATCAGAGAACGTACGACCTTGAAATGTGGCATGTCCCGTGCCAATAGCAGAACGCTAAGAATGAGAGCGATTTAGCTGGAAGGGTATTTGAAGACAGGTACCATTTGGTGTACCAGGGGAATCCATTTCGTTGAGCCAAACGGGTACACCGACGATGCACGCGTTTCTACTGACGAATAAGGTCCCGATTCGAGCCGAGCCGCAGTAATCGCATGGAGCTCAGGCCTTAGCCTGGTATTGCGCGACGCGAGAACAAGGCCCGGAAGTAGAATAAAGCCCGAACTCCATGACCTTGTTTCTTCTCGACGAGACGATCAGGCGCCGATTGCTTGTTCAACCGCCCGCTCGCCAACGCCCACTGCCTCCTTGCTAGCGCTCGGTCTCGTGATAAGAAACATGGCTACAAGATACAGTCCCGCGCCGATCATCAATGCTTGATTGAAGCCCGAGAGTATCGCGATCACCAGGGCTGCGACCGAGCCCATCACCGAGGTCGCGCCATTCACGCCCCACGCCCAAGGAATTATCTCGGGCGCGCTTCGAGCCAGTATGCGAATCCCGATCGGCATCGGCATTCCCATGACCATCGCCAACGGGGCCATCAGCACAACAGCGATAATGATTCGAAGCTCGCGCGCGAGGTGGACCAGGCCATAAAAGATCGGCGGCAGCGCTATGATGTAGACAAAGACAAGCACGACCAGAACCGCCAGCAGTCTTGTTAGTGCCGGAGCCAGCCGCTCCTCGCTGATTCGTCCGCTTAAATAGCTCCCTAGAGCGCTGAATGCCAATACCGAAAACAACACTACGGCGAGCGAGTAAACCGGATGACCCAGAAAGAGAATAAACTTCTGGATCATCGCCACCTCGACGATGATAAAGCCCGCGCCCAAACACGCGAAGTAGAGAAGGTACGAAAGTTTCGCGCCCAGCCCGGTCGCAAGCGC
>DATMCM010000047.1:0-10859 GCA_035558335.1 Blastocatellia bacterium | reverse complement strand
GCGCATCGTCAATCTCGGCGTCTTGCAAGCGAGCGCGCGCGAGCCCGATGATCGAGTTAACCTCGTCCACATCGCCGTACGCTTCTACGCGAACGCTCGCTTTACTGACGCGCGCGCCGCCAACCAATGATGTTTCGCCAGTGTCTCCAGTCCTCGTATAGACTTTTGATATTCGCATGGACCGCTTCATTCTAGGTGTGGGGTTGATGTATGTCAAAGTTTGGCTTCATGTAGGTAGCTTGTAGGGGCGTGATTTAGAGAGGGGAAGCTTCAGAGTGTGAGTTCCACGGGATCGACGGTTTGGACTGCTGGCCCTCCGTCAGGAGGGACCTGTTTATAGATGTGAGTGGTGGTGTTTCTCGCCCTCCGCCAGGAGGGCCATGTCAGACCCGAAGTATAGATGATTGAACATCAAACCATTGCTCCGTGGGCGTGCAAACAACGGCTTCGCAACGTAAACATGGCCCTCCTGGCGGAGGGCAGAACCGCTTCGCAATGGATCTATAAACATGTCCCTCCTGACGGAGGGCCAACAACCAGCCATCGACTTTGGTAAACTGATTTGTTCTCCGCGCGTTCCACCCTTAGTCACACCCTAGCCTTGTAGAGGCGGCCGTCCCTGGCCGCAACTTACAAGCCTCTGAAGGAGGCGATGGACCACGGCGCGCACCGTGGAAAGTCCCGCGAATTGTCGATCAAGTTGCGTCGCCGTTCTCTTGTCGGCTACTCTGGCTAACTCGATTTCATAGAACAATGGCCAAGATCACCGTAGGCATAATCGGGCTCGGCACGGTCGGGAGCGGAGTGGCAAAACTGCTCGGCAACGACCCGCGGTTTCGCGTCAAATGGGTCGCAGTGCGAGATAAATCAAAGCCGCGCGACGCCGATCTGACCGCGATTCGTATAACCGATCAACCCGCCGAAGTGGTCAACGATCCCGAAACCGAAATAATCATCGAAGTCGCGGGCGGAGTGAGCCCGGTATACGAGTTGATCAAGCAAGCGATCTCGAACGGCAAACACGTGGTCACTGCTAACAAGGAGATGATTGCGAGACACGGCTCGGAAATCTTTGCGCTTGCGCATCGCAACAACGTGACCGTCCTGTTCGAAGCCGCCGTGGGAGGAGGCATTCCGCTCATCTCGACGCTCCAGCGCGGACTTCAAGCTAACGAGATTCACAGCGTGGCCGGCATTCTCAATGGAACGACGAACTACATCCTGACTGCGATGCAGGAGCGAGGTCAGAGCTTTGCCGATGCGCTTGCTGAAGCTCAGCAGCTCGGTTTTGCGGAAGCCGATCCGACCAGCGATGTCGAAGGCTTCGATGTGGCCTACAAGATCACGATCCTCGCGTCGCTCGCGTTCGGCCGGTTTGTAGATTCCGGCGCGGTCTACCGCCAGGGCATCACGCAGGTCTCGGCAATGGACATTTCAATCGCGCGCGAGTTCGGCTATCGAATAAAGCTCATCGGCCTGGCGCGTCGCGGAGCGGGCTGTTTGGACGTCCGGGCCCATCCGATGCTGGTGCCGATTCACCACCTTCTGGCTTCGGTTGAAGGAGCTAACAACGCGATCTTCATAAGCGGAAGCGCGGTGGGAGAAGTGATGCTGGTCGGTCCGGGCGCGGGACAGATGCCAACGGCAAGCGCGGTGGTCGGCGATTTGATCAACCTGGCGAGCGCCCTCAAGTTGCCCGACTTTGCGCCGTATTTTCATCCGGCGATCGAGGCGGCGATAGAGCCGCTCTGCGCGGTTGAAGACGGGCAGAGCGCATTCTACATTCGCCTCGAAACCGAGGACTCGCCCGGGGTGATCGGAAACATCGGTCACGCGCTCGGGAAGCATCAGGTGAGCTTGCATAGCCTGCTTCAGCGAGGCGTGACCGATCAAGGCCCGGCTACAATCATTCTGCTCACCCACAAAACGAGTGAGCGAAGTCTTCTCGGCGCGGTGAAGGAAATAGAAGCACAGGCGACCACCAGACGGGTCGCCATAGTCTTGCGGGTGTTTGAAATGTAGATTCGGTAGGGGTTCAGGTTTGGAATTTGGGGTTCCGGGTTTGGAGTTTGGGGTTCAGGGTTTGGGTTTAGTGTTCCTCGTTTAGCAATGCCTTTCAAACTGCGAACCACAAACACCGAACTCGGAACCCTGAACGCTAAACCCTGAACCCTAAACTCCGAACCCTGAACCCTGAACCATTCCTATGATCGTTCAGAAATTCGGCGGCACGTCAGTCAAAACCGTAGCGAGAATCAAAAACGTCGCGGGCATTGTCGCGGAAGCGGCTCGCAGCGATTCGGTCGTCGTCGTGGTGTCGGCGATGGGAGACACCACCGATTATCTCCTCAAGCTTGCGAAGCAGGTGAGCCACTCACCGTCTCGCCGGGAACTCGACGCGTTGCTGGCAACCGGCGAACAGATTTCAACCGCGCTTCTGGCGATGGCGTTGAACGAACAGGGAGCGCGTGCGGTCTCGTTGACCGGCGCACAGCTGGGCATCACCACTGAAAGCGTTCATGCCTCCGCGCGAATCGTCGACATAAAGACCGATCGCATTCGCCGCTGTCTAGATGACGGATCGATCGTGGTCGCTGCCGGGTTTCAGGGCGTCACCGAAGAAGGCGACACGACGACGCTGGGGCGCGGCGGCTCGGACACAACGGCGGTAGCGCTAGCAGCGGCGCTCGAAGCTTCGGTTTGCGACATCTTCACCGACGTCAACGGAGTCTATACCGCCGATCCCAACATCGTGCCTTCGGCGCGATTGATGAAGCAGATCCGCTACGAAGAGATGCTCGAGATGGCGCGAGCTGGCGCTCAAGTGCTGCACCCTCGCGCGGTCGAGCTTGCGCGCAAACACAACATCAAGGTTAGAGTCAGGAATACGTTTGATCCCGAAAACTCGGGCACGACGGTGACAGGAGCAGAACAGATGGAAATCTACCGGCAAGTGAGCGGCGTGACGGTCGATCGCGATCAGGCGCGGCTGGCGATTCTAAAGGTGCCCGACAGGCCGGGCGTCGCCGGCGAGGTGTTCGGCGCGCTCGCTCAGCACGCTATCACTGTCGATATGATCATTCAGGCATTTCACGAAGACCGGTCGGTCAACGACATTACATTTACGATAAAGCGGAGCGACCTCGCCGCTGCTCGCTCGGCGCTTGAAGCGGTTTCTGCTCGCGTCGGCGCCGAAGCGGTGCTTGCAGATGAAGACGCGGCGAAGGTTAGCATCATTGGCGCGAGCTTGATGGACCAGCCTGACGTCGCCGCTCGAATGTTTGCCGCGCTCGGAAAAGCCGGCATCAATATCAAGATGATCTCCACTTCTGAAATTCGCATAAGCTGTGTGGTGAGCGACCGCGACGCCGAACGCGCGGTCACGGTGGTGCACGACTTGTTTCATCTCGACGACGACAAATAACTATGAAGCTCGCGGCAATAGACATCGGTTCCAACTCGATTCATATGGTCATCGTTCGCGCGGTGAAGGGCCAGCACCCGGAAATCGTCGACCGCGAGAAGGAGATGGTGCGCCTGGGGGCCGGAAGTCTGCGCGAACATATGCTTTCCAGGGAAAAGATCGAGCGTGCGGTGACGACGCTGCGGCGATACAAACAAATGGCGGAAGCCAACCGCGCTGACCTCATCATCGCCACCGCGACTTCGGCAGTGCGTGAGGCGCATAATGCCACCGAGTTTATGGATGCGGTTCGCAAAGACGTCGGTTTGGACGTGCTGTTGTTACCCGGATTTGAAGAAGCCCGGCTGATCGCGCTAGCCGTTTCCGAAGTAACCGACTTCAACAACCGCCGCGCGCTGATCATCGACATCGGCGGCGGCTCAACAGAGTTTGTAATCACTGCGGGCGTTGAGCCGGAACTTCTGTTTTCAGTACGAATCGGCGCGGTGAGGCTCGCCGAGAAATTCATCTCGACCGACCCAATTTCAGAAGCCGAGCACGAACGCCTGGTAACCGGCATCAGGTCCGATCTGACGCACGCGGTCTGGGAAATCCAGAACCGTGGATACGATTTTGTTGTCGGCACTTCGGGTACGATCCTCAATATGGTGCGAGCCGCAGTGCTGGCTGAGAATCCGAACCGCGGCGAAGCTCTTGCGGAGATCGAGCCGTTCGGCGAAACGGTTACGTTAGATCAAATCACCCGGCTTAACCGGCGCCTCGCTCGCATGGATGAACGCCAGCGCGGTCGCGTGCCAGGACTGGAAAAAGATCGAGCCGATATAATCATCGCGGGCGGCGTTCTACTCGAATGCATCATGACGGAAGTCGGGGCTCGCGAGATAACAAGTTGCGACTGGTCGCTTCGCGAAGGCGTCATCATTGACTACCTGAGAAGTCATCAGAGTGCGAACTCAAGCTCGAGGAGCAATTCAGAGCTTGAGCGGTCAGGCTCGGAACAGCCACGGTATCTGGATATTGGCGGCGATGAATCCTCATTGGACGTGCGAGCCCGATCGGTGTTGTCGGTTGCCCGGCGATACGATTACGATGCCGCGCACTCTCACCACGTAGCGCGCCTGGCCGCCCGAATATTCGACGATACGCACGAGCTGCACGGAATGGACGGCACGGAACGCAAGCTGCTGGAGTATGCCGCGCTGCTTCACGACATCGGTTATCACATCGCTCACAACAACCACCACCGCCACGGGCTCTACTTGATAAAGAACGCGGAGATGCCCGGCTTTACCGCGAACGACATCGCATTAATGGCAACCGCGGTGCGATACCATCGAGGCTCGCTGCCCAAGAAAGGGATGGACGCCCGATCGCGGCGGGAGCACGAAGACTATCTCGGGCTCGAGCGCTCGCAGCGTTCGAAGCTTTTGAAGCTGGCGTCGATTCTGCAGATCGCCGACGGATTGGATCGCTCACACGGTCAACTGGTGTCGCAAGTGAGATGCGAGATGTCGGGCGCTTGCGTGACGTTCTACGTCGAGTGCGCTGGTGAGTGCGATCTCGAGATGTGGTCAGCCGAACGTAAGGCAAGCTGGTTCAGTGAAGTCTTCCAGATTTCAACCCGCTTCGAGCGATTGCGCCCTAAAACCGTCACCCCGTACGCCGAGGTGGCCAAGGATCAGGCAGCCGACGTACCCCATTGAGACTTCAAGCTATAGACTTGAAGCAGTTGCTTAACCCTCCTCTATCGCCTTTGGTATTTTCCCTTCACTCTGCTCACCTAAATCCCTGTCAGCACTACGCCTACGTGTTGACACCGAATTCGTAACTGCATAACATAAGGGCGACATTGAACGAACGAGCCATTCCCACAGCGCGAGGGAGGCAACGATGGAAACCTCTGCAAGAGTAATCCCAGAGAAGCTTTTCTTCAGAATTGGAGAAGTGTGCGCTTTGATCAAGGTGCAGCCACATGTGCTGCGCTACTGGGAGACTGAGTTTCCGATGCTCGCTCCCCAGAAAAATCGAGCGGGACAGCGCGTTTACCGGCGCAAGGACGTCGAGATGGTGTTTCGCATTCGCGACTTACTGTATGAAGAGAAGTTCACCATAGCAGGCGCGAAGAAGAAACTGCTTGACGACGCTCGCAGTGGACACACTTCCAAGCCCAAGCCGGCCGCCGAACAACTGAGCATGGAGAGCGCGCTCAGCGTAGAGGCCAAGCCCCCCGCAGTAAACCCGACAACCGATTCGGCGCCTTCCACCGCTGCCCAACCCGCCACCCCTTCCCATTCGTCCGAGGCTGGAAAATCGGCCAAGTCATCCGATGATCAGTCGGTCAGCCCACACATAAAACGAGTGCTTCGGCTGATTAAACACGATCTTGAGGATTTGTTGACAACCCTAAACTCGGATGCTAGCATCGACAGTCGTTCGAAATAGTCCAACGGCTTCTATAGTGACGGGACGTGGCGCAGCCCGGTAGCGCGCTTCCTTGGGGTGGAAGAGGTCGCTGGTTCAAATCCAGTCGTCCCGATTAGGCCTGACC
Source organism: Blastocatellia bacterium (assembly GCA_035558335.1). Lineage (GTDB taxonomy): Bacteria > Acidobacteriota > Blastocatellia > UBA7656 > UBA7656 > Onstottus_B. Next base: position 4,887 of record DATMCM010000047.1, on the reverse strand, counting down.
CAGGACAACCGAGCGGAGATAAGAGCGACCGGCTCAGAACTCAGAAGTTGCCCAAAGCATCTTCCAGACTTGGCCGGTTAAACGGGCTCGTTTCTCTAATCTTTTGTCCTGGGTTTTGCGTTGTCCTTCAAACATACCAGGACCGCCACCCGTGGCTTTGTATGACAAAGATTCTAGTCACCAACGACGACGGCATTCACTCACCCGGTATCATCGCGCTTGCCGAAGGTCTCGCGGCTATCGGTGATGTCACCGTAGTCGCGCCTGCCCACGAGATGAGCGCAGCATCAAGGTCGCTGACGCTCGCGCGTCCGTTGCGCGTCGATCGAATCGACGATCATCACTTCGCCGTCGACGGAACTCCCGCCGACTGCGTCACGCTGGCGATGAATCTCATCTTCGGCGGCGACGTGCCGGACCTCGTCGTCTCAGGCATCAACAAGGGCGGCAATCTCGGGGAAGACGTGACCTATTCAGGAACGGTGGCAGGCGCGCTCGAAGCTTCGGTGTATGGCTTGCCCGGAATCGCGGTTAGCCTCGTTCAGCGAGTCGACTTCGACTTTTCGACCGCAGCCCAGTTTGCTGTCGAGCTTGCGATCCGCGTACTCGAGGATCGCTCTTCGCCAGGAACGGTTCTTAACGTCAACGTGCCGCCGGGACCAATTCAAGGCGTTCGTGTCACTCGTCAAGGGACCAAGCTGATCAGACCTCAAGTCATCACCGGGACCGACCCTCGTCAACGAAAATACTATTGGATCGGCGAAGAGGCGCTTACCTGGAACGAGAAGGCAGGCACGGACTACGAGGCGTTGGGCCTGGGGCTTGTCTCGATCACCCCGCTGCACAGCGATCTAACAGACCATCGTACGCTCGAACGAATGAAGTCGTGGGACTGGCAGACATCAGCCGAACCTCTATCGAAATGAGATCTACAACCCCTCTCTCCACGTCTGCAAATGCGGATTTATATCAGCCACATCGCGCGCGTATGGTTGAGTTGCTTCGAAGCCGCGGAATTCAAGACGAACGCGTGCTCAAAGCGATGGGCGAGATTCCACGTCACTTTTTCGTGCCCGATGCGTTGCAGGCAAAGGCTTACGGTGATCACGCGCTGCCCATTGGCGATATGCAGACCATTTCGCAGCCTTACATGGTCGCGCGCATGACTGAGCTTCTCGAAACCAACGAGAATTCGACCGTGCTCGAGATCGGCGCGGGATCGGGGTACCAGACGGCGGTGCTTTCGGCTGTCGCCGGACGCGTATTTGCCATCGAACGTATAAGTGAGCTTGCGAGAAACGCGCAACGAAACATTCGGCGACTCGGATGTTATAACGCGACGGTCAAGTGGTTCGACGGCACAATCGGCTGGAGCGAGCACGCGCCTTATGACGGGATCCTTGTTGCAGCAGGCAGCCCCAAGATCCCGGAGCCACTCGTCAAGCAACTGAGCGTCGGGGGTAAGCTGGTCATTCCGATTGGAGACGCCGAACAACAAGTGCTTGTAAGAATCATCAGAACCGAAACCGGCATCGCTCGCGAAGATCATGGCCTCTGCCAGTTTGTTAAGCTCATCGGGCGGCACGGCTGGCCAAACGAAGCTGGTCCCTAACAGGCGCTCGTCATCGGTCATACTCACGCTACCGGGAGAGTGCAAGAACTGACGACGCATGCGTACCTGATCCGGCCATCGGAATCAACATGGAATTGATCAACAAGCTAATCGACCTCTTCCTTCATCTCGACAGACACCTCAACGACATCATCGGACAGTACGGAACCTGGACCTATTTGATCCTGTTCCTCATCGTCTTCTGCGAAACCGGGTTAGTTGTTACTCCGTTCCTCCCCGGCGACTCGCTGCTTTTCGCTGCGGGAACGTTTGCTGCTTTGGGCTCTTTGAATGTGTTCTGGTTGTTCGTGTTCCTCTCACTCGCGGCCATTCTGGGTGACACTGTCAACTACTGGTTAGGTCATTGGGTGGGACCAAAGGTATTTCATCGCGAGAACGTTCGGTTTCTGAACAAAGAACATCTTGTGCGGACACACGCGTTCTATGAAAAGTACGGCGGCAAGACGATCATCATCGCTCGCTTCATCCCGATCGTGAGGACGTTCGCTCCGTTTGTCGCCGGCATAGGAAGCATGACGTACTGGCGGTTCATCGCTTACAACGTGATCGGCGGTGTGGCGTGGGTCGCGATATGCATCTTCGCCGGTTATTTCTTTGGTAACCTGGAGATCGTCAAGAAGAACTTCTCGCTTGTTATTATTGCCATCGTCCTTATCTCCACGCTACCTATGTTGATCGAGTACATCCGCCATCGTATGAGCCGGTCGAGAGATACCGAAGCAGTGTTACCCTCAGACCCGGGTCAATAGCAGATCCGGAACTTATTTCGGTGGGGAAGGATGATGTACAAAGCAGTGTTGGCGATCAGCGCGATTTTGTTGCAGTTTTCGGCCGCATTTGGACGGCAACCCGCAGCTGCAGCGCAGGAACCGAGCGTCAAGCTACCGCCCGCTCTGGCCCGGGTGCTAACTGATTACGAGGCGGCGTGGCGAAGCCGTGATGCCGGTGCGCTGGCGAGTTTGTTTGCTGAGGATGGGTTTGTGCTTCCAAATGGACGGCCGCCGGTAAAAGGGCGGATAGCGGTCCAGCAATACTACACGGGTCAGGGTGGTCCGCTCTCGCTGCGCGCCATCGCTTTTGCCGCGGAGGGCTCGGTTGGCTACTTTATCGGCGGCTTCGGGCGTCAAGAAGGAGAGCCGGACGTTGGAAAGTTCACGCTAACGCTGCGCAAAGACGCGGGCGGGCGATGGCTGATCGTGTCCGACATGGATAGCTCGAACCGACAGTCTCGATAGAGAAGTCAGGCTATGCCTCGGCGACTTACAATTCACGACACTGTGTGAAAAGCCGATTTAGGTTCCGAAGAGCGCTCGAAGCAATAACAGGTTGGGAAGGGTGGCTTGCCCCCGCTGTGGCGTCCCCAGAATCGAGCAGCGGGGGCAAGCCACCCTTCCCAACCTCTCATTGCACTATTGGCTCAACCGGCGGGGATTGCTGCAGGGAAAAGGCGGAACCAACTCACCGGGTAGTTCATCATCACGATAGACGACGTTCTCGAGAAAGAGCCCTGAGGGCGGCGCCGTAAACGCGGCGACGTCGAAGGACTTTGCAACTGAAGGCGGCTTTGAAGTTGGTCGTAACAGGCTTGCGAAGTCTTCAACGGTGAGCCTTCCCCTCCCTACTTCAACAAGAGCTCCCACGATGCGTCGCACCATCTTCCATAAAAAGTGCGAAGCGACTATTCGAAACAGGATGAGATCGCCCGCCTGAGCGAGTTCGACTCCCTGGACGACGACCAGCGTCGAACGGTCGTCCTCTTGACGTTCGCAAAAGTTCCGGAAATCGTGGCGACCCTTGAGAAAGGCAGCTGCTTTGCTGATCGCCTCGACGTTCAGCGGGTCGCGCACCCACCATACGAACTTCTTCGCGAAAGCCGTACGCCTGATCGATATCTGGTAGACGTAGGAACGAGAGATCGCGTCGCGCCGCGGGTCAAAGCTCGCAGAGGTCTCTTCGACCTTCAAAACATTAATGTCGGCCGGCAACCTGTCGTTCAAGGCATAAAGCACCTCCACAGGCCTTGCGCCGCGGGAAGCTTTCAAACGAGCAATCTGCGCAAGCGCGTGAACGCCCGCGTCTGTTCGGCCGGCGCCGGCAAGGTCGACCCGCTCCTCGAAGAACTTCTCGGCCGCGCCGCGAAGCTCGCCCGCCACGGTGCGCGAGTTCTTCTGCTCCTGCCAGCCGTAATAACGCGTCCCGTCATACTCGATGGTCAGTTTCCATACCGGCAATAGCACACCTCGCAAGCGGTCCGGGTTCTTAGGTTACGAGCTTGAGCGAGGTAACTGCTCAGTGTCAACAGCACCTCTCGCGGCCGCCGGCATCGACTGACATATTTTCTTGTTGACTCCATATTACAGCAGCGATATTATAGGCCTGCGAGATGTTATGATTGGATTTTCTTATTAATATGACATTTGATACGATAGATTATAAGCTAATCGACCTTCTGCAACAGAACGCTCGGATGACCCAGATGGAGATGGCCGGCGCCGTGGGATTGTCGCAGCCGGCAGTCGCCGAGCGTATGCGCAAGCTCGAGCAGGAGGGAGTCATCCACGGGTATTCCGCACGGGTCGACGCTCGCAAACTCGGAAAGGACATTTCAGCCTTCATCGGCGTCAGCATCGAGCATCCACGTTACAACGCTGGTTTTGCCAAGAAGATCCTGGCGCTTCCCGATGTACTTGAATGCCATCGCGTGACCGGGTCGGACTCGTACCTGCTCAAAGTAGTCACCGAGAACACGGAAAGCCTGGATCGATTGATCTCGGATTTGCTTCGAATGATTCCCGGTGTTACCCGAACGCTTACGTCGATCGTCACGTCGTCCATTAAAGAGGGCTCGCACATAACGCCGGGCGACTCGGAAGAGCAAGACGCTCGGCAACCTCGCAACAGCTCAGGAAAAAGGAACAAGCGCCAATGATCATCCGCCGATAGTTTCACAGACAGGATCAATCCTCAGGAAGGAGGCCCCCAGTGGTAACCCACACTCCGATCGTAAGAAGTCTGTCGCCCGCCTCGGAAGACGCAGTCGACGCCAGACAACCTCGCCGTTTCGCAAGCCGGATGGCTCGCATGAGCGTCTCGGCAATTCGTGAAATCCTCAAGGTGACCGAGCAGCCGGAGATAATCTCGTTTGCGGGCGGCATGCCTGCGGCGGAATTGTTTCCTGTCTCTGAAATCGCGCGCGCACACGAGCAGGTTTTTACCGAGGATGGACCCGCCGCGCTTCAATACAGCACCACTGA
>DATMCM010000046.1:0-14653 GCA_035558335.1 Blastocatellia bacterium | reverse complement strand
CGATGAAACTCGGTGACGGTCTTGCGGCCTCTGATCGAGAGAAACTTCTTCGTGCGCTCGGCTACTTCTTCTTCGATCTTGCGAAACTCCGCGTTTGACGTCGAAGGCTTGGGCTGTTTGGCCGAAGCGAAATAGTCGCCGATCGTGTACGGCAACACGAAGTAGCCGTCGGCCAGGCCTTGCATCAACGCGCTTGCGCCAAGCCGGTTCGCGCCGTGGTCCGAGAAGTTCGCTTCGCCCAACACGTAAAGGCCAGGGATGTTGCTCATCAAATTGTAGTCCACCCACAACCCGCCCATCGTGTAGTGCACTGCCGGGTAGATGCGCATCGGGCGTTTGTAAGCGTTCTCACCGGTGATGCGCTCGTACATATCGAACAGGTTGCCGTATCGCTCGCGGATGGTGGCCTCGCCCAGCCGCTTGATCGCATCGCCGAAGTCGAGATAGACGCCGCGTCCCCCGGGACCGACTCCTCGCCCCTCGTCGCACACTTCTTTCGCGGCGCGCGACGCGATGTCGCGCGGCGCGAGATTGCCGTAGCTCGGATACTTGCGCTCGAGGTAATAATCGCGATCCTCGTCAGGAATCTGATCGGGCGGACGGCTGTCGCCCGGGCGTTTGGGCACCCACACACGGCCATCGTTGCGTAATGACTCCGACATCAACGTCAGCTTCGATTGATGATCGCCGGTAACGGGGATGCAAGTCGGATGAATCTGCGTGTAACAAGGGTTCGCGAACAAAGCGCCTCGTTTGTATGCCCGATAGATCGCAGTCACGTTGCAGCCCTTCGCGTTGGTCGATAGATAAAACACGTTCCCGTAGCCGCCGGTGGCAAGCACCACCGCGTCGCCCGCGTGCGAAGAGACTTCTCCGGTAACCAGATCGCGAACGACGATGCCTTTCGCGTGACCGTCAATCAAAACCACGTCGAGCATCTCGGTGCGCGGGAACATCTTCACTCCGCCCGAGTGAATCTCCTTCGAGAGTGCCTGATAGGCACCGAGCAAAAGCTGCTGACCGGTTTGCCCGCGAGCATAGAACGTGCGCGACACTTGCGCGCCGCCAAACGACCGATTCGCCAGGTAGCCCGAGTATTCGCGCGCGAACGGAACTCCCTGGGCTACACACTGATCGATTATGTTGACGCTGACTTCGGCCAGCCGATAAACGTTTCCTTCGCGAGCGCGATAGTCGCCGCCTTTTATCGTGTCATAGAACAACCGGTAAACGCTGTCGCCGTCGTTGCGATAATTCTTCGCCGCGTTGATTCCGCCTTGCGCCGCGATCGAGTGCGCGCGCCGCGCGCTGTCCTGGAAGCAGAAACACTTCACGTTGTACCCGAGCTCCGACAGCGAAGCCGCGGCCGAAGCGCCAGCCAGGCCCGAACCCACGACGATCATATCGAACTTGCGCTTGTTCGCCGGGTTGATCAGCTTGATGTCGCGGCGATGCTTGCTCCACTTTTCGGAGAGCGGCCCCGCTGGAATCCTTGCATCGAGTTTACTAGCCATGATTATTTCACCACCCCGGCGAGAATCGAGATGGGAATCGAACAGTTGCCGATAAAAACTACGAGCGCGGCGGCGCGAGCAAACAGGGTGACGGCCCTGAGATTGGACCGGCTTCGGATACCCAGCGACTGAAACATGCTCGAAAGCCCGTGGCTCAAGTGCAGGCAGAGCAGACCCATCGAGATAAGGTAGAACGTCGATACCCACGGGTTGCTAAAACCAAGCACAACCATCCGGTAGACATCGTGCTGCGCGTTGAGGTCTTCGAGACGCATGAACTCGGGATTGGTGACTCCGAAGGTGAAGTGCATCAAGTGATAGATGACAAACGCGAAGATGATCAGCCCGCTGACGAGAATTGTCCGCGAAGCAAAGCTCGCGATGGGTTTGCCTTCCTCGTACGTTTCCGGGCGCGCGGCCCGGTTCTCGGCTGCCAGTTGAACCGCAGATGCGATGTGCAGGATAGCGAGCAACAACAAGCCGGCTCGCGCGGTCCAGAGCAGGCCTGGTCTCGCTTTAAGAAGTGCGGCATAAGCATTCATTGGCTCCGGTCCAAGATAAACCTGCAGGTTCCCAAGCATGTGAACGATCACAAATAGGAACAGCAAGAACCCGGTGATCGCCATGATGTATTTTTTCCCGAGCGAAGACCCGTAGACGCGCGCAAGCAGATTCATCGAAAGATCCTTAGCAGTGCCGAGCGTGTTGACTACTGAAAGTTGACAATAGCAAGGAGATGCCGAGATGTAAAATTCAAACGATTAGGCTGGTCAGGATGTCGTGAGAAGCGCACGAAGGATCGCGCCAAGAACTATCATTTCGAGACAAGGCCCCGGAGTCTAAGGCGACGTGCTACACCAGGGAGGACAAGCTGATGAAAGAACGGAGTGGTTTCGCCTGGGTTGGTGAGAGTGAAGGGATCAGCCTCTGTTAAAATAGTCTCGTGCCGGAACTGCCTGACATAGTCGCTTACATCGAAGCGCTCGAACCCAAAATCCTCAACCAACCGATCCAGGACATTCGCCTATCAAGTCCTTTCCTGCTTCGCTCAGTGGATCCGCCGCTGAGCGAGGCTCGAGGAAAACAAGTCACTAGTCTTCGCCGACTTGGAAAACGGATCGTGTTTTGCCTCGAAGATGACCTCTTCCTGGTCATCCACTTGATGATCGCAGGACGCTTTCACTGGAAGGAAAAGCCAACCAAACCCAATCGGCAGACGCTGGCTAGTTTCGTATTCCCTACTGGAACCTTGACGCTGACCGAAGCCGGTTCGAAGAAGCGCGCCTCGATGTACTTTGTCCGCGGGGAAGGGACGCTCGCCACGCACGATCCGGGAGGTCTCGAAATCTTCGAAGCTGACCTCGATAGTTTTAGAGCTCGATTGACCGATGAGAATCACACGCTCAAACGCTCGCTGACTGATCCGCATTTTTTCAGTGGCATTGGCAACGCTTATTCAGACGAGATCCTTCACGCGGCCGGATTGTCGCCGTTGAAGTTGACCAGACGGCTCGAGGATTCCGAAGTGCGCCGGTTGTATGAAGCTACAAAATCTACGTTGCGCTTTTGGATGGATAAGCTCTGCCTTGAAGCAAAGCAGAGTTTTCCCGAGAAGGTCACCGCTTTCAGGGAGGAAATGGCGGTGCACGGCCGCTATGGAAAGCCTTGCCCGAAGTGCGGCACGCCGGTTCAACGGATCGCCTACGCGGCGAACGAGGCGAATTACTGTCCGACGTGTCAGACTGGAGGGCGGCTCCTGGCTGACCGCGCGCTATCGCGGCTGCTCAAAGAAGATTTTCCGCGGACGCTCGAGCAACTGGAGGAGAGACTTGCCGACTCGAAGCGATAACAGCTCGGGATCTCGCTGATCTCATAACAGAACGCCAGGTCACGATCGCTTTCCGCGAGTTGTCCGAATAAGCAACAGGGGCAAACTTCTCATCGCGTCGTCGCGTATTTGTATCCGGAGCGCAACTAACTTCCAAGCCGCTGCCAAGGAGCAAATCATGAAGAGAATCTCGTCCGGAATCCTGGTGTTGCTGGTTCTCTCGCAGGCTGTGTTCGGACAGTCTCCCGTTCAGTCGCGAATCGAGCGTGTCGAAAAAGGATTGCTGCCGTCCGTTCTGGTCACCGGGGTTCCAGCCTGGAGCCTCGAGGAACGGATGAAGCACTACAAAGTGCCGGGCGTCAGCATCGCAGTCATCAGAGATTTCAAGATCGAATGGGCGAAGGCTTACGGAGTGAAAGACATCGAGACAAACGAACTTGTTACCACCGAGACCCTTTTTCAGGCGGGATCGATCAGCAAGCCGGTAGCTGCGATGGTCGCTCTCAAGAGAGTCGAGCAGGGAAAGATCGCGCTCGATGAGAACATCAACGACAAACTTACCTCATGGAAGCTGCCCGACAACGAGTTCACGGCTAAGCACAAAGTCACACTCGCCAATCTGCTTAGTCACACCGGCGGAACTACGGTGCATGGATTCCCCGGTTATGCGGTCGGCGAAAAGATACCCACGCTTCCTCAGGTTCTTGACGGCGCACCACCCGCGAATACCGCTCCGGTTCGGGTCGATATGGAGCCCGGCACAAAAGTACGATATTCGGGAGGCGGCACTACCATCGTTCAACTGGCGATAATGGACATCGAGAAGAAGCCTTACCCACAGATCGCCAAGGAAACAGTTTTAAGTCCGCTCAACATGACCAGCAGCACTTATGAGCAGCCGCTGCCTGCTGAGACCAGGAAGAAAGCTGCTACAGGGTACAGAGGCAACGGGAAAGAGGTTGAAGGAAAGATCCACATCTACCCCGAGATGTCCGCCGCCGGGCTTTGGACAACTCCGACCGATCTGGCGAAGTTCGCGATAGAGGTTCAGCTCTCGTTGGTTGGCAAATCCAACAAGGTGCTGTCGAAGGAAATGACGACCAAGATGGTCACCCCTTTCATGGAAGAGGCAGGGCTGGGCTTCTTTATAGACAAGCGGGGAGCGGCGATCTACTTCGGACACGGCGGTGCGGATGAAGGATTCAGAGCTCAGCTATTGGTGAGCAGGGACAAGGGCTACGGGGCCGTCGTCATGGTGAACTCGGACAACGGCCAGATCCTCGACGAAATCGTAAGAGGCATCGCACGCGAATATCAATGGGAAGACTTCTTGCCGCAGCCTCTCGAGAAGGTCTCGATCGACTCGAAGAAGCTCGACGATTACGCCGGCCGCTTTCTGGTGAATCCGGACAGGATCCTGACGATAACTAAAGAGAACGGGAGGCTCTACGCTCAGCCAACACAGTCCCCGAGGCTCGATCTCTTTGCGATCTCTGAAACCGAGTTTACGAGAACCGATGCAAACGTGCGCTATACCTTCGTCAGGAGCCCGGAAGGAAAAGTTGACCTGGTGAGGATCCGGTTTGATGGAGGCGCGTCAGAAGCGCCTCGAGTCTCGAAGGAAATGATGATTCCGTACGAGCTGTTGCTTGCAGGTAAAGTCGCTGAAGCAGTCGAGGCTTACAAGAAGATAAAGCGCGAAAAGCCGGGCAATGCTGCGGTTCAAGAAGGTCGGATCAATGACATGGGCTACGGTCTGCTGAGGGAGAAGAAGCTTGTCGAAGCGATAGCTGTTTTCAAACTGAACGTGGAGATGTACCCGCAATCGTCAAACACCTATGACAGTCTCGGCGAGGCTTACATGGAAAATGGAGATAAAGAGCTGGCAATCATGAACTACAAGAAGTCGCTGGAACTCAATCCCGCGAGCGCGAATGCGGTTCGTATGATAGAAAAGCTTCAGCGATGAGCTCAGAAGGATCGAGGTGGGCAGTCTGCGATCTTATGTTTTGTTTTCTCTAGAGGAATCAACGGCATCGCTATCGGTTAAGGATCCGGTAATAAGGCTCAGGAACGATGCGCCACCGGCCATTGATTCGCCGCAGTTGAAACACCATCTCGAATTGCCCATAGAGCCCCACCATCACCGCTTCGTTTACTGAAGCGCCCTTGTTCACCAGCTTTCCAGAGAGCAACGGGTAGACTTCATCCGCTTCGGCTTCCACCAGCGGCATCTCGATCGCCAGCGAAGGTAGAACATCGGACGGTTCGGGAACTCGAGGCGCTTCTCTGAATACGATATCAACGTCGGCGCCAGGAACCAGATTCTCAGTTACTGCGCGGCGATTTAGCCGCAATAGATCCAGCAAGAAAGTCTTGATCACCAATTCCTTCTCGTCCAGTTTGTCCTTCTCGCCGCGAAGCGACATCTCCCTGAGCTTGAGCCACCAGCGCACGTCAACGAGCCAGCGACCTTCCCTTTTCACCAGGCTTACGACGGTGAGGTTGCCGTTGTACGACGTCAGGTAACGCGTAGTGGCGCCGTCCGGAAAAACTCCGTCGGGTCCAGGCGTTACGACTACTCCTCGTTGTCGAAACGGCTGAAGCTGCTTGAGTTGAAGCGTCTTCGTCTCCTTTTCTATCTGGATGAGCCTATCCTTAGCCACCGGCTCAGTGCTCAACAATAGACCCGCGCCGCTCGCAGGAAAGACGAGAGCGTTAAACCGTGCAGCATCGTGGGAATAAGCTGCGCGCAAGAATTCGCGTACGACAGCTTCGGGGTCTTCGGCCGGCATTGATGAACCGGTCACAGTCAGGATTGCAACGAGTACAGCAGCGGGATTAATCATTAATCGTATCGTCCGCCTCACAGGCCACATTGCGTCTCCGCTGGTAGCGTACTATTCAGAGGCTTTCTCAGCATAGTCTGTGTGCGTATCGGCGTCTCCACGGTTGGTAAGCTCCGAGAACATGCTAACCGCAAACGCGCCGAGTCGTAGAATTTAGGAGACGACTCCGCCGCGCGAGAGCTTGCGGGCGAGCGCCACGCCTACGCCGATGATTCGCTCCGACGCTTCCAGCGCTCGAAATCCAAGCGGCGTTTCAAGATACCCGGGCGTCGAGAGAACGCCCAGCCTGACTTGTCCCTCTTCTTCGATCATCACAATGTCGCCATCAGTAGCATCTGATCGCGCCGCGCACAAAACGATGTCGCCCTGGAGCAAGCCCTTTTGCTGCCACGAACTGTTCACCATAACGCACTCGTAGTCTGCTTCGGGTACGTCAAGCACCTTCACCAGCACATCGTTGTGATCTGCGTACACCTGCGAGCGCCGCTTTGGCGGCGGCTGTATGTTCTGTTCTTGTTCCATATTTCTCGATTCTTCGCCGAAGCGCCGAGCCGAAGCTGGGAGACAGCGCAAACCACGAGCTATCATTCAAGCCGCTCGGCGCAGCCCTGTCAAACTTCCGTCAAGAACCGCAGTTTGAACGCTGAGCTCTGAACCTGGAATGGACTGGATTTCATCCGGCGGCTTGTGTTAGCGGGCGCGCGAGCATCTTTGAGTTCTCGCGATACAACTCAAAATCATCTTTGAGGTTCTCGCTGGTGGCGAACAGAAAGAGAGGGTACAGGTCCAACAGGACCGCTTGCGCGCGATCCAGAAAAGTCCGGAGTGACAGCCGGGGATCATTGGAAGCGAAGTGCTCGCCGACAATGAAGCTCTCAAGCTGGACCCATCGCCGCGCGGTCCGGGGCAACGGCCACTTGGTAATTTTGCCGCCTTCGTCGCCCGCCAGTTCCGAGTAGGATTCCGGAATGCGCCGCTCTTTCAGGTAACGCTGAAACAATGGAAGATTCTGCTTGATGGCTTGCTGAATCGGGCCGGTCCGTAGCGGATTATGGCCTCCGGGATAAAAGCCGATCGATACGCCCTTCGGATAAATGCCCGCGTAAAGCAGCGCCCCGCTGGACCACTTGTCACCGCGCCGCGGAAAGCTGACATAGATGACCGGACGATACGGCGGCCGATTCTTGTGAAAGCGCATGTCGTTGCTGATCCGGCTCACAGTGCGACCGACCCGAGGCTCGGTCTCCAGCTCCTGGTTGAGCATCCGCACGATCGGACCGAGCTCGGCCACAAATGCTTTTATCGGCCCCAATACTTCGGATTCGTACTCGCTGCGGTTCTCGTCGAACCATGGCTTGTTGTTGTTTGCTGAGAGTCCGGACAGAAAACGGAAGAGTTGGGGCGAGAAACCTTCGAAACGGACGGCCTTCATAGTCGCCTCTCTTTGGATGAGCCATGAGGTTACCGGGTGAGCTTAGATGCCGGAAAAGACGCCTGTCAACCGCAGGCGTCAGCGTCGCGCGAGCGGTCAGTCTATGCTATAATCCCGCCAAAATATTGCCTAAAACACACCTTCGGCGGGCCTCTGCCCAAGAAGGTATTTTTAGCGGTAGACACCGCTCTCTTGTAAACGTGGGACGAGCAAAGAAATCCGGGAGGTTGTGATGAAAAGTAGTCTTTTGAAAGTCGCGGCGCTAGTTGCGCTAATGTTTGGGTTCTCTGTAGGAACCGCGGCGCTTGTCAGCGATGAGAACGAAACCAAGTTCACTGGGATAATTGAGAGCTTGCCGAACACGGTGGGGTTCATTGGCGATTGGAGAGTGGACGGCCGAACCGTTCACGTCACCAGCGCAACTCGCATCGAGCAAGAAGATGGCCCTGTGGCGGTGGGCGCCAGGGTCAAAGTTGAAGGCATGACGCGAGCAGACAATTCTATCGACGCCACGGAAATCGAAGTCAAGACCGGGAACGATGACGGCGACGACGACGACGATGATAACGATCAGCCGGAGTTCAAGGGCACAATTCAGAGTCTGCCCGGAACAGCAGGCTTTATTGGCGACTGGATAGTTGGCGGACGCACGATACACGTTTCTTCGTCCACGCGCATTGAAGCCGAAGACGGCCCGGTTGCAGTCGGGGCTTTTGTGGAGATAGAGGGCACAGTGCGAGCCGATGGCTCGATGGATGCCACAAAGATCGAGGTCGAATCAAACGTTAACAATGATGATGGCCGCGACGAACTGAAGGGCACGATCGAGAGTCTGCCTGCCGGTCAAGGCTTCGTGGGCGACTGGCGAGTAAGCGGGCGCACGGTTCATGTTACCCCATCGACGAACTTGAAACAGAAACACGGAGCTTTCGTAGTCGGCGCACGGGTTGAGGTCAAAGGAACGATGCGCGCTGACGGTTCGATCGACGCCACAAGAATCGAAGTGAAAAGCGCGTCGAGCGGCCCAGGCGGCGAAGGCCAAAAGGTCAATCTAAAGGGCATGATTCAGGGTCTTCCGAGCAGTACAGGCCTGATCGGCGCCTGGACGGTCGATAACCGGACGGTGCACGTGACTGCATCGACGAAACTAAAAACAGAGCACGGCAACTTCGCGGTGGGAGTCAAAGTAAAAGTGAAGGGACTTCAGTTGGCCGATGGTTCGATCGTCGCGACCAAAATCCAAACCAAAAACTCGAACTAGTAGGTTCTGAGCAGAGAAACGCACGCGGTCCTGTCCCGCCCGTGAGCCGAGCTCATCGGGCGGGACAACCCGTTTCTTCGAGATTGTTCGACAGCCTCCGGTCTCTTGTTTTGAGTTCTTGCGCTAGTGTCTCCAGCCGAAACTGTAGTCGAGCCCGTTGAAGCCATGCCTTGCCGGCCTGTAGAATCCGCTTATGCATCAGCCATCTTATGTTGCACTTCTCGAGTCGGGCCAACTCGAACAACGCGTCGACAGGCTGATGGAGATGCTTCGAGTTTGCCGCATTTGTCCGCGCGACTGCGATGTAGACCGACTCAAAAATGAAGTGGCTGCGTGCTACTCGGGTCTGCTGCCGATCGTATCGGCTTCGACCGCGCACTTCGGCGAGGAGCCGGCGCTGGTCGGCACAGGCGGCGCGGGGAATGTCTTTCTCGGCTTGTGCAACCTCCGTTGCGTCTATTGCCAGAACTACCAGATCAGTCAAACCTTCAAAGAGCAACGCAAGAACGAAGTCTCTTTTGAGCGGCTCGCCGAAATGTTCCTCGAGCTCCAGGAGCAGGGTTGTCACAACATAAACTGGGTTTCGCCGACTCACTTCGCACCGCAGTTGGCTAAGTCGTTGCTGATCGCCGCGCGCCGCGGATTGCAGTTGCCGGTCGTCTATAACACCAATGCGTATGACTCGGTTGACGTACTCAAGCTACTGGAGGGGATCGTTGATATATATCTCCCGGACTTGAAATACAGCGACGACGAGGCCGGCCGCGAATACTCGAAGGTCACTGAGTACGTGCGTCACTCGCGGGCGGCAATAAAAGAGATGTACAGACAGATGGGTGACGAGTTGGAGTACGACAAGTCGGGGTTGTTGAAACGGGGGTTGATAATTCGGCTGCTGGTGCTTCCCAACGACATAGCGGGGATCTACGAATCGCTTAGATGGATTCGCGAAGAGTTATCCCAAAGGGTCGCGGTAAGCTTGATGGCGCAGTACTTCCCGACTAACAAGGTTGGGCTTGAGAGATATCCGTTGATCTCGCGCAAGATTCGCTGGAATGAATGGCTGACCGCGATCGAGCAGATGGAATCGCTGGGAATGGATGAAGGCTGGATGCAGGACTTCGACTCGGCGGCTGAGTATTATCGGCCTGACTTCGGTAATGCAGAGGTACCGTTTAGCGACATCAAGGACTTCACCGCTTGATAGCGCAGCATCTCGCGACGCATCAATTTCGAATCGCCTAGGACAGTTTAGACTTTGGGCTTCGGTTGCACCTGACCACCTGCCTGAATCCAGGCGTTCCAACCACCCTTCAGCACCCGAACGCGCTTGAAACCATTTGCCAGGAGGGCACGTGCACCCAGAGCTGCCGCTTCGTCCGAGGGGCAGGCGCAATAAGTTATGATCTCGCGATCGCGGGGCAGCTCTCTCAAGCGGTAAGATACTCGACGGACTTTGGTGTGCAACGAACCTTTGATTGTCTGATCGCTTTGCTCGAACGAAGCCTGGGAGCGTAAATCGACAATAGCCAGAGACTCATTGTTAGCGATCTTTGCCTTCAACTCCTCAGGTGTAATGAATTCGACTTGTACGTTTTGCTCGTGTTTGGTCGGGGGCTTCATGCCCGGCAGATCGACCCTTTGCTGATACGCGAAAGTCGTGGTTACGCAGAAGACGACCAGAGCCAGGGCAAGTACGCCAATCCTCTTCTTGAATCTCATGGTCCTATCCTCACGAAAGCGTCTGAAGCAACGAGCTGACAGAATTCCAGTTCAGGACTCGCACTTACTCGATGAATCGCGGCTTCAATCCCTGTCCAAATTCGGATCACCCGGGCCGACGCAATTACTTCATTGCGGACATAGCTGAGTGGGCTGGAATAGGTCCGGATTTGAAGTTCCGAGGGTCATACCAACCATAGACCCCGCCGGTAAAGTGAATAAATCCGGATTCGCCGAAAATCGTCTGCCGTATCAAATCCCCGTAGATCGCGGGGAACGGTCTTACTCCCTTGTACGCCTTGGCTACAGCTTCGAACGGCAATACTCTCATGTTAGTGCCGACGATGTTTCTGAGAAGATGCGTCTGTGTTGCATCCGGGTCATGCCAGCCCTTGGGCCCATACCCGTGGACAATCGCCAGCAACACGTCGCTTTTCTCAAAACGAATTGTTTGTCCTGCCGCCGTACTGTTTGAAGGCCTTGCGGCGACCGGCTGAGCCAATGCCTTGGATTTGGATCGAAGCAAGTCCTCAAGCGGCTCAGTGGCTATCCAGCTTGGGAATTCCTGATTGAGCTCCCCAAGCTTGCCTTCCGCAGGCTTCAATATGACGGCGAGATCCTGCGACATATCGCCGTTGAAATCGCCAACCAGAAAACTCGCACTCCGACTTCCATCGATCACCGCAGCATCTTTGAAAACGCGCGTCACCGCCTGTTGAACGTCTTCCAACCTCGGTGGAGGAAGCTTCGGCATTTCCGTGGGCTGCGCTGGCAGGCTGCCTGCTTCGCTTGCCTGAGGCGCCGGAGGCTGCTCAACGATTGGCTGTGGGGGCGGCTTTGCGCATCCACATAGAGCCAGGGAGCCAATCACAACCAGGAACCACGATGTTGTTACGCTCGCTTTTCGGGCCAACATCTCGCACCCTTTCTGAAGGAAGAGACCCGTCAGGCGATTGCCTGACGAGTCTCCGGAAACCTGGTCCGTTCGAACCAGCAGGAACAAGGCATCACAGTGACAACACGAAAGCGATGAGCTGGTTCTTTTGCGTGTTGTTCAATGCGTTGTTGAAGAGGTTTCTTGCGGTCGTTGCCTGACCTGCATGCACCTGAATGGTGTCGAAGATCGTATGCGTATTCCCCTGCATCATGAAGCGGTGCTTGGTACGCACACCCCACAACGCTATCGTAGTTGTCGCAAATCTGTCGTTGACTCCTGGTTCAGCACCGATCCCCCCGCTGGTCCCGATGTTGTGCAGCGCGAAGTCGCTGAACGGATGGATGATCTTGTTACCGAGCGCAACCGGCACGATGAACGCTCCGCCGTTGATTAACGTGCCCGCGGGCGCCGTCGTGAATTGGGGAGTGTGGCATACAGCGCAGCCAATCGCATTGAAGAGACTCTCTCCGGCGATAACATTAGCGTTGATCGGCCCGCGGCCTGGAACTCTCAAAGCCCTCATAAAAGCGGCGAAAGCTTCGACGTCCTCTCCGTTATCCTCAGGGTCTGCGACGGTATCAAAGGCACCGACCGGGACCCCTAGAATGTTATTCTCGTTGGGCTGCAATGGGCTGGTTATCCCCATCTCGTTCAAGTACGCATCCGCCGAGAATGAAATCAGGCTAGCGTGTTGGGATTTGTGGCCAAAGCGGCCGATGCGAGTGTTGGGGGCGGCCTCGAGCACAGTAACTGTCCGGAGTTGGCCTCGCTGTGCGAGAGGCTGGTTCGCCACGTTGATCTGGAGCGTGCCATTGGCTATAGCCTCGACGAAGCCGTCGCCAAGCACGGTTCGGGTTGAGCGGGCCTCTTCCGCGTTCAGGCCCGTGTTTGGATGCTCTTGTGCCTCCGCATCAATTCCCCGATCCTGGATCAACGTTTGTCCGCCGGGAGGAGCCTGGAACACTCCGTTTACAACGCTTCCCATTCTGAACTCATTGATCTGACTGACGTGCCCGGTGACCGGCGCCTGGTGACAGCTTGAGCACGCGGTATCGTTGTACGTGGGCCCAAGTCCTTCGTCTACTTCCTCACGCTCCTCGAAAATAGCCTTGTTGTCCCGGAAGGAGCGACTCGCGACCGGTGGGTTAGTACACTCATCGATGGGATCGCCAAGGGTACCGAAATTATTAAAGAGATCGGTATCCGGCAGGCGGGCATCCATCTGGGTTGCTAAAGCTTCACTTGCAGATTGACCTTCGACGGAGCTCGTAAACGCAAAGGGTAAAACGAGTGCCGCCGCGAACAAAAGCAACATGGCAATCTTCAGAAGTTTCATCTCTTTGGGTTCCTCCTTCGACTCTTGGACACAAACTTCGTCCAAGACGAATTGGGTGATCTATTCGTAACCACGTGCACACAGCCGTGCACACGCGTACGGAGAATCCAGAGGCTTGATGTGTCCGGCCTGCTATGGGTCGAACCTCTTCTTACCCACGAGAACTTGCTTTAAACTCTGAGCAAAAGAAGCGGATTGCCTCCAAGTATGCCATCCTTTCATGACTTTCCCGAAGGAGGTCCCTTGGAAGTGGCGACACTCTAGAACAGTTAGCAAACGAATGTCAAGAAAATTAATGTGGCAACACTGACGCCGCCGGAGCGCCTTGAGACCCACCAATTCCGGCGCGCATTTGCCTCGGATACAGGAGGTTCTTACCACTTTATTTGGCCGCTGCGAACTCGAGCCCCTGAGACCGGATAGCAACCAGTAAAAGCGTACAAAAGCGGCTATCGTTAGTTAACCGAACGGGAAGAAGTAAGCTGAAGTGTAGTTTGCGGGGTTAAAAAATCTTTACCTCAAGGCGCCCCTAATTTGAGTGATGTTAAGGTCAAGTTACCGAGAATAGTGTATTTCTCGGCAGAAGCGGCCGCAAAGAAAATACGCACAAGCGCGACAACTCATGGTAGAATCCTAGTTATGAAATGCCCAAAGTGCTTTAACCCCCTCCGACGGGTAGCCTCCACCGAGGACTCGGTGTGGTTTACTTGCCCGTTGGGTCATAGATTCCATTCGGAGACAGGAAGCGGGATCAGCGATTCTGAGGGTCACCGCTACGCTGTTTCGGAATGACTAGAGCGACTGCTCCCGGGCGTCGGCGCTCGGGAGTAGTCGTATTGGACACTGCCCTTCTTCGTCCGGCTCTTATTTTAGCCTCGTTTCGGTTAGTTGACGAATCCCTAAACTCAGTTATTCTTTTGTTAGCCTGCCTGCGTTACTATATCACTCCGATACAAAATGAGCTTGAATTCAATTTTCCTTCTTGTTAATGTTGCGACAGGTTGATTAATCGATAGAATCTGGTTTTGAGCGGTGAGAGGGGAAAAGTAGTTTGCCGCGTTACGGATTCGGGTTAAGGAATCTGGAGTCGAAAAGAAAGTTGGAAATGTAGAGGCTCTTGGTACACCGTACGTGTACCCTAGTGGAAAGAAGTCTCCGCAGAACTGTTATCCCACGCCTTACTTTGCACCCCCTAACGGAGGACGATCGGAATGGAAAGGCGAGCGTCGCAAGAGAGTCTGGTTGAGTTGATCGACAGCGGGCAATTCCTCGCCGCTGAAGAGATCTTCTCGGAGCGAAGAACCGACGAACCGATGGAGATGGTGATTCGCGCGGAAGTTGCGATGTACTTCGACAGATTGGACTACGCCGCCTCTCTCCTGGAAGAGGTTTCACCTCGTGTCACAGACATCAGCGTTGCAGCGCGGCTTTCGCGAACCAAGGGCCGGTTGGCTCTGTGGCGCGGAGATGAACAGCAGGCGGCATCGCAGCTTCAGACTGCTTATCACTTCTATGTGTTCCTTAAGGATTCATTCGGAATAAGTAAATCACTTCTGAACCTCGCACGCCTTTCGTTGCAGCGAGGGCAGCTGGAAGACGCGGCTGAAAAGCTCGAAGCGGCCCATAGCGGAGTGGGAGGACGTACAAGCCGGCGAACCGAATATCTGAGAGGCCTGATTGCGAGCGAGCAAGCTAACCTTTCAACCGACCGAGGCGAGATCGAACAAGCCACCGAGCACTATTCAGAAGCGATGCGACTTCTCAAGGCCAACGA
>DATMCM010000045.1:0-8159 GCA_035558335.1 Blastocatellia bacterium | reverse complement strand
AACTCTCCGTGGTGCAAGACCAAATAGGGAGGCGTCACCAGGGCTGCCCGCCCGACGCGCGACGGCTTCGGCCGTCCTGCGACGACCTCCGGGTAGGTCGCTCGAGCGCGCGGAGCAATCCGCCGCCTAGATGAATGACCGTCACTTAGCATTCGATGGCTGAACTTGTTTCAGCCACCGAGGCAAGTACAGAATTCGGCTTACAGACCCACTCCAGAATCATCAGACTAAGCGGTTGGTAGCGGCCCCGGACATCTCTCTCCATCTTATCCGGAGGCCCCGGAGAATCACTTTGAACAAGAACAAGTATCTCGCCGGTCTGGTTGGGCTGGTCATAGGTTTTGGCGTAGCTTTCTATTTCACGCAGAAGGTCAATAGAGAGGGTTCGAGCATCGCATCGGGACAACCGTCGGGGATGCCCGGAGCGGCGGCAGGACCACGTAGCCAGCAAGCCATGATGGGACAGGTTCAACAGACCATCGAGAGAGCTAAGAGCAACCCAAAAGACTTTGATGCTCAGGTGTCCGCAGCCAAGGTCTTCTATGAGATCGGGCGGAATGCGGAGACGGCAGAATATCTGGAGAGAGCTCACGACATCGATCCGGCCAAGTTCTCGGAGCTTAAGGCTGACGCTCTGATCGGGCAGCACTACGCCGATCAGAAGAAGTATGCGGAGTCCGAGATGTGGTTCAACCGGGCGATCAAAGCGGAACCCGGCGAACCCGCTTTCTATGTCGCCCTCGCCGAAACATACGTTCAGCGCGAGCCGCCTTTGCCTGACAAGGCGATCGAACAGATACAGCTTGCGCTGAAGATAGCGCCGACGGACGGCCATGCGCTGCGACACTTGATCGAGGCGTACGCGCTGAAAAAGGATGCACGAGCGGCGGAGGAAACCCTCAAGCGCCTGAAAGAAACACAGCCGGCCAGCGGAGACATCCCGAAGCTTGAGAGTCTGGTTGCCGACCTCAAGTCGGGAAAGTCAGTCACAATAGCGAAGGAGTAGCCGGTTAGTTCGCCATGTTTTTCAGGTTTATCGTCTACATGATCCTCGCTTACACTGCGCTGCGGATTGTTCGATGGCTGATCACCCCATCGAGACTGGCGGCGCGGCGCTTCTCAGCTTCTGGCACCCGCTCCTCGCAGATGATCAGGTGCACCCGGTGCGGAATGTTCGTGACTCAAAAGAGCGCGTTGATGCTGGGTGGCCGGGAGTTCTGTTCCAAAAGCTGCGCTGACCAGCGAGTTCACAGCACTTAAGAGCGCGCAGGCACATTTCAAGGCCATTTGGCCGACTTTTTTGCATCGTGCCGCCCCGAATTTTCGTCTATTAGGTCAGAGGGAGAAGACGAAAAGGGCGAAAATAATCTTCCTCGGAGGCCGTTGCGCTTCGGCAGAGTGATGGCGGCCCAACAAGTTTGGAGCACTTACGAGAGTCCCCCAAAGGAGAAATGACGTGAGGTGTGAGCGCTCAAAATCATCGAGGAAGCAGTCATGAACATACGTGCACTACTAAGGAAGGTTAGCGGTCGCAAAAGGACTTATGACGCCAATGGCTGTCCGGATGAATCCGGCATCCTCGCTTACGCTGAAGCCAAATTCACACCGAGCGAGCGCGCGGGGCTTGAGACCCACCTCGCGAAATGCGATGACTGTCGTGAGTTGCTTGCGCTGACCTCGAAGGAAGACTCGGATGCTAGAACCGCCGGGAAGATTTCCGACAAAGAGGTGAAGCAACAGACGGCCAGGATTCTGGCTTACGTCGAGCTGGACGAAGCGAGACGCAATCGTCCCGACCCCGAAGCGACCAGACGCCCCAAACCTGCGAGGCGGCGCTTATCCATTACCTATCCAAAGCTCGCGTCGGTAGCACTTGTTGTGTGCTCGGTGGCGGCGGGATCTCTTTTGTTGATACCCAAAGACCGAAGGGCTGAAGAAGCCGCGGCAGCGCTTCGGGTGGCAATGAAGCACGAGCGGCGCAACAAGGCGCTAATCTCCGGTGACATAGACTACTCACGTCATTCGTCTGAGCGGGGCGTAACAGACCGCGATGACCTCAACTATGAGCTCGCTTTGAATAAAGTGAAGTCCGCCGATAAGGACACCGCTCCGACTGAGTCTCGGCATATGCTGGCTCGCGTTCTGGTCGCTATGGGTGGATCCGACAATGCGCGCAAAGCCCTTCCAATTTTTGTTCAGCTCGAGGCCGCAGGCGTTCAGTCTGCGGAATTGTTCAACGACCGCGGAGTGGCAGAGTTTGAACTCGGGCATTACACGACTGCGGTCGATTACTTTACAAGGGCGCTCAACAAGTCTCCTGACTCCAGCCGGTTTTTATTCAACAGGGGATTGGCCGAGCAGAAGGCAAACCTGGCGGTCGAAGCAACAGCTGATCTAAACAAGTTCATCAGCCTGACTTCCGATGAGCGCTTGAAGGCCGAAGCTCGAGACCAGCTTGATCTGCTCCGTTGAACCCGCCCCCAGCACCAAACCAATCACCACCTCACGAACTCGGGGTTACTTCAACCACGCCTTACCCGCCACGACATCTACGGTCACCGGTACGCTGCGAATGAACTCGCGAGCGGCGGCCGCCATCTCGCGCTCGACAATGGCGGCGCTCTCTTCGGCCTGGTCTTCAGCCACTTCCACGACGATCTCGTCATGTATGCAGTTGACGATTTTCGCGTCCAGCGGCTTCAACGAATCATAGAGCAGTACAAGCGCGCGCTTTATTATGTCGGCGGACGAGCCTTGAATCGGTGCGTTCTTGCCGAGCCGTTGAGTCGCCGCGACCTGCGAGCGATCGTTCGCATCATAGGTGAAATAGATCAGCCGGCCAGAACGAGTCCTGCACTCGCGGTCGCGCACCGCACGGTCGGCAGCCTCGCGCAAGAACGCGGCAACCCCGCTGTATGCCGCAAAGTATTTTCGCAGCAGGCCCTCCGCTTCTTCAGCAGAGCAGTCGATCCGCGCGGCTAAGCCGGGCGCTCCAAGGCCGTACATTATTCCGTAGTTGAGTTGCTTCGCCGCGGCGCGCTGGTCTTTGGAAACCTGATCGAGCGGGATTCCAAACATCTGACTTGCCGTGACGCAGTGAAGGTCCTCGCCTGACATCAGCGCTTTTACCAGCGCCGTGTCCTGTGACCAGTCGGCAAGTATTCGCAACTCGATCTGCGAGTAGTCGGCGATAACCAGCGTGCGCCCCGCGGGTGCGGTGAAGCACTCGCGATACTCCGGAGTGTTGGGCACCTGCTGAAGATTCGGATCCGAGCAGCTCATCCGTCCGCCAGTAGCGCCCATTTGTCGGAAGTCGGCGTGGAGTCTTCCAGTCAAGGGATGAATATGCTCGAGCAGCGACGGTCCGTAGCTCGACAGCAGCTTCTGAACGCTGCGATATTCCAGAAGTTTCGCGATCGCAGGATGCTCTTTCGCAGCCGCTTGAAGCTGCCAGCTTCGAGTGCCTTCGATCTTGATGCCCATGTGGGCGAGCGCGTCCATCACCTGAGCCGGGCTTTCAAGATTGATGTTTGGCGGTTCGCCAAACAACGTGAGCTGCAGCACGCCGGCGGCGAGTTCCGCCCGGAGTTCGGCTGACAGCAAACCGTGCGCGCGCTCTAGATTGGCCACCAGAACTCGCCAGCAGTGCTGGTCGATCGCCATGCCCGACAATTCCATCGCAGCCACCGGTAACACGCACTCGAACTCCAGCGTCGCCACATCGGTCAAGCTTAGCTCGCCTAGTCTTGCAGACAGCTTCTCGCCGAGCGGGAGCAGCAGCTCGGCGTCCTTGGCCGCATACTCGAGCTGATTCTGCGAGAGAGCGCCAGACCAGTCGCTGACTTGCATAGACTTGTCGATGACTTCGCCAAGGTGACGATCGGTCACAGCAGCAAGGCCGTGGCCGCCTTCGCTTCGACCGCCCCCGATCAACTGGCTCGCAAGCAAAGTGTCGAACACACCGCGTACTTCGACGCCAAAATGATGCAGCAGCATTTTCAGATCAAACTTCGCGTTGTGAAATGTTTTTATCGGATCAGAGGAAGAGAGAAAAGCTCGCAACCCCGAATGTTCGAGCGCGCGAACCTGAAACAGATCGATGACAAAGCTGTGTTCGGGCGTGGCAATCTGAAGCAGTCTAACGCGACTGCTCAACGGGTCCAGACCGGTGGTTTCGGTATCGACGCCGGCGACCGGATGTCTGGAAATCGACTCGACGGCCTTTTCCAATGCGGCTTCGTCGGTGACAAATGTGAAGGGCGTTGTGCTCACTGCTTGATTCGCTGGCTTCAATCCGCCGCTTGTCGAAGCGGATTGTGTCCGCGTGACCGTGGCTTGAGAAAGCGCTACCCGCTCGATATAGTTGGTGATTCTCGCATCAAGGGTGATGACAAGCAAGCTGCGGCTAGTCAAGCATTTCCGAGTGATTGATCTTAGCGCAAGGCCGGCTTGGGAGGTTTGACGCCGAGTGCTATCTGCTCACGACATGACTGGAATCTCAAGTGCTCATCCGCAAGAGCTGATAAAGCAAAGACGTGACGAGTTCATGCGTCGCATCGCCGGCGGCGTTGCTATCTTTCCGAGCGCGCCGACTGCAATTCGAAACAACGATGTCGAGCACGAATACCGCCAGGACTCGGATCTCTACTACCTGACCGGCTTCGAAGAACCAAACTCCCTCGCGGTGCTTGTGCCCGATCACCCCGAGCATCGCTTCGTGCTGTTTGTTCAGGCCCGTGAGCGCGAGCGCGAAGTGTGGACCGGCTGGCGAGTGGGCGAAGACGGTGCGAAGTCCCATTACGGAGCCAACGCTGCGTTCACGATCGATAAGCTTGACGAAGAACTACCCAAGCTCGTCCAGAAAGCGAACAGGATCTACTATCGCTTCGGCAGCGATCCGCGATGCGACGATCGAGTTGTGGGCTTGATGCAGCGATTCCAGCGCGAACGCCAGCGCAGTGGATTGGGTCCTGCAGCGGTGATCGATCCAGCGGATCTCTTGCACGAAATGCGGCTGATCAAGACCGGCCCCGATCAGGAGTTTCTGAGGCACGCGGTGGATATTTCCTGCGAAGCTCATCTCGAAGCAATGCGGGCGGTTCGGCCCGGGATGTTCGAGTACGAGATTGAGGCCGTGTTGCGTTACGTGTGCCGCAAGAACGGAAGCCCTCGTCACGGCTATGCTCCGATCGTGGCGTCCGGCGCCAATGCGACGGTGCTTCACTACACTACCAACGACAGCCGCATCGAGGATGGTCACCTGTTGTTGATCGATGCAGGAACTGAGTTCGGTTACTTCACCGGCGACGTGACGCGGACATTTCCGGCCAATGGCATATTCACAGAGGCCCAGCGCGAGATCTATCAGTTGGTGCTGGACGCTCAAACCGAGGCGATCAAGTTGGTGCGGCCGGGCGCGCGAGTCGCAGAGCCACACGACCGGGTAGTTCGCGTTTTGACCGAAGGGTTGATCCGACTCGGCTTGCTGAACGGTGAGGCTGACAAGCTCATCGAAGAGAACGAGTACAAGAGGTTCTACATGCACAGGACGAGTCATTGGCTCGGGATGGATGTCCACGACGCTGGTCCGTATAAGATCGCCGACGAGTGGCGCAAACTCGAGCCGGGAATGGTGCTAACCATCGAGCCGGGCATTTACATAGCGGAGGACCTTGAGGGCGTGAACCCTCGCTATCGTGGCATCGGGGTACGGATTGAAGACGACGTCCTTGTGACCGGCGACGGCGCTGAGGTGCTGTCGGACCGGGTTCCAAAAAGCATTGGGGATATCGAACGCTACATGGCGGAAGCTCGAGCATGAACTGAGGCCGGGCCACATCGGCGAGGCCTACGGAGGACTAATGCTGGTACGAAAGATTGCGGTGCTTGCAGTCATTGTCATGGTTGCCTCGGCGTCCTATGCGCAGAAGGGTCAGGCGCCGATGAAGGGGTATCAGCTTTTCACCTGGAAGGAGAATGGTCACTGGCATTACTCGCTGTCACCGGGGACGAATCGGCAGCGAAGCTACGAAGAGATAACCTCAAAGACTTCGGTGATTGTCGGAACCGGCAAATTTGAGTCGGCGCTGAAGCGACTGCCGAAAGGCACTGAGGTGTTCTGGCACGCGGACGTGCCGCCGGGAACCAGGAAACCGGCGTCGAACCAGCCGATAAGTTTCAAACATCCGTCTCGAAAACGCATCGAAGGAATAAAGTCGCATTGCGATAAGCTGGGAATCAAGCTGACTCTCATGTGATTTTACCCTTTGACTTTTCCATTGAGGCCCACTTAATATTTTTCACGTTGACAATCTGTCTGCCGAAGTTGCTCGCGGCGCGTTGCGCGAGACGGGCAACGCGGGGGAACCAATATTCCGCATTAAGTGGAAAGGGGCGCATCGTGAAGCGGTTTCACGTAGGACACTTCCAGTCCGAGCCCGTCAGCTAACCTCGCAGGCTAAAAGGAAGGGCATTACGCCGCGACCCGTTCGGGAACGTCGGCTAATTCCCTGGGTACAATTCAACATCAACGCTCGGCGGAAAGGTGGAGACCTCCCGCCGTCGGGGAAATGTCTACTATGAACAAACAATTGATCACCAGGACGCGCGGCTCGCTAGCTCTGGGTACGGCTCTGGCGTTGTTGTTCGTCGGCGTCGTCTTCCAGGGGTGTGGCACATCCAACAACGTCAGCAACAAAGTGTCGTTGATTCTCGGGGGCTACACGACGCCGCGCGAGGCTTACGGCAAAGCGATCATCCCGGCGTTTCAGAGGTTTTGGAAAGAAAAGACCGGGCAGGATGTCGAGTTTCAGGAGTCCTACCAGGGCAGCGGAGCCCAATCTCGAGCGATCGTGGGAGGCTTCGAAGCCGACATCGCTGCGCTCTCGCTCGAAGGAGACATCGACAAGATCGTCGACGCCGGACTGATCACCCACGACTGGAAGTCGAACAAGTACGGCGGCATGGTGAGCACTTCAATCGTAGTGCTTGCAGTCAGGCAGGGTAATCCGAAAGGCATACAAGACTGGGCGGATATTGCAAAGCCGGGCTTGAACGTCTTGACTCCCGACCCTAAGACCTCCGGCGGCGCGCAGTGGAACATCAATGCGGTTTACGGCGCCGCGTTGAGGGGCTTCGCCGGTGTGCCGAAGGACGACAAGACCGGCGCTCAGGAGTTTCTGAAGAGCGTCTTTCGGAACGTGTCGATAATGGACAAAGGCGCGCGCGAATCGATAACCAACTACGAGAAAGGCGTCGGCGATATTGCCATCACCTATGAGAATGAAGTGCTTGTGGGTAAGCAAGCAGGCCAGACCTACGAATATGTCATTCCGCGCTCCACTATCTTGATCGAGAACCCTGCCGCCCTGATAGACAAGAATGTTGACAAGCACGGCGTCCGCGAAGTGGCCGAAGCATTCATCACATTTCTATCGTCCGAGGAGGCCCAACGCGGATATGCGCGCTTTGGCCTGAGGCCCCTCGATCAGAAGGTCGCCGAAGCGGCCAAAGCGCAGTTTCCGCAGGTTGAGGACCTGTGGAAGATCGACTACCTTGGCGGCTGGAAAAAAGCGACGGAAGAGATCTACGGTCCTCAAGGAGTCTATTCGCGAGTGATCGACGAGCTTCGGAAGTCGCAATGAGCGCTGACCAGACAGAGTTGGATGGAGACGAAAGGCGAGGATCTAAAGCGGTCCCGGTGGCGTGGGGCCGTTTGGGGATCAGGTGGGCGGGCGTGCTTTACCTCGGGTTCATGGTTGCGCTTCCTTTGTCCGCCATCATCAAAAACGGTCTCAGTGGCGGGCTTGCCGGGTTCTGGGGCGATATCAGAGACCCAATCGCATTTGGCGCCCTCAAGTTGACCCTCACGATTGCAGTGGTAGTGACGCTGATCAACGCGATCATGGGGACTCTGACGGCTTATGTTTTGGTTCGGTATGAATTCCCGGGTCGCCGCCTGTTTAATACTCTCATAGATATGCCCTTTGCGATTCCGACGCTTGTGACCGGAGTCATGCTTGTTGCGCTTTACGGCCCGCAGCGCACGCTTGGAGCCTGGCTCAACTCGCACGGTGTTCAGGTCATCTTTGCTACGCCAGGTGTTGTGCTGGCCCTACTGGTTGTCACTTATCCATTTGTGATTCGAACCGTGCAGCCGG
>DATMCM010000044.1:0-11268 GCA_035558335.1 Blastocatellia bacterium | reverse complement strand
TGGGGACCGCCGGGACTGTGCAAGGAGTGGTGACCGACCCCAGTAATGCAGTTGTGTCCGATGCCGGGGTCACGATCGAAAACCGCATCACCGGATACAAACGCGAAACAAGCACCGACGCTACCGGCGCATTTCGATTTGATAACATCCCGCCCAATACCTATCTGTTAAGCGTCTCGGCAAAAGGGTTCAACGTCGCGCAACAAACCTTGACCGTTCGGTCTTCAGTCCCTCAGAGCCTCGCAATCGCGCTCGCAATCGCCGCGCGCTCCGAGACCGTTGAGGTGTCGGGTGTAGCCGACATCATTGAGACCGTTCCCACGACTCATACTGACGTCGATCAATCGCTGATCAACAGGATGCCGATCAGGAGTCCAGGCTCGGGACTGAGCGACGTGGTCACGCTTGCCGCTCCCGGCGTCGTCGCCGATTCGAACGGGTTCTTTCACCCGCTGGGCGATCACGCTCAAGCTTCGATCTCGCTGGACAACCAACCCATCAGCGACCAACAGAGCAAAGCGTTTTCAACGCAAGTCCCGGTCAACGCGATTCAATCGCTTGAAGTCATAACCGGCGCACCCCCCGCCGAATATGGCGACAAGACAAGTCTGG
The DNA here is from genome assembly GCA_035558335.1 of Blastocatellia bacterium. GTDB lineage: Bacteria > Acidobacteriota > Blastocatellia > UBA7656 > UBA7656 > Onstottus_B. The sequence goes on along the minus strand of DATMCM010000044.1, from coordinate 10,656 downwards.
TCATCAACGCGATCACCAAGTCAGGCCTGGGCCAAACCAAGCCCACCGGAAGTATTTCTGCTATGTACGGCAGCTTTGGCTCAACACAAGAGGAAGCAACATTGGGCTTCGGAGGAGCGAAGGCCGGCAACTTCACGGCGCTAAACTTTGAGCGAAGCGGTCGGTTCCTCGACGCGCCCGAGTTCGAAGTCTTCCACGACCGTGGGCAGTCAGTCACGATCTTCGACCGGCTTGACTACAATCCGACGCCACAGGACGCCCTGCATTTGAACATGTATTGGGCGCGAAACTACTTTCAGATTGCAAACACCTTCGATCAGCAGGCGCTCGGACAAGATCAAAGACAGCTGGTGCACTCGATCAACATCGCTCCGGGATACGTGCACACCTTCAGCCCCTCGTTGCTGTTGACCTTAAACCCGTATTACAGGCTGGATGTGGTCAAGTATCTTCCAAGCGCAAATCCGTTCGCCGACGAACCGGAGACCATCAACGAACAGCGCCGGCTCAACAACGTCGGGATTCGTGCTGACCTGGCTTACAACCATGGAATACATAACGCCAAGTTCGGGGTGCAGTTTCAGCACACTTTCCTGACTGAGAATTTCCAGTTCGGAATTACCGATCCGGCGTTCAACGATCCAGCGAGCCCCGATTTCATACCGGGCCTGGCGCCCTTCGACCTCACCCGCGGCGGGAGCCTGTTCGGATTCCACGGCCATACGGATGTGAAGCAAGAGGCATTTTATGCGCAGGATCTCATCACCATACGCGACCTCACGCTGAACCTTGGATTGCGTTTCGACAACTACGACGGGATCAGCCACGGGAATCTTCTGCAACCAAGACTCGGCGTTGCGTATCACGTAAAGCCTACCAACACCGTTCTGCGGTTTGCCTATACGCGGACGTTTGAAACGCCTTACAACGAGAACCTGGTTTTATCCAGTGCGACCGGAGCGGGCGGATTGGCGGACGGAATACTCGGTGATGCTACATCTCGGCCGCTCGAGCCCGGCAGGCGAAATCAGTTTAACGCAGGCGTTCAACAGGCGATCGGGCACTACATTATCGTAGACGCCGATTACTTCTGGAAGTACACGCATAACGCGTATGACTTCAACGTCATTCTCGATACGCCCATCTACTTCCCGATTTCATGGAACCAGTCGAAACTGGATGGCGTATCGGTGCGGGTCAACCTGGCAAACTACAAAGGACTCTCGGCGTTCTTCGTGGCCGGGCACACTCGGGCGCGGTACTTCCCTCCGGAGACCGGCGGACTGTTCTTCAACTCGGACCTGCCCGAAGGCGTTTTCCGCATCGACCACGACCAGGCGTTTCAGCAAACAACTCAGGTTCAGTATCAGTTCAACCAGTTTAAGCAGCTCAAGCCTTACGTCGCTTTCTCGTGGCGCTACGATAGCGGGCTGGTAGCCGGCGCGGTGCCGGACTTTGCGACCGCGCTGACATTCACGCCGGATCAACAGGCGCAAATCGGACTGTTCTGCGGCGGTGTGTTTGCCACGCCTACGCAAGGCCTCACCAGTTGTTCGGACCCGAATCGCGGTGCGCTCAGGATTCGGATTCCGGCGGACGGCACAGCGAGCGATGATCACAATCCACCGAGAATCGCTCCTCGCAACATGTTCGACGTCAGCGTAGGTACCGACAATCTGCTGCGCACTGAGCACACCAAGGTGACGCTCCGGCTGACTGGGTTGAACCTGACTAACAACGAGGCGCTGTACAACTTCCTCTCAACGTTCAGCGGCACTCACTTCGTGCCGCCGCGCACTTTTCAGGCTCAGCTCGGCTTTACATTTTGAAGCCTGGCGGGTTTATGCCGAGCCCGAGTTCTCTCGGGCTCGGACATGACGAGGCCCTCGGCCGCTTTGTTTCTTGTTCACAAACGTGCCGCTCGCAAAGGATACGGTAGGCTGGAGACAACGATGGTCAGAAGCTTTTCAGCGATACTATTTCTCATCGCATTGGCCGTTGCAGTCCACGGTCGAACAGAGGGTTTGACTACGCAGGCGACTGCCGGATCGGTTCAGGGACAAGTCACCGATCCTTCAGGCGCTGCCGTGGCCGGAGCCGCCGTCGTCTTGTCTAACTCGATAACAAACTACAAGGTCAGTGCGCAGAGCGACGAAACCGGATCATTCAGGTTTCAGAACGTCCCATTCAACACCTACCGTGTCAGGATAGAAGCCGGCGAGTTTCAGCCATGGGAACAAACCGTCGACGTTCACTCGGCCGTGCCCGAGCAGCTGACTGTGCAGCTCGCGGTCAAAGCGCTCTCCGCCGAAGTCAACATAAGCTCCGACGATACGCATATGATTGAAGCCGATCGGACGAGCGCGGATACCGATTTGAACACGCCGATGTTGATGAAGCAGTTGGGCGCGGCGCCGTCGAGAGCGCTTCAGAAGATGGTCGAGTCGGCGCCCGGCGTCGTTTCAGATGACAACGGGCGAATTCACACGCGCGGCTCGGAGTCCGGCGTCCAGACCGTGATCAACGGAGTGCCGGTCACCGAGAACATGTCGGCGATCTTTGCCACATCGATCGATCCGCGAAGTGCTTCGCACATCGAAGTGTTGACCGGCGGAATACCCGCTGAGTTCGGCGACAAGCTCGGCGCCATCGTTAACGTCAATACCAAGTCCGGGCTCGATATGCCGATCTCGGGAGAGATCAGCGGTAACCTTGGGAGCTTTTCGACCGGAGACGTGTCGGCGAGCTTCGCGGGTCACGTGAAGAAGTTCGGGTGGTTCTCGGCATTCTCGGGCTCGACCTCACATCGCTACCTCGACCCGCCGACGATCGAGAACTTTCACAACATCGGCCGGTCGGTCACAAATCTTACGACGCTTGATTACAACCCGAGATCGAGTGATTTTCTGAAGGTAACGCTGATCCTCGGCGGCGCGAACTTTGAGGTGCCGAATCGCCTCGATCAGGAGCAAGCAGGGCAGAATCAGGGACAGCGGCAGCGAAACTATTCCGAATTCCTGTCCTGGCAGCATCTGTTCTCGCAGACTCTCGTCGGGGACATTTCACTCTTCAACCGGCACTCGACGGCGACGCTTAATTCTAATCCGGAATCGACGCCGGTCGTCGCTTTTCAGAATCGAACCCTGGATAACTATGGATTCATCGGATCGCTTTCGTACGCGGTTCACGGCCACACCATCAAAGGCGGCATTCAGTACACGAGAACTCCGGTGCGGGAGAATTTCAGCTTCTTTCCGACCGACCCAAACGCGTTTCCGCCGATAGTCGCGGAGGACGGAACGGTCTTCCCCAATCCAGTGTTGCAATTCACGGCAGCGAATCCTTTTCTGTTTAACGACCAGCGCACGGGGCGCACATGGTCGGGGTTCGTTCAAGACCGGTTCTCGCCGTTCAAGAACCTGACGCTCGATGCAGGCATTCGCTTTGACGACTACAAACTGCTCGTACACGAACACGCTTTCAGTCCAAGAATCGGGCTCGCGTACCTGATCCCAAGCACTCAAACGGTGTTTCGCGTTTCGTACAATCGACTGTTTCAACCGCCGCCCGCGGAAAACTTGTTGCTGGCAAGCTCAGCTCAAGCTGCGCAGTTGTCGCCGTTAGCCGTGACCACCGGACAGTCCGGCGTGCAGCCTATTTTCTCCGACACTGAGCATGTCTTCGAAGCGGGCATCCAACAACAGTTCACCAAATTCGCTCGGCTTACGCTGTCGGCATATAACAAACAAATCAGAAACTTTTCCGACAAGGACCAGTTCTTTGACACCGGAGTGATCTTTCCGATCTCGATTTTCGCCGGGCGAGTGAACGGCATTGAAGCACGCGTGGATACGGCTGAGTGGAGAGGGCTGTCGGGCTTTGCCAGCTACGCCAACGCGCGTTCCTTCGGGATCACTCCGATTAACGGAGGATTGTTTCTTGGCGAGTCGGTTAGCACGCTGGAGAATCCGGGGCTTCGGTTTCCTAATGATCACGACGAGCGCAACGCAGGTCAGTTCTCAGTCAACTACTCGCACAAGCGCAGCGGATGGTGGACTTCTTTTGGGGGACGGTACGATTCCGGCGTTCCCGCCGACCTCGAGCCGGGCACAACGCTGGCGGAGTTTGTCGCCGAAGGCTTCGATCCACGGCTGTACGACTCCCTTGATTTTCAGCGTGGTCGAGTCAAGCCCCGAATGATCTTCAATTTGTCGACGGGAGTCGATCTGCGTCAGGACGATCGCGTCGCGATGTCAGTTGCGCTTGACGTTCAGAACCTGACCGACAAACTGTTTGTTTACAACTTCGAAAGCGTGTTTTCGGGAACTCACATTGGGCCTCCGCGGCAGTGGGCTGGAAGACTCACGCTGAAGTTCAAATAGCGAGCTCATCCAAAAACGCGTTCATACACACCGCGAATCGCGGTCGTATGATGCGCCACACCGCGCTCGAGTTCTTCAACAGAAGCCAGCCCGAGCGCTCGCGAGATGTCCCTCATCGCGGCTGTCGAAGCCGGCAACACCGGCCGGGGCTTTTCCGCCAGCAAGCGCATCCAATGATCGAGGCTTCTTAGAAACCAGTACCCTTCAAACAGAATCCGCGTCGAATCTGAGTCAAGCGCGCCGACCTCGCCCAGGTGCCGGATCAGGGCCGTCGTGCCGCGCTCGGATGGAAAGTATATCCGGTCGCGAAGCTGGATGAACCGAGTGATGAAATAAACTTCCGTCATCCCACCTTTGCCCCACTTTATGTCTGGCCGCGAGCCGCTCGCCTTCTCTTTCTCGATCCTGCTTCGCATAGCCGACAGATCTTCTCGCAGCGAGGGGTTCCGCGACGCAGCTTCAAAACAAGCATCGCAGATGGCTGTTCGCGCCCGCGCTCCGAAGCCCAGATCGCCGGTAACTTCGCGCGCTTTCAGATAGGCCGAATGTTCCCAGGCTGAGGCTCGAGTGTCGAGATAGTCGACCAGGCTCGTGAGACCTTGCGCGAGCGGGCCGCCCTTTCCTTCAGGGCGCAATCGAAGGTCTATGCGATACAGAAGACCCTCGCGCGTGATCGACGACAGCACAAGAATCAGTTGCGAGGTAAGTTTTGCATAGAACTCCTGAGGGGATTGAAATCGTTGAAGCGTTTCGTGGGCATCGCCGGCGACAAGGGCAGTCGGCGGCCAGGGGGCCTGATCGTCGAACACAATCAGCAGGTCGAGGTCGGAACCGTAATCCATCCCAGCGTGACCGAGCCGCCCGAGTCCGAGGATCGCAAACGGCAAGTCAGTGGTCAGTGGCGGTGGTCGGTGGTTGGTGGCCGGTGGACGGTGGTCGGTGGCCGGTGGACGGCGGTTGGTGGACGGTGGACGGTGGTCGGTGGCCTGTGGCCGGTGGTCAGGGGTCGGTGGCCGGTGGTCGGTCAGTTGTAGCCGGTGGTTGGGTGTAAGGCCGATTGATTCAAATGCGATCTCGACGGCGATGGCCAGCACTGCCTCCGCAAGCGCCGTTTGTTCGATGTTGCTTGCCCGCAGCGCGTCATCCGGAGCACCGACGGCCACCGGCCCCCAAACACCGGTCACCGAACACTGACCACCGGCTATCGCCATATCCCTGTAACCCATCTGCATAACAACCCTGTACCAGACCCGCCGAAGCGCATCGGTCTTTGCCGATGTGGCGTGTTCGACATCAGTAGCGGAGCGAATCTGGCGATAGAAATCTGAAGGGTCTGTTGATCCATCGGGCTCGACGAGAACGCCGGCAAGCGCCGGTCGCGAAATGAGGATATGAGATAAATATTGACTGCTGAGCGACAACAGCAACCGCTCAATTAGAGCAGGCCAATTGAGTTCCTCAAGCGACCAGCCCGGAAGGTCACCGTGATAAGTCGCAAGCGACTCGGCCCATGCCGTCAGGTTGCGAAGCGCTCGCGGTGTATTGATCGTTGATGTCATCGCCGACTTGATTGCGTCCTCAATCGCGTCGCCGTCTATCAGCTTTCTAGCCCCCGCGCTTCCCATCTCGATTAGCTTTTTCACTGCTATGCTCGCCCGGCGAATAAGCCGTCCGGTCTCCTCGTCGGTGTCGCCAGCGATTGCGTCCGCCGCAACTTCCCGAACCTTCGCGGCGTCCGCTTCACCCACCGTAGCGAACACTCGATCGTAGATCGCTCGCACTGACGACGTGTGAGCTTTCAGGTCGGCCAAAAACGGCGAAGAGGGATCATCGGGTTGGCTATAGCCGCAACGCCGCGCAAGCGTCTGCAACCGGGCAGCAGTCACCGGCAGCCGATGAGTCTGTGCGCCGTGTTCCATCTGCAAGCGATGCTCGACCTTTCTTAGAAACTCGTAAGCGGACGATAGCTGCGCGCACTCGGTATCGCTCAGGTAGTGTTTCTCTGCCAGCCGCCCCAGGACAATCAAAGTCTGCGCCGAACGGACCCATGGTTCTCGCCCGCCGCGTGCGAGCTGCAGCGCTTGAGCTATGAACTCGATCTCTCGAATACCGCCGCGACCGAGCTTTACGTTGAAGCCTCCGCCGCGGCTAGCGATGCTTTGGTCGATCTTCTCTTTGGCCCGGCGCACGTCAGCCACTGTGCCCGGAAGAGCATCGGTCGCGAACACCACGTCGCGCACAAGCTCCAGGAAGCGCGACACCACCCGTTCGCTCCCCGCCGAAACCCGCGCACGAATGAGCGCTTGCCGCTCCCAATTCTGCGCCTTCTCGCGATAGTAATTAGCCGCGCGTTCGATCTCCCAAACCGTGTCGCCGTCTCGTCCGTAGGGTCGAAGCCGGAGGTCGATCCGATAGACCGAGCCTTCGCCCGAGTTGCTGCCGATGAGTTTAACGATTTGCTCGGCAACTCCGGCGAAGAACGCTTTGTTGCTGATCGAGGATTCGGCGTTGCGGCCATCGCCTGCCGTGACGCCGTCGCTCAAGTAGAGAAAAAGCAGATCGATGTCCGAGGCGTAGTTCAACTCCCGGCAGCCAAGCTTGCCAAGAGAGACCACCGCGAACTCGGCCTGCTCGATGCGTCCGCGCGCGTCTCGAATCTGGGGCGCGCCGTGACGATTGATCATCGCTTGTTGGGCGGCCGCCAGCGCGTGCCCGAGGATTACGTCGGCAAGGTTCGAGATTTCGTCGGTGACTTCGGCGAGCGTTGCGCGGGCCAAACAGTCGCGGAGATAAATGCGGAGCAGCTCTCTGCGCTTGAAGCGCGCGAGATTTGATCGAAGGTCCGGCTCGACTGCGCCGGTGAGGAACCGGGCCATCTCCTCTTGTAGCTGCTCGCTCGATTTCACTCGATCCAGCCCGCGGGCCGATTCGCGCTCGAGCCAACTGATGTGTTCGGGATGGCGGAGTAGAGTTTCGCCGAGGTACGGGCTGTAAGCGGCGATCGTCAGCAGTCGGGCAAGCAAGCGCGGATCATTGTCAAACGAGGGCGCGGACTCGAGGTTTCGCAATCGTGCGAGGAAGTTCCGCGCACCGGCCGGATCTGGAAGAGTCGGAATAAAAGCTTCGATGGAGCTCGACTCGGGCCTTTGCATTACCCGAGTAATTTAGCACAGGCGAGTCGGCCGAACGATTCCGCGCGACGAAGGTTTGGTTTGCTCGGTTGCAGGTAGACCGGGACTTAAATTCCGCTCGCCCTCCATCAGGAGGGCCATGTTAATAGATGGAATGAGGCAGTCGAGCCGCCCTCCGCCAGGAGGGCGATGTTTATAGATGGAAGGAGGCAGTCAAGCCGCCCTCCGCCAGGAGGGCAATATTTATGATGTTGTCGAGAGCGGGTCGCCTCACGGCCTGCTACACACATGGCCCTCCTGGCGGAGGGCACACTGATTCGACCCGGCATCTATAGACATGACCCTCCTGACGGAGGGACGAACTCCTGATTGAGCTCGCCGAGCGCATTGTAAATGTCCAAAACTCAGGAAAGACTACAGTCGGTGTCCTTTGGTTGACGCGGTCTGTGCTCCCGACTTTTTGAGCTCCTAAATTCAATCACATCCGGTCGGCTCTGTGGAATACGACCCTCAGATTCTTCTCACTTGCCGCAACAGCGCTTGTACTTCCGCCCGCTTCCGCAAGGACACGGCTCGTTGCGGGTGACGGAGGCGAGCCTCGGTTCCTGCTGATGTTTCTCCTTTAGCTGACCAAGCATCATCAAGCCCAGCCATATCAGCACGGCGACGGCGGGTTGCGAAAACGCATAACCGTGAAACGCGAGAAAGAAGAAGCTCGATCGGTCTGCGGCCGCGGATTTCTGCTCCAGTTGCAAGCCGGTCATTTTTGCCCACGCAATCACCGCCCCGACGGTCAGCACGAACATGACTGCGCATCCAACTGCCAGCGCCCGCAGCTTCGCCACCAGCGAGTCCGATCGCGTCACGATCACAAGCGCCGCCATCATAGGCAAGCCATAGCTCACAGTGTCCAGACGTAGCGCGCTCGACTGCGAGCTTCCGTCCAATGCGGTTACAACGACTCGAACTATTCTTCCTTCAGGTCTGATGGCGACTCGGGGATCAAAGAACTCGTAGATCCAACTTGCGAAGGTGCCTGCTGCCGCCGCAATGACGCCAAGCGCAAACCACCACAAGGGAAGGAGCGCGACATAAAGCGCAAGCGCGAGCGCAAACAGCCGCAGCCACTTATGCCCGCTGATGCCGAACGCCGAATCGCTCGAGCCAGAAGATGAGGATGGCGGTGGAGAGGAGAATGACGATGGTCTGGGCGACGTAGACATGAACTTCATCGGCCACTGATGGCAAGTAGATACCAACGTAATAGAGTCCCACGAGGCGAGCGAGGTTTATCGCATGGATCAGCGGCACACCGAAAGCGACGCCAATCAGCCGAGCCCGCCACGAGGTAGGGAAGGCCAGCACCCCCGCCAGGTAGAGGCACGACGCTTCAACGCCGTCGCATCCCATCGCTATGTCTATCGAGTAACGAGGCGAGGAGACCAGCGCGCCGTTCGTTGTGGCGCCAGCGCCGAATACGTTGATGATGGCGGCGACTGCATTCGCCAGAAACTCGGTATACGGTTTGATGACTCCCAGGCGAATTCCAGGAGTGACGCCAAACAACAAGTAACAGGCCGCAAAGATTAAGACGAACAGCGCCAGGAAACGCAGCGGCTTGCGATTGGCCGTCAAGAACTCAATCACTCGCTCACTCGGCAACATACCCATCCTGGCCGCCCGGCTGGATCCGCCGACCGACGGTCACTTGAGTCCGAATATCGGCTTCAAACCGAGACGCGTGACGATGGCGAGCGGCGGCGCGCCATCGTCGCTTACAGCATCAAGAATACGGCTGAGGCCGGCGGTCAAGTCCGGCGCGCGCGGCCGATCAACAGGTGCAAGACGAAGGAGAGAACCAGGCCCGCTGTGACCGCGCCCATTACATCAACAGGGCTGGCCCGTAGAGCGATCAGCGCAAGTACTATCGCCGCTTCTACGAACAGCGTCACCTTCTGCAGCAACTTCCAGTCGATCGCCTTGCCGTGACCGGTTAGCATCGCAGGAGCTTGTGCCGCGGCCAGAGACCCGGCCTTCGAGCGGCCAACCAGGAAGAAAGTGCCCGCTGCGATGAACAGCAGCGTCATCAATATCGCACCCCATTCAGACAGGGTCGGTGCAGCAGTCCCACCGCCTTGGGTTGCAACAACAAGCTGGCCACGCGCTACTCCACCCGGGTTGAGGTTCGAATGCACGTTGAAGTAAAACCCGCTCGGACCAGCAAGCAGCCTTTGCATAACGTCGGCAGGAACCGTGAGCCCGCTTCTGCTAAACCCGGCCAGGCCATTGACCACCGGTATGGCAGTGGCTGGACTTATCCCGGAATCAACTCTGATCGGGCCATTGACTCCTGCCGGCCCTTCGTGGATATGTGACAGGATTATCGAAGAGGCCCCGAGGTTACTGAGGCTCCAAACGAACTGCGCGGTGTTGGCAACAGTGTCCAGAGTGACTGTAACGCTTCCGTTTGCGTTAACGTCTGCGTTGGTGACCGGAGGAACTTCATTACTCGCCAGGAGTTGAGCTGTCATGACCACGATGCTGGCGTTTGCGCGTCGGGTCAACAGCGACGCTACCGACACTGCTGTCAGCACCATCAGGATGATCGAAACGATGGACCGTTTCATGGAATGCCTCCTCGAGCGTTATTCGCCGCTTGAGGAGACGAACCGCTCTAGTTAGTTATCGGAAGGACTGGCGACGGGGAGGCCCGCCGCAATCGCTAAGCGGGAAGGCGCTTGCAAACAATAGTGTTTGCGGGGAACGAGCTCCGATCCAGTCTTACTTTGCCTTGCCTGGCCGCTAGCGTCGCTTTCATTGTGAAACCCGACTTGAACCCAACTTGAAGGTTTTGTTCCGCTGAAAACTCGCGTGAGGAGCGGGACTATATCATGGCCCAGCCACGGCTTCAATCAGCGCCGGACCCTTTTGCCCATCGGCGCTGACTTGCTTTCTCATAGCCAGCGCCTGGTTTGAGAGATCCTCGAGCGCCAGTCTCGAGGTGACGACTGTTGATAAAGCCCCACCCGCCCGCTTACAATCTCGGTTCGCTCATCAAAGACAACACTGCGAGGTAAGAATGCGGCTTTTCATCACGGGTGGAGCGGGCTTTATCGGCTCGAACTTTATTCGCCAGATCCTCA
>DATMCM010000043.1:0-6590 GCA_035558335.1 Blastocatellia bacterium | reverse complement strand
GAATGCGATCTCCGGTGCGGGCAAATCGACACCGAGATAGACAACTCGCCAGCCCCGCGTCGCCGCCAGCAGCGCTGTCAACAATAGGCCAAACTCGTGTCGCTCGGTGGCGGGAGTCGCAAGAACTATTGTCTCTGCCTGTCCGTTTGGCGGATAGAGTCTAAAGAGAGAGCTCAGCAGATTTCGCAGCAACCCCGAAGCTACGTGCTCATGAGCAATCCCGAACTCCTGGTGGGCCCATCGCTCGCCAATCTCATCAAGAACGGGCCCGACTATTTTCATCGTGAGAACGTGAGCCGGGAATAGCGTAGCCGCTCGGCTCAATTCGAGATCCGCCGTAACCACGTCCATCTTTTGAACTGCATCCAGGAATCGCTCGCGCACGACTGCATAAACATCCGGTGCGCCGGCGGCTTGCTGCGAATCCCTGACGATCTCATCAAGCTCGGCATCCGACAGCTTCGCAGCCTGCCCGATGCCATGGCCCTTCTCGACCGCCTGCCGCAGCTTCCTCAATCGCGCAATGTCACCGTCCGAGTAGAGCCGCGTTCCGCCTTCTGTGCGCGCGGGGCGGATGGCCCCGTAGCGCCGCTCCCACACGCGCACCACATCCGCCGATAGCCCTGTCAGCCTGGTCACCACACCTATCCGATACTTCCCTGTAGCCTGCGTCAGCTCCGAGCTTGATTCCATAGCCCCTGATTCTCAGGACGCGTCACCATTCTGTCAATATCAAATCTATACGAGAACCGATGTCGAGATTAGATGTCTATATTAATTCGATGTCAAATCTTGACGACCGGATTTGTTGTGTCTAAGCTCTTTGGGAATCGATGTTGTTTGCCGCGGAGGTGTGGAATGAAGATACTGGTCACTGGAGCGACAGGACTTATTGGACGAAGATTCTGCAGCGTGTTGAGCGGCGAAAATCATAACATCATCGCGCTATCCCGTTCGCCCGAGACAACTCGAGGGCTTGCCGCCAATGAGGTTCACAAGTGGGACCCTCAAACCAGCCCACCTCCCGCGCAAGCGTTGAGTGAGGTTGAGGCGGTGGTTCATCTCGCCGGCGAGCCCATCGTCGCGCGCCGATGGACGGATGCCCAGAAAAAGCTAATCCGAGACTCGCGGGTGTTGAGTACCAGAAACCTTATAACGGGTCTTCGCTCTGCCGGCACAAAACCTTTAGCGCTCATAAGCGGGTCAGCCGTCGGCTTTTATGGCGATCGCGGAGATGAATTGCTGGAAGAGAGGGCACCAATAAGTCGCGGCTTTCTGAGCGAGGTCTGTCGAGACTGGGAGAACGAAGCGGCTGCCGCAACCGAGTTTGGAGTCAGAGTCGTACAAGTTCGCACTGGAGTCGTGTTAAGCGCCCAAGGCGGAGCGCTGAAAAAGATGCTCGCCCCGTTCAAGCTCGGGCTGGGTGGACCGCTCGGGTCCGGACATCAATGGTTCCCGTGGATTCATATCGAAGACATAGTTGGAGTCTTTCGCCACGCAATCTTCACGAACTCAGTGAAAGGTCCCGCCAACGGCGTCGCTCCCGAAGCGGTAACAAACGCCGAGTTCACCAAACAGCTTGGCCGCGCCCTGGGCCGGCCTGCCTTCTTGGCGGTGCCGGAAATGGCTTTGCGAGCCTTGATGGGAGAGATGGCCGACGTTCTTTTTCACAGCCAGCGGGTCGTGCCGAAGGCGATCCTGGAAGCGGGCTACGAGTTCCAATATCCGTCGCTGGCCCGGGCGCTCGATGACTTGCTTGGACACTGAGACGCAGCTGGAGGAAACACGACCCTCCGTGGGACCCTCACCGCGCGATATTCGGAATGATCCGTTATACGTCAGCGTCCAGAATGGCACGCAAGTTCGATGTGCGTGCCTACGTCGACAAATGGAGGGCTTAGTTTAATCAGTAAACTATTGCGCGGCGGCGGACCCCGGAATATGATGGCTGCCAGTCGTGCAGGACGCCGAACTTAACAAGAAATGAGCTTTTGTTCTGGCCGCGAAACCGAGTATCGGCCGGGGCCTAATTGAGCGGCCCGACTACGAAGCGGCTCTGGACGATAAAAGCGCTGCTTCAATCCGAGCCTGCCCCTTCAACCGACGATCAAAAACAACCAGTAAACATCGCACTTTCTCTTCTGGTTCGGGGTCGTGACGGCTTGTTGGCCCAGCGAGAGCGTCGATGGGAGGGGGTTACAATGAAGCATCTACTACGCAGCTTTTTTGTTTGCTTATTTGTTCTCTGGGTCTCCGGGCTCACCTTAGCGCAAGACGGCGCGACGCGCGCTGAGTTTGAATGCTTGATGATAGCCAACTCGTCTTCGGCCGTAGCGCCACCCGGAGCTCCTGCGCCATCGATGTCTTACCATCACGTGTGGACGCCGGGGCTCAGCTACGGCAGGTTCAACTCGCACGGGGTCAACCTGATGTACGAGACTCAGGGGGAAGGCAGCGAAGTAGTCATCGTGGTCCACGGCGGCGCCGGGCTTCCCCACGAGTACTTTCACCCGATGCTTTCGAACCTGAGCAAGTACGCTAAGCTTGTCTACTTCGATCGAAGGGCAGATATTCAGAGCGCGCAACATCCGGAGCGGATGGCTTCAGTCTATGAAATGGCCGACGACATCGACGCGCTGCGCGAGTCGCTGGGACTGACGCGAGTGACGGTGCTTGGACACAGCTTCGGTGGCGCAATAGCGTTGAACTATGCGCTACGCCATCCAGAAAACGTGAAGCGCCTGATATTGGTGAGCGCTTCGGCTACGATCGAAAACCCAGCCGAAGGCGAAAGGCGCATCGTCAAGATGCTTTCACCCGAAGAGCTGGCGGCCTATGGAGCGAATGAAGGCGGCACCGGAGCGGCACAGCCGTGCGAACGGGTGCGCCGAAGATACTCCGTGCTCTACCCGCACTACTTCCACAACCTCATTCCCTACGAGTTCGATCGCGGCGTGTACACTGCCTACTATGACGCGCTTGCAAAGAAGCACGCGCTTGCCGGCGACCCGACTGTGCTGGATGTTCGCTCTCAACTTGCTGAGATCAACGTGCCGGCGCTTGTCCTGGCGGGACGGTATGATCCTGTGACAACGATCGATCAATCATATGAGCTGGCCAGCGGGCTCCAGCGATCGAAGTTCGTAGTGATGGAACACAGCGCCCATTTTCCGTTCTTCGAGGAGAACTATCTTTTCACTCAGTGGGTGCGCCAGTTCATGGCAAGCACTAACGACCACAGCAATGAGCGCGTCCCCACGCGTGCAAGGGTTGCCTTGAATTCCGGTTCGCGTTGATCCCACCCACCGCGAGGTTCTGAGTCAACACGGCTCGTGCTATAAGATGGGATGCAGCGGGCGCTTTATTGCCCGCTGCATCCGCAAACCTGCCATGAATCACGAGCTTCTAGTTCTAGTCACTACGCCAAACGAAGAGGAAGCCCGCCGCGTTGCGATGGCCCTGGTCGAAGGACGACTCGCCGCATGCGTAAACATCGTCCCAGCCATTGAATCGGTCTATCGTTGGGAAGGTAAGATCACCCACGACAGCGAAACGCTCATGATCATCAAGACCACCAGCGAGCGCTATCCTGATCTGGAACGCCGCGTCAAAGAGTTGCACAGCTACAGCACGCCTGAGGTCATCGCCTTGAGACTCGACCGCGGCTCGGAGCAGTACTTGAACTGGTTGCGTGATTCGGTTGCTGATCCTGAAGCTGAGTAGTGACATCCAAGGTTCGGTCTCGGAGTCGCTTCGTTCAAGTTGTCGAGCCGAAACACAACGCCCCGCAACGATAATTCTTCTAGTGCTTAAAATGACGCATTCCGGTGAAAACCATCGCCAGATTGTGTTCGTTTGCGGCGGCAATCACTTCTTCATCTCGCACAGATCCGCCAGGCTGAATCACCGCGGTGATTCCAACTCGCGCGGCCTCGTCCAAGCCGTCGCGGAACGGAAAGAACGCATCCGAAGCCACGACAGTTCCCGCAAGCGGAAGCTGGGCCTTCATCGCGCCGATCTTCACCGAGTCCACCCTGCTCATCTGACCCGCGCCGACCCCTATGAGTTGGCCGTCGCGCGCGTAAACGATGGCGTTCGATTTGACGTGCTTGGCGATAATCCACGCAAAGCCGAGCGCCCGCATCTCCTCTTCGGTTGGTACGCGATCGGTTACTACTCTAAGATCTGCGTCATCGAGCGTGCCTCGATCGCGGTCCTGAATCAGAAGCCCTCCGCTTATCATCCTCACATCGAGAAGCGCTTCATCTCCCGCATCCGAACCCATTCGCATGATTCGCAGGCTCTTCTTTCCGGCGAGCGCGTCGAGGGCGCCGGGCTCATAGTCCGGCGCAATGATCGCCTCAAAAAAGGTCCCGGCGATCACCCGCGCGGTAGCCTCGGTCACCGCGCGGTTGAAGCCGATGATCCCGCCAAACGCCGATACCGGATCAGTCGCGCGAGCCTTCTCAAAGGCTTCGCGAACGTTTGTCGCGGTCGCCGCGCCGCACGGATTTGTGTGCTTGATAATTGCGCAAGCAGGGTCACGCAAGTCGGAGACAAGAGACCACGCGGCCTCCAGGTCGATCAAATTGTTGAAAGAAAGCTCCTTGCCTTGAAGCTTCTCCGCGCGAGCCAGTCCCCGCGCCGAGCCTGTCACGTACAGCGCTGCTCGCTGATGCGGATTCTCGCCGTAACGCAGATCAGTTTCCTTCTTCGCGAACAAGGTGAACCGAGCAGGCAACGCGTTGGCCTTCTCAATTCGAAGATCGGCACTTTCTTCGTCCAGCGCAACTGAGCCTTCGAGAAAATCCGAGATCGCCGCGTCGTATTGAGCCGTCGTTTCAAAAGCGCGCCGAGCAAGTCTCAATCGCGTCGCCGTCGAAACCTCGCCGCCGCTCCCGTCCATCTCGTCGGCAATCACCGAGTAATCCGAAGGATCGACCACCACAACCACGTCTTCGAAATTCTTCGACGCAGACCGAATCATCGAGGGCCCGCCGATGTCGATGTTCTCGATTGCTTCCTCGACCGTCGCGTCCGCTCGCGCGATCGTCTCGCGAAATGGGTAGAGGTTGACCACTACCATATCGAGGTACTGAATGTCGTTCTCACGGACCTGACGTTGATGAGCCTCGTTGTCGCGTATCGCCAGCAGCCCGCCATGAACTTTTGGGTGCAGCGTCTTCACTCTCCCGTTCAGTATCTCGGGAAACCCAGTCAAGTCGCTGACATCTCTTACCTCGAGGCCCGCGTCGCGAAGCATCTGAGCGGTGCCGCCAGTCGAGATCAGCTCGACCGAATGCCCCCTCAGCCGCTTTGCGAAATCAATCAGCCCCGATTTGTCCGATACGCTTATGAGTGCTCGTGCTATTTGTTTCATTCGACCCCCTTTTGTTCTTCATCGACCCACTCCTCGGTGAGCAGCCGTTGATAATCGAAGCCGCCGCGCCGGCCTTCCCAGCGAGCGAGCGCGTAGAAAACTGTTCCTACTGCAACCCAAACCAGCAGGAGCTGCCAGATCGCCAGGCCGCGCTCCCCGGGCGGAAGAGCCTGACGCGTGCTGATGTCGCGCGCCAGCGTTACCACTGTCAGATAGCTCATCGAAGCAACCGAAACAAGCCCCAGAAAAACCAGCAATGCGGGGTTCAGCTTTACTCGCGCCTTCTTGTACAGCGCCGGCCTGATGAACGGAAGCAAGACCATCGACGAGCTGTGCAATCCGTAAACTAGAAACATCCCGACGATCGCGATGTCCAGAACGTAGCCGAACTTCTTGGTCCACACCAACGCGAGCGCGATGCTTCCGTTCACCACCAGGCTCACACACGGGGTGCGAAACCTCACGCTCACTCGCGACAGCCATTGGGGCAAGATCCGGTCTTCGCCGAAAACGTAGAGTATTCGCGCGGGCACGAAAAGCGTCGCATTCAGGCATGTCGAGAAAGCCATCAGCGCGCCTATCGTCACCACCGCCCCGCCCCACCACGGCAGATACCGTCCCGCCGCGTCGCTCATTGCGAAGCTCGAACGAGCGAGCTCTTGATAGGGCACCACACCGAAAGCAACCAGCGACATCAGGAAAAACAGCACCATCGAAATCAGTATGCCATTGATGAAAATGGCTGGCAGCGACTTGCGCGAATCTTTGGTCTCGCTAGCGGTTTGCGCGAGCGCTTCAAATCCGGCATAAGCAAAGAAGAGTGGCGCCAGAACGGCCAGGAAACCCTTCTCGCCTTCCGGCGCGGCGTGAGCCCAGAAGCCGTAAGGAAACAACGGCGAAAAGTTCTTCCACTCAATCGCAAACAGCCCCGGCGCTACCAGCACGACGATGGCCAGACACTTAACAATGACCATAACCGTCTGAAGCCAGCCGTAGAACTTCACCCCAACCAGGTTGAAGGCAAAGAAGAAAAGCACCGCCGCGGACGCGACAACCGCTTCGCCGAAGCTTGGATCACCAGTGTAGCTTCGTGCTAGCGCTTCGCCGAAGGGCAAAGCGCCGGCAAACCACTGGTCCATTCCCGGGTAGAAGAACTTCAAGTACTGGGCCAGCGAGACGGAAAGAATCACGAGAGCTCCGATGTAGGAGA
>DATMCM010000042.1:0-2472 GCA_035558335.1 Blastocatellia bacterium | reverse complement strand
AGGGAGGCATCTGGAAGATCGTCTTCATGCACAGCACGCGCGTTCCTGTGGCGCCTCCAGAGAGTCACGGGAAATGACATGACGTCGCGCTACTCCTCATGTGGGTCAATAAGAGAGGAGTTTGCTCACGCCGACCGCGATTGATCTGTTTTACGCTCTCAACAAGCAAGTACCCTACAGTTTGCGGCGAGGCGGCAACCGTTCGGTTCGTTCGCTCAAGGCTCGGGGCTAGATATGTCAGCTTCCACGGCCGCCAACGACGATTCCGCAACTCCGGAATCCGAAAGTACTACTACATTTCTATGACAGCGCTTGTTGACTTGGACCTGTTACCGAGAAGGGCTTTCCTCTCAACAACTTTCGCACTACCTAGTTTCACTTCACATGCCCAAGCATTCGGTCATGAACCGAATGCTCTACCCAAACTCTGTAATTTATTAAGGATAAAGATTTTGGCTCCCCGGGGAGGATTCGAACCTCCAACATTTCGGTTAACAGCCAGCAGAGTATTTTAATCACGATTCGCCGGAGCTAAGCTAAACCGAGGAAAGCTAATGAATTGCAGTGAAATCCGGAGCGTCACTTCCTCACTTTTCATTCACCGTTTATTCGCTTTTTGCCGCCATTCGCCGCAACTGATACTACGTCTGTACTACGTTTCATCGCGGCCATCAGCCGTGGGAAAACTTCGCCGGACGGTTGCCGACCAACCCGGAGTTGATTGGTTCGGTCAACACTTGCGCGTTTCTCGGTACCAATCCGATGCACGACCGATAAGTTCTGGCTTACACGTCGATCAATTGGTTCACGCCGGCTGGCTCACACCACCGTTATGGATCGGGCGAGGCTCCTAAATACGCTCGACCGTCACCCGTCAGACCTATAGCGGATCGAAACTTCACCCTAATCACACTTAAACTCTCGTCCTTCATAACTGTCCACTGGTAATGGATATCTGACCCATGGAATCTGTCATTGTCTTGGAAGAACTCAGCAAGATTGGGCCCAGACTGCAGATACAGACACAACTCCATGCGCGCGATGTAGTTCACTGATCGAGTTGTGAGATCTACCGAGTCGGACAATGCCGAGATTTGACTTTCACAAAGAGGGGCTCTTCAGACCCTTTGCCACGGTCTTCAAGATTTCGCGCGAAAGCTCCTCGTCCGATACGGCGCGAGCCATACCGATCGCACCGACCAGAGCGCAATAGGTCAAGATTGCGCGCGATCTTGCACTGCCCCTATCCGTCTCGTTCGTGTTTCGAATCAGAGTTGCGAGCAACTCAATGTTGTCCCGAATTTTCCGGCTGACGAGTGCGCGAGTGCGCTTGTCGCTGCGTGCGAGATCTCCTGCCAAAGCGCCGACTGGACAACCTGCACCTGGATGATTGCGATGTGCTTCGCTCAAATATTCATCGACTAGCGATTCGTAGGTGACCGGCGGACCGCCCGAGGCCGCGGCATCTACCTGACGCTTCCAGAGTTCGAGAGCACAGCCAACCGCTTCAGCCACTAACGCGTCACGCGAATTGAAGTGTTTATAGAAACCGCCCACGGTAAGGCCGGCTTCTTTCATCAGGTCTGCGATTCCGATCCCGGCAAGCCCCTCTTCGCGGAACCTCCTTGAAGCGATAGCAACGATGCGCTCATGAGTTTTTGCCTTTTCAGCCTTGGAATGGCGCATGGGTCCCCCCAAAAAAAAGTTTGTAACCAAAGCCCGACTATGCGAATCGAATTCGGAGAATGGATTATAGCTATAATCCATATGAAATGCAAAGAGACTCGACTGGAGACAGGAGAAAAAGGATATGAGCAATTCAACATCAAAGGGCACCGCCCTGGTAACGGGTGCCTCCAGGGGCATCGGGGCTGTCTATGCAGACCGTCTCGCAAAGCGTGGATACGATCTGATTCTCGTAGCCCGCGGCGTGGAGCCACTCAAAGCGTTGGCGGCGAGCCTCTCAAGCGCGAGCGGACGGCATATCACTTCCATTGTGGCGGACCTCAACAACGAGACGGATCTCGCGAAAGTGGAAACAAAGCTGAAGGACGATCCGAGCATCACCATGCTCGTCAATAACGCCGGCTTCGCTTCCGTCGCCCCGCTGCTTGAGGCCGAGATCCGGAAGATGCAAGACATGATCGCTCTCAACGTCACCGCCCTCACTCGCCTCAGCTACGCCGCCGCTCCTGCCTTCGTTAAGCGGGAGACAGGCACGATCATCAACATCGGCTCCGCCGCGGGCATCTCGGTAGAAGCGCTCAACGGCGTATATGGGGCGTCCAAGGCGTACGTGCTTGCCTTCAGTCTTTCGCTACAGCACGAACTCACCAGCAAAGGCATCCGAGTCCAAGCTGTGTTACCAGCCAGGACCGCGACCGACGGCTGGGAGGTCGCCGGCCTCCCGTGGCAACAGCAACCCGCCTCAATCATCATGTCAGCGGAAGACATGGTCGATGCAGCGCTGGT
>DATMCM010000041.1:0-6468 GCA_035558335.1 Blastocatellia bacterium | reverse complement strand
GTTCGCGTCGTTGAAGGTGATCGCATCGGCCAGCGTCTTGCTCGCCATCGGCACTCCCACCCGCGTAGCAAAGTACTGCTGCACGTCGAGCTTGAACTCGAAGAGCAGAACCAGGAACTCGCCGTCGGCTGGGGCGAAGGTGAAGCCGGAGCCGTCGAGGTCGACGACTGTTGCGCCAGCGGCCGCAATGGCAGCCACCGCCGCATCGAAAACTGCCACGACCTGCGGCGGCGCATTGTCAATGCCCTGCCGCGTCACCCCGATGCGTGCGCCGCTCAGACCGTTCGGATCCCCAAACACCGTGTAGTCGGCGGGTAACGCCGGCCGAGGGCGGCCCGTCCCCTGCCAGCCTAGCGGAACGCCCGCCGTCGCCGGGTCACGCGGGTCGGGGGTCCGGCTGGCGAGGACGTTCAGGAGCGCGGCCGCGTCGGCTACGGTGCGCCCGTGTGGTCCGACCGAGTCTTGCGTGTGCGAGATGGGTACTACGCCTGCACGGCTGGTGAGGCCCACCGTCGGCTTAATGCCCACCACGCCGCTGGCGTTGGCGGGGCAGACGATGCTGCCGTCGGTCTCCGTGCCGACGCTGACCGCGGCGAAGTTGGCGGAAACGGCCGCCGCGGACCCGCTGCTGGAGCCGCAAGCGTTGCGATCGAGCGAGTACGGGTTGTGGGTTAGTCCGCCCCGACCCGACCAACCGCTGGTGGAGAAGAAGGAGCGGAAGTTGGCCCACTCTGAGAGATTGGTTTTGCCGAGGATTACTGCGCCGCCCGCGCGCAGCTTCGCGGCGACCGTCGAGTCGCTGAGGGCGGGCTGGCCCGCCAGCGCAAACGAGCCCGCGGTGGTCTGCATTCTGTCGCCGGTGTCGATGTTGTCTTTGAGCAGCACTGGGATGCCGTGGAGCGGCCCCAGCACCATTCCCCTGCGTCGCATCGCGTCCGCGTCCCTAGCGATCGAAGGCGCGTCCGGGTTGAGCTCGATGACGGAATTGACGCCGGGCCCGTGTTGGTCCAGCCCCCGGATGCGATTGATGTAGAAGTTCGTCAGAGCAACCGAGTTGAGCCGCCCCGCAGCCATCGCCGATTGCAACTCGGCGACGGTAGCCTCTTCCAACCTGCCCTCATGAACAGATTGCGCGCGAGCGGGCCACGCAGCTCCGTGTTCGGCTAGAGAGACTCCAGCGCCAGCGAGCGCGCTCAACCGGAGAAAGGTCCTCCTACTAACATCGCCAATGGCATTCTGATCGCGTGTACCCGGATCGCTCTCTTCACTCGAAAGCTGCTCGGTATTCTTAGGCACGATCTTTTTCTCCTCTGTTGACATTTGGATTTCCTCCTTCTTGAAGTTCATTGCTGAGGCTATGGCCGAAGGTGACCAACGGCCGAATGCTATTCAGATAGAACTAGCGTCTATGTTAAGCGTTTCGCCACGTCAAAGAGGCGACTTACATGTCCGCGTGAAGCCGGAAAGGACAACTTCTTCCAACGACGCCGGGAGAGGAAGTACTATCGTGGCTTTCGTCACTCTTTCGTTAAGGCAGAGACATGGGCGAGGCTAAATGTTAAACCAGCTTGCGAGGGTAAGCCGACAAGCTTGGCCGACGCATACCAGATCGGTTTCTGCGGCCACTATATTCCCCCTTGGTCTCTCGCGTCAACTACTCGCATTGACGCTGAGTTTGGGGAACGTAGAATCGACCAGATCACGCAGGACCTCAGCGAAACCGCACTCCGCAATCAGTGCTGGGGAATAATCAGTGACGTTCCAAGGCGGAGAGTTGCCAATGGTATCACCCCGTAAAGGGAGATGGCCGGCGATGAGATAATCATTGGGCTTATCCAAACCTGATAGGTGAGGGAATTCGATGTGGAGGTTCTGTTCTGCGAAGTGTGAGGCCATCACGGCACAAGATCACTAGGTTGATCTTGAAAAAGTTGGAGGCACTCATCAAGCCGCCAGGCTTTATCCCACGCAAGAGCGGCAGGTTCATATCCGGTTTTCCAGAGGTTTGGACACCGGTCACGCCGCGGATCGTGGTTGAGGTTCGATATGATCGCTTCACGGGAGGCCGCTTCCGCCACGGAACCAAGTTCCTTCGCTGGCGGCCAGACAAGTCTGCGCAGGACTGTTTGCTCAGTGAATATTCTTAGCGACCCGGCCGGAGACGACACCAACGTGCGCGTTGACCACACAGCGCGCCTGTGGGATGCCCGCAGCGGAAAGCATCTCCCGGTCCTGCTGGGCCACCATGACTCCGTCAACTCGGCGGCCTTCTCGCCGGACGGGCGCTACATCATCACGACCGGCCGCGATGTCACGGCGAAAATTTACTCGGCCGTGGAGTCCGACCTGCTGAAAGAGTATCTCGCCGGGGCGCTCCATCTGTTACGGTTCCAAAAAGAGTTCGATGCGGTGCGGAGATTCGAGCCGTACTTCGCTGCCCAAGCGACTCTGAGCGTGCAGGCGACTCGACCGTGAGTGCTGCGGAAGCGTTACCCATTTAAGGCGATGGAGGTCTAACACAGAGTTTGGCGGCTGTAGTTGTGCGTGGCGAAGAAGCGAGCCTTATTGTAAAATTGCCCGAGAGCAGTGAGGCTTGCCTTCCAATGATGACGCGATTGACGTTTTCAATATCTATGTTGTTGCTTGGGGCTGCTACGATTCCTGCTGGCGCGTTTAGCCAAGAGTCTAGGCGTAAGGAATCCGGTTGGCCGGCCACAGTCGAATGTGATTCGTTGGTAGTGTACTCTCAGATGTCTACAGAGTCCAAATGGAAAGCATTCTGAGTTTTTCGTCAGAGTTCATCTTCTTGCGTTCCTGGCCTGCTTCTGAGGACGCCAATAGGTCATCGAGTCCAGGAGTCTGGATGGCGCCTGGGCTCACCGCGTTCACGCGAATGCGGCGATCCTTCAAGTCCGTTGTCCATGTCCTCGCGAACGAACGCACGGCCGCTTTTGTGGCGCTATAAACACTATTCGACGACAACCCTTTGCTGCCGACGATGGATGCATTCAGAATGATTGCTGCTCCGTCAGGCATAAGCGGTAGTGCCTTCTGCACCGTGAATAGGACTCCTTTCACATTGACGTTGAAGATCGAGTCATAGAGCTCCTCAGTTATCTCGCCGAAGCGGGCATACTTCGCAATACCGGCATTCGCAAACACAATATCGAGCTTGCCCTTCTCCCGCTTGATTTGTTCGAAGAGCCGATCAAGATCAACTAGGTTCGACACATCTCCCTGTACGCCGGTCACATTTCTTCCGATGTCCTTGACCGCTGCTGCCAGCTCCGGCTCGCGTCGACCGGTGATGAAGACATACGCGCCTTCGGTGACAAACTGCTTTGCGGTGGCAAGGCCGATGCCGCTCTTGCCACCAGTGATGAGAGCGATCTTTCCTTCAAGCTTGCCCATCTATTTCTCCCTTAGTTGTCATTCAATGACGTTAGCGATGCATCCACTGGTACTGACTAACCAGCCAACACCACTCTGCCAAAGGGATGGTCTTCAATCAGATGGCGTAGTGCTTCCGCTGCATCTTCCAGATGATATGTTCTCCCAACTATAGGCTTCAGCTTCCCGACGTCAGCAGTGGTAGAATCGTGGCAGGCCGCTGCTTTCACCGCATGCGATTGCGCGAACAGGGAAAAGCCGCTCATGCGCGCGCGCTTCCAGATCAAATCCGTGACATCGATCTCCGTCTTACGTCCCGCCGAATATCCCAGGCTGGTCAGCACACCATTAAGCGCAAGCGTTGCGAGCGCTTGACCAGTCAGCGCACCTCCGACGCTCTCGATGACAACATCGACGCCGCGACCTTCCGTGATACGGGTGACGCCATCAGCGAGACTCTCGGCAGCGAGATCGATTACATGTTCAAAACCAAGGGCCCGTGCTTGCGCAGCCTTGGGTTGGTCGTCGTCGAGATCGCCTTCCCCGCGCCCTGCGCTCCGGCCAATTGGGTGACAGCATTACCGACCGCGCCGCCGATTGCCGGCGCAAGAACAGTCTTGCCAGGCTCAAAGCCCGCCTGGCTCAGAGTAATCTGTGCGGTCAGATAGGCAACCGACATACCTCCGGCGGTTGCATCGTCGATGTTGTCCGGGATCAGGCAGAGATCTTCGGCGCGTACGGCGATCGCTTCACCGTGTGTTCCGTCCTCAAGCACACCGTAAGCTCCGGTGAACATAACCCGGGCGCCAACTGGAAAAGAAGAGTCACGAGACTCTTCCACAATACCCGCTCCCTCGTTACCCAATATCAAAGGGGCCGCCGCTCGTGCATAGCCGCCCGAGAGTATGGTGTGGTCAAGCGGGGTGACGCCTGCTGCTGTGATCCGGACAATGACCCTCCCATCAGCCCCACTGGGTGTTGGTACTTCCACCAGCTTCAGGCCTTCGTACCGCGTGAACGACTCGGCGCGCATTGCTCTCATTATTACTTCTCCTTCCGAGGTCGACGGTGACACCGCCTACATCGTTTTGTCACGCGACCACAACATCGGCGATCTGCTCAGACGGCAGTAGCGCCAGCAGTTCCTTGGCACTCAGAATGGCATGGGCGAAGCGCGGTCCATTGGCCTCATGCGCCGCGTGCATGCCTTCCTGCTCGAAGGCAGCGGTCGCATCCTTAATTGTCTCTCCGTTGTTGCGGAGCTGGAACTCTCCAGCTCCGATGCTTCACGCCGGATCACTTGAGTCCGAGCACCACTTGGCCGAGGTGATAGGAGAGACGGTTCGTGCGGCTCAGTAGGATGGAGAAGCGATTGCGCGAAGCATCTTTGGCGAAATCTTCTTCCGATACGGCAGAGTGTCGCTGGACCCAGTCGGACCACGACATTTTTTCAAACCCCTTCCACAATTCAAGCATTGACGACGTTCCATGCTCGGCGAACGTGTTCGTGCGAGGGAATGTCGGCTCGCGACTTGTCGGGATTCGAGACGAAAGCGACATCAAACTCGGATGAAGTCGTTCTCTCAGCCCCAACAGCGGCAGCATCGCGTCGTGTATGGCTGTCAGATGTCCCCACAAGTAAAGCAGCCTGTTCCTGCCAGGTGCTATTTCCCGCAGGACCTCCTCGGACGAGAGGGTTCCAAAAAGCTTGTCCGCCCGATCGATTTGGCTCTTCCATACTTTCAGCCCGAGAGCTACACAAGAGTCTTCGTTTCCCATGGCTCCATCTCCTATCAACCACTCCCTCTCATTTGTGCATAGGTCGGCAACCCGACGAAGAACCCTCGGAAATCGAAGCCCTCCATCGAGTCGCGCCTTTGTTCCTCGTGAATGTGGAGAAGGGTTTCGCGCACCGAGCGGCTGTCCGGTGTCGGGCGCTAATCATACTGGGCCTCCGGTATGTCCTCGGCAATCGCAATTGTGTTTTTGCGGACCACGCGCATGCTGTCCGCTAGCTGCTTAGATGAGTTCGTAACCGATGCCGCTGGCGCCGCCGGTGATCAAAATTGGTATTGCTCATGAGTTTCATATTAAATCCCCTCCATTATGTGACTATTGAGCATGGTCGCGGTATGTTGTCTCGGGAACCCCGATGAGCTTCGCGGTTTCACGCATGGAGAGCTTACGATGCTCCCGAAGTCTTTTCGGGCGTTTTGCGAGCGTAGGCATTTTTCAAACATTTCCACGACATTGTGATCCTGATCCGCCGAATTATTTTCGGGAGCGACCATGTGACTGGATCAATTTTCCGTAGGCTACTTTTTCAGCATTTTTGCCTCCATCTTTTGAGCTACCGACGGAGGAACGAGGCGATTCATGATTCGATTGAGTAGGCCTGGAATGTATACAGCGCGATTGGCTCGCAGCGCTTCGAGCCCTTCTGTCACGCATCTTTCGGCAGACATCGGCTTCATCGGGAGCGCTCCAGGGTCTTCGAGGAGCTTGGGAATCACGGGGGTATCTATAAAGCCGGGGGTTAGGACCGTCACATGAACTCCCTGGTCTTTCAATTCGAAGTGAAGAGCTTGGCCTAACGCCGAAACATACGCCTTAGCCGCACCGCTATTCGCCATATAGGGAACCCCGTGGCTCGCTCCCATCGCTCCAACGAGAAGAATCCCGCCGTGTCCGCGCTTCACGAGGACAGGCGCGAAGTGGTGACACAGCTCCAGGTGGGCCGTCACACTGAGTCTCACATCTATCAGTAAATCATCTCGATTCTTTTTGATAAAAGATCCGGGATTTCCGGTGCCAGCATTTGAGACGACAAGACCGATATCGAGATCCTGCGTAGCTTCTTTGATCGTACCGATAAAATTTTCATCGCTGAGATCCACTTGGACCGCTCGGCACTGTACGCCAAACTCTTTCTCGAGATTCTGTCCCAGCTCCTTAAGCAATTCGAGCCTTCTGGCGACTAACACGATGTTTAAGCCGTTCGCGGCAAGTTGCCTTGAAAATTCTTTTCCGATCCCTGAAGAGGCTCCCGTTACAATAGCCCAGGGTCCAAATTTTACT
>DATMCM010000040.1:0-4022 GCA_035558335.1 Blastocatellia bacterium | reverse complement strand
AGTTTGATGTACTCTTTCTCTTCAGGTTAGGCCAGTCCGCGGGCGGGTAATCTGCTAATTCAAGAATATGGCTTCACGAAAAAGAGAAAAGGCCCACCTACAATTCAATCTCAACGGCGAGCAAGTAGAGGTCGCGTTTGCCCCTCACAAGACCTTGCTCGAAGTCTTGCGCGAAGACCTTGCGTTGACCGGCACAAAGCATGGCTGTGAACTTGGCGAGTGCGGCGTGTGCACCGTGTTGATCGACGGACAGCCGATGCTGTCCTGTCTTTTTCTGGGTCTGGACGCAGAGGCTCGCGAGGTCACCACAATCGAAGGCATGGCCTTGAACGGGCAACTTCATCCGCTGCAAGACACTTTTGCCGATCTGGGCGCGGCTCAGTGCGGCTACTGCACGCCGGGTTTTCTGCTCACCGCGAAAGAGCTGGTTGACAAGAATCCCAACCCGAGTCGAAGCGAGATTTGCGATGCGCTCGCGGGGAATCTGTGTCGCTGCACCGGCTACTTGAAGATCTACGAAGCGGTCGAGCTTGCGGCGGCGCGCATGCGAGGCGAACAGGCCGAGCCAGTCAAAGAGACGATCTATGGCTATGAATAACGGCAACGGAGGACCGAAGACGGTAATCGGCAAACCGTTTCGCAAAGTGGACGCGCGCGCGAAGTGCACCGGCCAAACCAAGTTCGCGGACGACGTGGTGCTGCCGCGAATGCTGTTCGCCAAGCTGCTCCGAAGCCCGGTTCCTCACGCGTTGATCAAACGAATCGACGTGTCCCGCGCGCTGAAACTCCCTGGCGTCGTAGCCGTTCTAACCGGCGCCGACTTGCCGATTCCGTACGGCATCCTTCCCGTCAGCCAGGACGAACACACGCTGTGTACCGACAAGGTTCGATTCATCGGCGATCCGGTCGCGGCGGTTGCGGCCATCGATGAAGACACTGCGTTCGACGCGCTTGACTTGATCGACGTCGAGTACGAGCGGTTGAAGAGCATTTCTACTATCGAAGAAGGGGTCCTTGTCGAAGAGCCCAGGATTCACGACTACGGCGACAGCGGCAACATTCACAAGAAGGTCTCGCTCGAGTTCGGAGACGTTGAAGAAGGTTTCGAGGATGCCGATCTGGTTCGCGAAGACGTTTTTTTCTACGAGGGCAACACTCACCTTCCGCTGGAGCAGCACGCTGCGCTCGCACACTTCGATCCCGATCACAAGCTGACGTTGTGGAGCGCGACTCAGACGCCCCACTACGTTCATCGCGCGCTTGCGAAGGTTCTCGAGCTGCCCGCAAGTCACATTCGCGTTATCGCTACTCCAAACGGCGGCGGCTTTGGCGGCAAGAGCGATCCGTTCAATCACGAGGTCGCGGTTTGCAAGCTTGCGATGATCACCGGCCGTCCGGTCAAGATTACTCTCACTCGCGAAGAAGTCTTCTACTGTCATCGCGGCCGGCATCCGGTGCTGATGTGGGTCAAGACGGGTGTGAAGAAAGACGGCGCGATCACCGCGATGCATTTCAGATCGTTTCTCGACGGGGGCGCTTACGGTAGCTACGGCGTGGCGAGCACATTCTACACCGGCGCGCTGCAAACGGTGACCTACAACGTGCCGCGCTACAAGTTCGAGGGCGTGCGGGTTTTCACCAACAAACCGCCTTGCGGACCGAAGCGAGGGCACGGAACGCCACAGCCTCGCTTTGCGATTGAAGCGCAACTGGACAAAATAGCTGAACAACTCGCCATCGATCCGGTCGAGATTCGAAGCCGTCACCTTGTTCCACCGAACTCATTGACTGCGAATTATCTGCGTGTTGGCAGCATGGGTTTGCAGCGGTGCATCGACAAGGTGGTCGAGGGTTCCGATTGGAGGAAGAAGTTTGGCAAGCTGCCTTACGGTCGCGGCATCGGCATCGCTTGCAGCTCGTACATCTGCGGCGCGGGGTTGCCGATCTACTGGAACAACATGCCGCACTCGGGAGTGCAGCTTCGATTGGACCGACAGGGCGGCGTGTGTGTGATGTGCGGCTCGATCGACATCGGGCAAGGCTCGGATTCGGTGCTGGCTTACGTCGTCGCCGAAGTCCTGGGGATCGACCCGTTTGACATCCGAGTAATCACTGCTGACACCGATCTCACGCCGGTTGACCTGGGCAGTTATTCGAGCCGGGTCACTTTGATGACCGGCAACGCCGCGCTTCAGGCGGCGGAGCGAGCAAGAGAGTTGCTGACAATCGCGGTCGGCGAAAAACTCGGCGTGCCGATCGAGAACATCTCTTTTGCGGACCGGCGAGCCTTTGATGTCGAGAACCCGGAGGTTGGCGTGACGTTCGCCGAAGCGGTTCAGCTTGCCGAATCGAAGTACGGCACGATCGGGACGGTAGGCTCTTACACGCCGCCGCGCTCAGCCGGCAAGTACAAGGGCGCCGGAGTGGGGCCTTCACCGGCTTACAGCTACTCTGCGGCCGTTGCCGAAGTCGATGTCGATCCTGAGACCGGAATCGTGATCGTCGAGCGGGTGTGGATCGGTCACGACATCGGGCAATCGATCAACCCGGTGCTGGTGATGGGGCAGGTCGAAGGCAGCGTCTACATGGGTTTGGGCGAAGCATTGATGGAAGAGATGACTTATCGTGGGAACCGAAACGTCGTGCACAAGTTCCCGTCTATGCTCGAATACAAGAGCCCGACGACGCTCGAGATGTGTGATGTGAAGACTTACTTGATCGAAGACCCCGATCCGAACGGTCCGTTCGGCGCCAAGGAAGTGGGACAGGGTCCGCTGCTACCGGTGCCACCCGCGGTGGTTAACGCGATTTACGATGCAGTGGGAGTTCGCATCGACGAGGTGCCGGCTTCACCGGAGAAGGTGCTGGCCGCGATTCGCGCGAAGGCTCAAGGGAAGGATGGTCGCTTCGGTCCGGCGTCAGTGCCGGAGATCGAGTGGCCGGTGACGATCAAGGTGCCGCCTCCAGCCGAGGGTGGCGATGGCAGGGAGCTCCCGCGCGCGGCTGTGCACTTGAGAGACTAGCGATGGTGATCAAACACAAAGACACAAAGACACAAAGACGCAAAGGGCACAAAGAATCCAGTAAGATCAGCGTTGGTCCTTTGTGCTCTTTGTGCCTTGGTGTTGAGAAACAGTTATGATGCGACTTCCGAAATTCAGCTACCGCGTGCCGATGAAGATTTCGGACGCGGTGAAGATGATGGCCGAGGCCGGGCCCGAAGCGAGCTTTGTAGCCGGCGGCACCGACCTCTATCCGAACATGAAGCGACGCCAACAGACGCCAAAGACCGTCATCTCGGTTACTCGGCTGCGCGAGCTTCACGAGATTCGCGGCGACGCGGCGAGTGGGATGGTCATCGGAGCTTCAGTTTCGCTGACTGATCTCTGCGATCACCCGATCATTCAACGAGACTATCCCGTAGTCGCACAGGCGGCGCTGCTGATCTCGACGCCCATCCTGAGGAACATGGGAACGATCGGCGGCAACTTGTTATTGGACACGCGCTGCAACTATTACGATCAGAACTACGAGTGGCGGAAAGGAATCAACTTCTGTTTGAAGAAAGACGGCGACGTCTGTTGGGTGGCGCCGAGCAGTCCGAAATGCTGGGCCGTGCAATCGTCGGATCTCGCTCCGGTGATGGTCGCGATTGGAGCTAAGCTTCGGCTGCAATCGACGCTTGGCGATAGGCTGATCGATGCCGCGGGGTTCTACAACGACGACGGGATCGCCTACCTGCACAAGCGTCCGGATGAGTTGCTGACCGAGATTCACCTGCCGCCGGTAAACGGAACGCGAGCCGTCTACCGGAAACTTAGACGTCGCGGCTCGTTCGACTTTCCAGTTCTCGGAGTAGCGGCGGCGCTGGATGTCTCAACGGAAGGCATCGTGCGAGCCGCGAGACTCGTGCTGGGGGGAATTGCACCCTCGCCGATTCAGGTTCGAGAAGCCGAGGCATCTCTGATCGGTCATCCGCTCGACGAAGAACGCATTCACGCCGCAACGGAAGCGTGCTATAT
>DATMCM010000039.1:0-13593 GCA_035558335.1 Blastocatellia bacterium | reverse complement strand
ACACTGTTGTCCACTGCGAAAAACCAATTCACATTTGGCGCGTTACCGAAAGCGGGATTGAGGAATCCGTAATCGCTTCAGGGCAATGGGGGCTAAGGCGTGAGTGCCTTTTAGCGAAGTTAAGTACGATGATCGCATCATTCGCAGTGACCTTTTACATGATCCTCTTAGCCTTCGATGCACGCGCTTTCAACTGGTCCATCTCTTTCATACTCGTCCAGTTCAGCTCTTACCAGCGGCATATACTCGCCGGCGATATGCGGACAGTTTGCGAGCTCCCGAACAACGTCGATGCGCTCGAGCTCGGGGATGATCTTGCGATAGAGATTCGTGAAGAGATTGACAATGTCATCATAGCGCCCTTTGGCTGCCTGTTTCAGATCAGGTTGGGGTTGTTTGAACACGCCCGTAAGATCGCCGAGCATCCGAAGGTGCTTGTCGAGCCTGTCACTTGCCTGGAGCAGCACCTTTGCGATGTTGACTGCTCCTCTTTGTCTCAAATCGTAAGCGCCGTTGCGGTGTTGCAGCGCTTCCCTAGCGGCCTCGACGAGCTCCTTCACATCCGCAATAGCACGCTCGAGCTCAGTTCTTACGTTCACTTGATGAGCGTGTTCGTTGGTCTTATGAACTCTTGTGAGCACCTTAGCTATGCATTCTCGATGCCTGCTCACAGCATCCTTGCCAACTTCAAACTGTCTCGCAATGTCTCGCAATGAAACGCCTCGGACGAGCGTCGTTTCAATCACTCCGCGTTGCTCGTGGCGGCAGATCGTGCACTTATTGGGCATAATCTCACCTCTCTTTGGTGGTCCACCGGTAAGTGGTCCCCACGCAGTCTTGCCAACCTGCGGCCTTTTCAACCAGGTCAATCAGGTAATCCATCCGGTCTGGCGCAAAGGTGTGCCAAAAGTAAACTGCTCAGTTTGCACTCCCCTCGCGGCGCTCTCCCGCGCTGGTGACCACCGGGAACGGGAATTCGCGGTCCCGTTTTGCGTGCACTGTCTTAAATAGCTCCACGCCACTTGCAAGAAAGCTGCGCAACTCGATCAGACTCTCGGAGCAAGGCACGCAGAGCATCCAATCGCTCGGATCAATAGGCCCTTGGGGTGTATCCGCCCAGAACTCCAAAACGAGCTGTTCAAACCAATGGACGCCAAAGGGAAACCCATTAGTGTCACCGAGAAGTGCCTCTCCACAAATCGGACAGCGCTCACCGGGCCACCCTTCCGGTCCGTTCGCTGCTTCAAATAGTAACTCCCATCGTATCGGCTGTTCGTCCTTAAGTTCTTTCATCGTTCCTCCTCTCCTATCTGTCTTAGGTGAAATTCAAAATCTCCGACTGCGAATCGCAAACTCACCCCATTTTGAACCCGCATTCTGCGCCATTCTCTTGCCAGCGGACCGAGTCGTTATTGCAGAGCCGTTGCCCTTTTGGTATCCGATTCAAGAGCCTACTAACCTGTAGAGCGTGCATCCGCCAGGGAGCCGTTCAACGGTGACCATCCGTGGGTCCGCTGCTCGTTGCGCTCCCGAACGCTCTCAGGGTGATTGATCTGGTCTGATGGATTCATTTTGAACTCAGCATTTCGATTCAACGTCAGAGTCATCGGGCCGCTCACCTTCCTCTTGGGTCACCGTTAGGGCACGGTTGGGGCACAACAACGTGCAAAACTATGCGAAGAAATCCGACTCACTCCGACGCAAACTGATGAAAACAGAACGCGAGCAAAGTAGCACATTATTGACTGTGAAAATTCGCTATGCTACTTTCCAGCAAGATGATCAGCGGGTTCAATACTGACGTCCAACATGAAGGACACGTCTATCACGTTCAGACGGAAGATTGCGGTGTCGACAACCTGGCATTTGAATCGCTCGTCTACGTCGGGGGAACCGTAGTAGCAAAGAAACGCACGCCTTATTCCGAGCAATTAGGACCGGGCGCACCTGACGAGGTGATCGCGTCACTGCTCAAGAGGCAGCATCATGTGATGATCGCGGCGATTAAGGCGGGACGCATAGAAGACCTCATCCGTCATTCAGCGAAGGAACAGACCGGAAAGACCCAGGGGCTAGGATCAATAACGCCGGCAGCGCCGGGTCTTGTAGCTCAGAATTCACCCGCCAATGAGAAGAAGCCCGCCGTAAAGGATGAAGCTAGGCCCGAGCCTTTGAATGGTAGTAGTGCCGCGGAAATCAACCGCGCCGCTTCCTCGAGAGCGCCCGAACAGAATTCTAGTAAGGCGTCGGCCCGCCCGCGAAGCGCGGGGCTGGATTTGGATCAGGTGGTCTCGGACTATCTCACCCGCAATGCACAGCAACAAAAATTCGAGCTCAAAGTGCTGACGCCAGAGGTATTCACTGCAGGAAAGAGTGTAGGGTTGAGGGTTTTAGTCAGCTGCGGTGGAAAGGCCGAGAGCGATGCAGTCGTGACGATCAAAGTCATTGGGACCGCGTTCAAACCTCAGGTGTACATTGGCCGCTCGGCCATGGACGGGGTGGCAAGCTTCAGCCTCGCGATTCCGGCTTTTACTGCAGGTACTGCAGCGATTGTTATCGAGGGCCAATCCAAACGCGGACGTGGCGATGTCAAGCAATTGATCCGCAGATCGTAAGATTGGGAAGCAAAGGGGAACCTTCCTCAGTCGGGGCTTAGGTTGAACGTTATAGTGAATGGCGAACCGACGCGAGTTTCCGAAGGCCTACGCATCGTGGAGCTTTTGGATGGATTAGGACTGGGGCCGGAAAGACTCGCCGTGGAAGTCAACCGTAGAATAGTCCGCCGAGCCGACTGGGCATCAACCTCCCTTGCTGAAGGAGATATGGTTGAGATCGTCCATTTCGTGGGAGGCGGGCAAAATTGATTCGTGACGGTGGTGTTCTCTCGCTACACACTTAACACCAGTCGTTAGTCAGAGGAATAAGGAAATGAAGGATTCGCTCATAATTGCGGGTCGCGAGTTTCGTTCGCGGCTGATTCTCGGATCTGGAAAATACGAGAGCTTCGATTTGATGAAGAGATCGCTCGAGGTATCCGGCACCGAGATGGTAACGGTCGCGGTGCGCAGGGTAAATCTCACTGACAAGTCAAGGGAGTCGCTCCTCGACCACATTAATCCTGCTCAGTATCACTTATTGCCAAATACGGCCGGCTGTTATTCAGCAGAAGAAGCTATCCGCACAGCGATGCTTGCACGCGAGGCGCTTGACAACAATTGGATCAAACTTGAGGTTCTGGGCGATGAGCGAACGCTGTTTCCCGACAATCAAGGTTTGCTCGAAGCGACGAGAGTGTTGGTTCGGGAAGGATTCATTGTGCTGCCATATCTGAACGACGACTTGGTAGTCGCTCGACGACTTGTCGACGCGGGAGCAGCGGCCGTGATGCCTCTGGCGGCGCCTATCGGATCAGGGCTGGGAATTCAGAACTTCACGACGCTCCGGATACTTCGCGAAGAGATTCGTGACGTGCCTCTGATCGTCGACGCAGGGGTGGGTACGGCTTCGGACGCGACGCTTGCAATGGAACTTGGAGTCGACGGAATACTGATGAATACCGGAATAGCAGGGGCGCGTGACGCGGTTGCAATGGCGGAGGCGATGAACCTCGCGGTCAGGGCGGGTAGACTCGCGTATGAAGCCGGGCGGATTGAGAAGAAGTTATACGCGTCGGCGTCGAGCCCCTTGACTGGGACGATCGAATAATTACTCGTCCCCGAGATTCAAGGTCGCGTTTCAAAATCTAGAACTGACAATTTGATATGAGCGAATCGAACGACAAGAACAACTCTGACGCGGTCTAACTTGCTGGCGAATCATCATTCTAAGATTTCTAGATTTCGGGTTTGGCGAGCCGTCTTTTCTATTGGTTTCAAAACCCAATGCCTTGCGACACAAAGTTCGAGAAGCGCTTCATTCGAAAAGGCTACCGGCTGATCGCGGGTACTGACGAGGTCGGGCGTGGTGCGCTCGCAGGACCAGTCGTAGCGGCGGCGGTGATCCTGAATCTTCGGGATGTGCCGGAGGGGATTGATGACTCAAAGAAGTTAACGCGGCTTCAGCGCGAACGGCTGGCGCCTGAGATAGAAAGGTGTGCAATTGCGTTTGTGGTGGCCCGAGTGGAGCACAGCCAGATCGACGAAATCAACATTCTGCAGGCCTCCTTGCTCGCGATGCGTGAAGCAGTAAAAGCGTTGCAACCCCAACCTGACTATGTTTTAATAGACGGGCGTCAAGAGCTCCCCGACCTGCACTGCCCTCAACTAGCCATTGTCAAAGGTGATGGGCTTTCTGCTTCCGTAGCGGCCGCCTCTATTTTGGCAAAGGTGGCGCGCGATCGGTTGATGAGGGAGTATGACGGAGAGTATCCGGGTTATGGCTTCGCTTCGCACGTGGGCTACACGACGCGCGAGCATCAAAAAGCGATAGCGCGGCTCGGTCCTTCAGCGATTCACCGGAAGACCTTCCACGGCGTGCAGTTCCACCAAGGTGTTCTTGACCTGCGAGAAAAGTAAGCACCCTATCTATCGCTTCCAATGCTCCAAGCACCCCGCCCTTGCCCCTGGACGAAAGAGTAGTCGACGAGGTGTTTACCCTCGGGAGGCGTTATGTCCTTGAACAAATCTAAGGTTCTGCGCACGGCCGAAAAGTATGTGCTGCAGGGCAAGATCCCGGCCGCGATAGATGAGTATCGAAAGGTCGTTGATGCCGATCCCGCGGATTTGACGACGATCAATACGCTTGGCGATCTTTATGTGCGCGCAGGAAAGATTCAGGACGCGATCACCAACTTTTCAAGGATCGCCGACAGCTATCGCGAAGGCGGCTTCACCCTCAAGGCCATCGCGATGCTCAAAAAGATATCAAAGCTGGACCCGACCAACGTCGAGACGTCGATGAAACTCGCGAACCTCTACTCGCAGCAGGGACTCCTGGTAGAAGCTCGGCAGCAGTACTTGCAAGTCGCGGACTCACACGCACGCGCCGGACAGACACGGAAGGCGCTTGAAGCCTATCAGAAGATTGCCGATCTGGATCCTTCCAATACCTCGGTTCGCATGAAACTGGGCGAGATCTACTCGCGGGAGCGCATGCCCGAGCAAGCGCACGAGTCGTTTATCGTTGCCGGCGCTGAGTTCCTGCGCAAAGGCGACACCGAGCAAGCGCTAAATGCAAACCTCAAAGCCATCACAATCAACCCGGACAGCCGGCAGGCGCTAACCGCCATCGCCTCGATTTATTCTCAGCAAGGTCAGACAGACCGAGCCATCAACATTCTCGTTGAAGCCTTTGAGCGAAGCCCCGGAGACGTCGAGTTGCTTACCATCCTGGGCCGCACTTATTTGTCGGCGGGCATGATGGACGATGCGGAACGGACTTTTCTTAGCCTCGTCCAATTGGATAAGAACCGATACCACTATCTACTAGAGATCGGAAGAAGATTTCTACAGACCGATGACTTGGATCGGGCCACGGAGCAGATCGACGGCTGCCTCGAAGTCCTGATCGCTAAACGCGAAGAAGACAAAGCGATTGATTTCCTTCGCCGAGTGCTCGATAAGAACCTAAACCACATCGGAGCCCTAAAGCGGCTAGCGCAAATCTTTATTCGAATTCGCGAAGACCATAATCTGATAGCGACGCTCACTTCGCTCACAGAAGCAGCCATGCGAAGTGGCGACGAAGAAGAGGCGATCGCTGCGCTCAAGGAACTCGCACGGCTTGAGCCTGATGAGCCGATGCACCTACAGCGACTGTACAATCTCGGAGTTCGTGACATCGTCGAGGCCGATTCTCCAGATGTTGTGCGAGCTACAGGGCCGCTCGACTATGAATCGGCAGCGTTCGACGATGCCTTCGTGATTAGGCAGATTTCAGAAGCCGAAATACTTGCCGGACACGGGCAAGTGGCTCATGCAGTCGAGATGCTCAGCGAGATCCTCAACCATGCGCCTGAAAACGTCCAGGTTCGATTGAAACTGAAGGATATCTACTTGCGAGCTGGAATGATGGACAAGGCGGCGGCGCAGTGCGTTGAGCTTGCGCGTATACATGACGGCAGGGGTGAGCCGGCGCGGGCAAGCGATTACCTTGCGGAAGCACATCAACTCGACCCACTGGTGGAATCTTCGGTCACGCAAGCCAGTTCGTTGAGTCAAGAGACTTCGAGCGATCCGGTCGGACACTTCAAGGTAGAAACCAGCTTTGCTGACATCGTCGGTCCGGAATCGGACAATGGAGAAGCAGGGTTCGAACTCAGCCCGGCACCCGCTCCGGTTGATTGGGGCAGTTACCAAACCGGCGGGCTTGGAAACCATCCAGGGTTTGTCACGGTGCCTGAATCCGAGCCCCCATCAAATCTGGCAGCCGAGCCGGGCGAGCCTCCCAGCTCACAGGTTGTTGAAGGAGTCTTTCAGTTTGGCGACGCCTCGATGGCTGAAGAGCTGGACAATCCAAACGCCAGCGACGCCGCCGATTCGGCCTTTAACTCCGCGAGCTTGTTGGCGTCGGACACAATGCCTCGCGTGCTGCGTGATGAGCTTGAGGGCATAGACTTCTATATTGCTCAGGGCTACCTCGAAATCGCTCGCGATACGCTGGACAGATTGCGCCTGGAGCACGGCGACCACCCGGAGATCGTTTCTCGCTACAAGAAGATGGGTGTGAGTCTTGACGCTGCACCAGCCGTGGTTGAGGTTGAACGCGAACAGCCTGAACCCTTGGGAATCAAGGTCGGTACAGTCTTGCTTAACGACCTGCCGGATGTCTCAACCGACGGAGTGGACCTGCAAGTGGCTGGTGGTTTCGACATGAGCCTTAGCAGCGATTACGGGGCGCCAGACGAAACAGTTTTCGGCGAACCCACGCTGGAGGCACCATCAGAGAGTTCGCCTTTTCTGGTGCATAAAGAATCAGGCCCGCTGTATCAGGACTTGCTCGTTCAACTGAACACCAGCGACTTGCGTGAGCACGCTCCTTTTGAGGGGCTGAACCCTCAATCGGTTCCTTCTTATGACAATGTGGAGCAACAGCTTGGTACTGCTGATCTGATTGACTCATTGATCTCGAACATAAGTAACTCGATCGAAGGGGCATACCACTCCGAATCGCCGCTGGAAGAGTTTGAACCTGAGCCACAAACCCCTAACGGCCACGCCTCAGTAGCGCAGGAAGTGAACGATATTACCGATTTTGGCCTTCTCGACAAAACTTCAACCTTCGTTGAGCAGCCAGGTGTCGAGCAGCCGGTCGTTGAGCAGTCAGGCGCCGAGGAGTCAATAGCAGAAAAAGCTCCTGAGATGATGATGCGCGGTGATGAGTTGAAAGAGATCTTTGAAGAACTGCGAGAGAACTTTGACGCTTTGACGCCGTTGATCGACTTCGAGACGCACTTCAGTCTTGGCCTCGCGTACAAAGACATGGAGCTGCTTGATGAGGCCATTGGTGAGTTTCAGATGGCCTTCAGGATGGCGGGGGTGGAGAACCCTACCGGCGACTACATTCATTGCTGCAACATGCTTGGCGTGTGCTTTAAGCGGAAGCAGATGCCGAAGGTTGCGGTTAGGTGGTTCGAGCGCGGGTTGAAAATTCCCAATAGACCAGAGGATGAATATCAGGCGCTTAGGTATGAAATAGGCGTCTGCTACGAAGAGATAGGCGAAGTCGATAAGGCAATAGATGTGTTCTTGGAAGTCTATGGAATAGACGTGACCTACCGTGGCGTTGCAGAGAGGATCGCGCAGTTGCAGGGGTTGAAGAGCGCATGATACCGTGAATGGTGAGTGATACGTGATCCGTCAGTTAACGCATCATTGACTCACTCGTCACGCTATGTCTGCAAAGCTCACCATCGTTTTCTTTATCTTGATCTGCTTCGAGATAGGCGTACTGCTGGTAATCCTGCCGTGGGTACCGAGTCCATCCTGGAATGAGAACTATTTGTTGGCCCTGGCTGTCGACAAGATTCACTGGCCGTGGCTTGCGCTGGCCATAAAAAGCGGTTACGTTCGCGGCGCAGTCACCGGACTTGGGTTGTTGAACATCCTCCTGGGCTTGTGGGAGATTGTGAACTTCAAGAAAACCGCGCTAGCTTTTCAGACGGAGTGGCAAGGTGCCGAAACTACCGCAGGATCAACCCGGGCCGCTAGTTTACCTGATAACGGATCGGCTCTCCCTACCGTCCCCGCCGACGAGCGGCAGCACGACGATATCGGGTCTCGTTGATTTCATCGAGCGCGCTTTTGCGGCCGGAGTCGATATGCTTCAGATTCGCGAGCGCGACTTGCCGGCTCGCGATATTCTTTCCCTTTCCGAAGCAGCCGTTCACCTTGCTCGACAAACAGGCGGAGGTGTGTTCGTCAACGATCGGGCGGACATCGCGCGATGCGCCGGAGCCGGTGTTCATTTGACAACGCGCTCGCTGGCGGCGGATGTCGTGAGAAGCGCTCTTGGACCTGAGATTAGTATTGGCGTCTCAACTCACAGCCTGGCTGAGGCAGTGGCTGCCGAAAATGGGGGCGCTGATTTTTTGGTATTTGGACCGGTCTTTGAAACTGCGAGCAAGCTGAAGTATGGGAGCCCTGTTGGTGTTGCGGCGTTGGGTGCTGTGGCCCGCCGGTTGAGCATTCCAGTGCTTGCTCTTGGCGGTCTGACGCTGGGGAACGTTCACGAGGCGATCGAAGCAGGCGCCTCCGGCATCGCCGCGATTTCGTTGTTTGCACGTGCCGCCAACCTGGAGCTCGTGGTCCAAACTATTAAGGGTTTTGGCGGCTTGTTATCGAAGTAGTATGTCAAGGAGCAACAAACCCGTTGTGCTGGCTATCGCCGGGTTCGATCCCTCGGCCGGCGCCGGAGTTCTTGCTGACATCAAAACGATCAGCGCGTTCGGCTGCTATGGGCTTGGCGTCGTGACCAGCCTGACGATGCAGAACACCCAGGAGGTTCTGGCAGCAACTCACCAGGCCGGGGAGACGATCACGGAGCAACTGCGACCGTTGTTTGCTGACTTCGAGATCGCGGCAGTCAAGATCGGAATGCTTCCAACAGCGGAAGCGGTAGATGCGGTCGTTTCCATTCTTCGCACCAACCCCGTGTCGCACATCGTGGTTGATCCAATAGTTCAAAGCACAAGCGGCTACGATCTCATTGAGAAAGACGCGCTTGCGGCTCTGATCAAATTGCTTTTTCCGCTCGCCTCGGTCGTGACTCCGAATTGGTATGAAGCCGAACGAATCACGGGGATCTCTGTTCGGGATGAAACTTCCGCCGAGCATGCTGCAGCCGCGATTCAGGCGCTAGGCCCGCGGGCGGTGCTGCTTACGGGCGGCGACGCCGTCAGCCCCACTGATCTCTTGGTTGACAACCTTGGAACTGCTTTGTATCGTGCGTCCAAAGTCTACTCAAAACACACCCACGGGACGGGATGCGCTCTGGCAACAGCTCTGGCGTGTCTGCTGGGGCTGGGACGAACTCTGCGCGAATCGGTCCCCGTCGCGAAACAGTATGTCTGCGGTGCGATCTCGGCCGCACCTGGTCTTGGGCGCGGCAGAGGACCCTTAAATCACTTCCCGCCGGAATGGACGCTCTGAAGCCTGGACTAACTGCCGGTGTTTCGCCGGCGCGAGTCCGCACTCCAGTTCCAGGGCTCGGCAAAATGGCCTACAAGCGATATGCCGTCTTTGGTATACTTCTCGCCGATCTTTGATGGGTTGTCATTCCTCAGGAAGAGAAGGCCGTGAGCCGTTTCACAGCAAAAGCAGGACTTTAGCCCCAAATTGTTAGTCCGCGCGGTCCTTCGCCGGGGAATGGTTCTGTGAGGGGATTTCCGTACCGTGGAGACGCTGACGGTCAACGAACTGCTGAAAAGGTGTGCAAGGCGTCCTTCTGATGAGGCTGCTTGGGAGGAGTTTGTACATCGCTACCATTCAGTCATCAAAGCCAGCGTTGTAAAAACGTTCCATCGTAAGGCTCGAACAGAGGGCGACAGAGGGCAACAGTTTCCGGATGATCTCATTGAGGATTTGGTGCAAGCTGTTTATATGCGGCTGGTGGAGGAGGGGAGTCGCGCCATCCAGAGCTTCGAGGGCGAGCACGACAACTCAATCTTCCAATATCTCTGTATGATAGCGATCAACGTCGTGCGCGACCATTTTCGAGAGGCTAAGGCGATAAAGAGGCCAAAGGTGGCCTACTCGTTGGACGAGCTAATAGAAAACAGCGGCGACGGTATTCTAAGCAAGGTGGTAGCCAGCCGGCTGGATGGTACGCCTGCCGCCAGCCCTGCGCCCCTGATCAGCCGGGAAGAGTTGGACCGGGCGCTGGAGAAAGCTGTCAGCGACCGCAATCGTGATAGAGATATCTTGATTTTCAAGTTGCGGCATTACGAGGGCCTCACACTAAGCGAGATAAGAACGACGCTTCGGCTTGAGTTGTCGCCGGTTAGCGTCGGCTCGATCCTCAATCGGATTGCGGTGAAGCTGAAGTCGCTCCTGGAGCAACCCGTTGGGATGGAGTGAGCCTCTCTGCAAAGCGGACCTAACACCGCAGCTTGACCGCAAACACTTAACCACGAGCGAGGATCCTGCGCGCTCCGCGGCTCAGTAACTCGTCCGCCAATTGCTGTCCCAACCGCTCCGCATCAACAGCAGGCCCGCTCCGATCTCCGCGAAGCGCTTCTGAGCCATCCGTGTTGGACACAAGGCCCGTCAGACGCATCAGGCCCGACTCGATCTCGGCGTGGCCCGCGATTGGCACGAGGCAGCCACCTCCCAACCCTTTGAGAAGCGCACGTTCAGCTGTACAGGACAGCCGCGTCGGTTTGTGATCCACCGACTGGACGATTCCGTTCACAGTATCGTCGTCCTCGCGCGCCTCAATGGCGAGAGCGCCCTGCCCGACTGCCGGAACAATAAAATCTTTGTCAAAATGCTGGGTGATCCGTTGGCTGTAACCCAATCGATGAAGACCCGCTGCCGCTAGAACGACTGCATCAAACTCGCCATCATCGAGCTTTCGCAATCGAGTGTCGACGTTGCCGCGTACCGGGAGGATCATCAGATCACCACGCTTAGCGAGAAGCTGGGCCTGTCGCCGGAGACTGCTGGTGCCCACCTTTCCTCGTTGTGGAAGATCGTCGAACGATTCGATTCCTTCGCGTGCGACCAACGCATCCCGTGCATCTTCCCGCTCGCAGAAGGCGCTAATCTGAAGACCAGCTGGACGCTCGGTCGGCAGGTCCTTCAAGCTGTGCACGGCAAGGTCCACCTGGCGGTTAAGAATCGCCTCCTCCAGCTCCTTTGTAAACAGACCTTTACCTTGTTCGCCTAATTTCGGCAACGAAACATTCAGAACGCGATCACCTTTAGTCGAGATGACTCTAACGACGATTTCAAGCTCGGGATTCCAGCGCAGGATCTGGCTCTTGACCCAGTTTGCCTGCCACAGGGCGAGCTGGCTGCCTCGGGTCCCAATTGTTATTTGCTGAACCAAGCCGTTCTCCGGTCAGTCAACCCGTAACAGTTTTCGCAGTTCGTCGATTATTTCGCTTGGCTTGCGCTCACGCGCGGCGTTTCGCAAATGCAGGATGACTGGATGTGAAAGCTTGTTTACCAGCGCAGGAAGGAGCACATCACGGATCGCAGCTTCTTGCTCAGGGCTCAAGCCGCCGAGCCGTTTCCGATTCCTGTTGAACTCACTAGCTGCCATTTGCGAGAGCATTTGTTTGACTTCTGCTACTGCGGGACCGATGTCAAGGGAGTGCAGGTGCTTAACAAAGTTGTGAACTTCTGCCTCGACGATCGCCTCAGCGGCACCCGCTTCGCGCTCACGCTCGCGCAAGTTGCTTTGTACGATCGACTCGAGGTCGTCGATGTCGAACAGGAATGCGTTTTCGATGTCGGCGATCGAAGGATCGATGTTCCTGGGCACGGAGATGTCGATGAAAAGGAGAGGACCGCGCTTTCGGGACTTGAGCGCCTTTCTTGCCTCCGCGGTGCGAATGACATACGTTGGCGCGCCGGTCGAGCAAAGCACGATATCCGCCGACGGCAGCACTTCATAAAGGGTTTCGAAACTCACAGGGACTGCGTCGAACTTGCGCGCCATCTCATCAGCGCGCTCGCGAGTGCGATTTGTGACTAACAGCTTGCTCGTTCCCGCATCAATCAAGCTGCGAGCGGCGAGCTCGCCGGTCTCGCCCGCACCCAGCAACAGCACGGTCTTGTCAGAGAGCTCGTTGAAGACCTTGCGCGCCAGTTCAACAGCAACAGAGCTGACTGAAACCGGGTTATGCCCCACCCCCGTCTCAGTTCGAATCCGCTTCGCCACATAAAGAGCGCGGTTTATCAGCTGGCTGAGAACTCGCCCGATAGTGCCGGCCTCTACCGCGGTCTGGTAAGCTTCCTTAACCTGTCCGAGGATTTGAGATTCACCCACGACCATCGAGTCCAGACTCGATGCAACTCGAAAGACGTGCTTTACAGCGTCCACATCGCAGTGGCGATACAGATGACCGTTAAGCTCTCCTGGTTCAAGGTTGTGAAACCCGCAAAGAAAGTCCATCAAGCGGCCAAGCCCGCGGTCGGCACCTGACGGCGCTGATGCCAACAATTCGACTCGATTGCAGGTCGATACGATTAGCCCTTCCTCGATCGCCTCCTGGTCCACAAGCTCGCCAAGCGCGTCGTGAAGACGCAACTCGTTGAACGCCAGCCGCTCCCTTATCTCGAGCGGCGCCGTCTTATGGCTTAATCCGACCAGTACTATATTCATCGTTCAACTGCGGAGCACCGAGATTCGTACGAGCTCTGCCTCTGTTCCGGGTTGGCCTTGTTTGCTCGACTCACTATCAGGCGTGTCCAAGGTAGCGAACACCAACCAGACTGCAAACAACAATCAGGAAACTTACTATCGACGCAAGAGCGCCGGCACGGCCGCCCCAACCCGCATTGATTCTGGTTTGAATTAGTAGCAAATATATCACCCAGGTCGCGACGGAAAAGATCTCGAGAGGACCACCCTGCCAGTAGAGGCCGTACCGCGCGTGGGTGAACCACAATCCCGCAAGGATCCCAACCGTCAATAGAACAAACCCGATTGCCATCGATTTCGACCCAATCGCATCGCAGGTATCAAGCGAGGGCAAGCGGTAAAAGATCGTGCCGAACCGCTTATGTTTCAGCTCGCGCTCTTGGACTATGTACATCAGGCCGGCGCCAAACGTGATGAAGAACGCTGCGTAAGAGAGAAGGATCAGACCTGCGTGAATCGGCAGGAGCACTCCCTGCAGCGGTTGATTGGTAGTGAGCGGAGCACCTTGCGTGTCGGGCGAGATTGCCGCGATAGTTGCGAGCGCGAGTACAATCGGGAAGACGAAAGCTCGTAGTGCCGCTGTTCGGT
This sequence comes from Blastocatellia bacterium, assembly GCA_035558335.1. Classification (GTDB taxonomy): domain Bacteria; phylum Acidobacteriota; class Blastocatellia; order UBA7656; family UBA7656; genus Onstottus_B. Next base: position 198 of record DATMCM010000039.1, on the reverse strand, counting down.
ACCACCGCGACGCTATGAGATAAGAGACGACGAGAGACCAGGAGAGAAACGCCGACATCTCCTCAGTCCCTACCAGCGGACACCTGTTCGCTCTAACCCCTCTTATTACAAGCCAGACGGTGTGCGCCCCAAACGCCACGGCAAGCGCGACGAGCGACGTCCGTTGCATCACCGGCCGCTTGGTCGTTAGCGCGATCA